>JASEHH010000316.1 GCA_030017685.1 Thermodesulfobacteriota bacterium | reverse complement strand
CTGGTCTTGAGGCATAGAATCCTCCTTCAAAGGAGGGTTTTCTATGCAACTTCACAAGCGCTTGACCACCGAGCAGGCAAGAGTGATTTTGAAAGCGTATAGCGATGGCAATCTTTCGGTTAGAGAGGGTTTGGATCTCCTGGGTGTCAAGCGAACGGTATTCTTTGACTTGCGAAAACGATACCTCAAGAGCCCTGAGACATTCTCTATCGAATATGAACGACAGAACCGGAGAAGAATCAGTCCACGTGCCGAGAAGAGGATTGAGAGTGCCATCTTAGACGACCGCCGTCTCGTCGACGATCCACGGATTCCTATTCAGACCTACAACTACTCCGCCATCCGCGATCGTCTTAAGAGAGAGGGGATTCATGTATCTCTCCCAACCATCATTCATCGAGCAAGGCAATATGGATGTTATCAGCCGAAAAAGGAGCGCCAGCTTCATGATCGAGAGGTGATCACCACTGCCGTTGGAGCTCTGATCCAGCATGATGCTTCTCACCACCTCTGGAGTCCGTTTGCCCAAGAGAAGTGGGTGCTCATCACCTCCCTGGATGATTACTCCAGGTATCTTCTCTATGCCAAACTGGTCGAAAGCGAATCAACATGGGCTCATATCGAGGCAACTCGGGAGCTCATGATGACCTGTGGTGTTCCGCTTCAGTACTATGTGGATAGCCTGAGGGTATTCAGGTTCATCTCGCATGGGGATAGCATCTGGATCGAACAACACAAGAAGACAGATGAGGTTAACCCTCAGTGGAAACGATGTGTTCAAGCAGCGGGCTCGCAGGTGACGCATGCCCTCTCTCCTCAAGCCAAGGGGAAGGTCGAACGCCCTTACCGGTGGCTTCAGGACCGGATTGTCCGAACCTGTGCCATGGAACGAATCCGGATAATCGATGAGGCTCAGGAGGTGCTCCGAATGGAGGTCGATCGCTACAACCGGCATCGGATCCACTCCACCACTAAAGAAATCCCTCACAATCGATTCGTGAGAGCTGGAAAGGAAGGAAAGAGCCTCTTTCGACCATTCATTATCCCCGCACCTTATACCCACAGGGATGACGTCTTCTGCCTCCGTGAAAGCCGTACTACCGATGGCTACCGAAAGATATCCCTGTGGAACCAAACAATCCACATCCCAAAGGTCGATCCCTACGAAGACGTGGACATCCACATCATTCCCAATAAGAGACATCAGACAATCACCCTCCGAATCTGGTGGGAAAAAAGACTCGTCTTCAACACCGTATATCCACAATCGGCCTTCCCAAAAGTCCGGTTTTGAACCTTAAAT
>JASEHH010000312.1 GCA_030017685.1 Thermodesulfobacteriota bacterium | reverse complement strand
CGCCCAGATCGTTGCGGAAGGCACTCATTAAATTGAAGGCCATGAGTTTCAAGGCCAGGTTAGCTGTGATGGCATTGAGGTTCGTGCTTACCAGGAGATTGAAACCGAGAAAATCACATTCCGAGAAGAGATTCTCTATCCTCCACCTTTTTCGGTATATCTTGAGAAGGGCTCTGGGGGTCATATTTACATCGTTGGTGATGAACCCCACATATTTGGTCTCACCATCCTCTCTCACCTTTAGAACGAGGAACCGTAATGGATCGGGGTAATCCTTGAGATAGGTGAATACATCGGCCAGTCTTCGACCCTCAAATCTTTGGGTAAATTGTGAGGCATCTATGGCCTCCATCTCTTTAAGCCTCTTATCAGAATTGCGCATGGGCAGGATCACTCTAATTCCCTTCTCATCTAATTGGCTGAGTAGAGTGCCCACGAAATGTTCTTTATCCATCGCTGAAAGGAAAGGATTTTGGAGGATCTGCAGGGTTTTGTCCATAAGATCAGGGACAGCCATGCTCACCGTAGTCCCGCTGTAGGATGCCTTCAAGAATATGGGGTTTTTGGTCCCCTGGTCTTGTGTCCAGAATGTCCTGATGCTCTTATCGTATATCTTCTCCTTGGAGAGATAGCTCTTTGGCATATGCATCCGGCTGAAGCTGCGGATGGAGTGGCCATCGGTATTAACGATGTTGCCTTTCAGATAACCGAGCTGTTTTTGTCTCTTACCCATCTCTAACAAGAATTCTTCCGAGTGAGCTGTCGGTATTTGGTTGAAAAACCTATTCTCGGTCACGGGGCTACAGATGAATGGCAAACCACTCAGTAGACCATAGCTGGACTCTCTCAGTTCATCTAACTCCCTTGTTCCCTTTATCCCATAAAGGGAATGATGTATAACCTGTAAGCCCAGGTTTGGGGGTGGGATACCACCAATCTTGTCAGGCAATAAGGTGCTCAGCATCTCCCAACTTCCCAGTTGAAGATGATAGGGAACCAAAAACAGTCCCCCCACATAAGGAGAAGTAAAACCAGACCTGAGCCTCTCTTCCAACTCCTTCTGAATGGATGAAGGAGTGACCACAACTGTATTTGTCCCGTCCTTCTTATTCTTACTGAGGACATCTACTTTCTCCGGAGTGAGGAATTGACGGCATCTCTGTCTAATCTCTTTTTTGGAGTTTTTTTTACCGTAATCCGGTATTTCTCGAAGATCTCCCCCACCATGCGGTCCCGAACCGGGAAACCTTCTTCTCGGAGTTTTTCCCCGATGGCATACATGTTCCAGTTAGTGCGGAAGCGAAGTTCAATGGTCCTCGTTACAAGCTCCTCGCTCATTACATAATTTCTTTTCGGCCCGGTCTTTCTTGGGAAAAGACCAACAGAACCAATCTCTTCCAAAACGCCCTTGGCATGGTAATAGGTCTGCTTGGATTTAAAACCAAAGATCTGGCACACATCCTTTATGG
>JASEHH010000325.1 GCA_030017685.1 Thermodesulfobacteriota bacterium | reverse complement strand
TACCACCGCTTGAAATGAGCAGAAGCCCATCCTTTCCGGGTATAGTTCCAGAGGTCCCGAAGACTCTCTTTAATCGCCCAGGCACGAGCGGTTTTCAAGTGGCTGGCCTTCAATCCCTCAAAACGCTCCCAGTGCTTCTCCGGAAGGTTCTCCTCACTGTAAAGCCAAAGATACTTCGACTTGGTCAACGTCTCGTCTCCCACCTGCTGCAACGCCCGATGCTCTCGCTTGCGCACCGTGTCCACGGCCTTACCCATATGGGTCATCAGATGGTAACGATCAAAGACAATCTTCTCCTCCGCCTCCGGCACATAGCCCTTCGTCGAGGCAATGTAAGGGTCCCAAATATCCATGGCCACGGCCTCAATTCCTTGCCGTTGCTCCTCGGAAAGCCCTTGATAATAGCCATCCAGACTCCCTTGCTGACGATCATCGGCAAGATACTCCACCGTCCCCTTATCCAGGTCACAAACCAACGTCAGATACTTGTGCCCCTTCCCAACCGACTTCTCATCCACACCAATCCGGGGACACGCCCGCTGTCCCCTGGCCAACAACCCCCGCTTGACCGCTCGCTCCATGAGGTGCCACGCCTCGTCCCAACTGATCCGCAAAATCCGAGTCGCCCCCAGGATGTCACACTCCCGAAGCACATCGATCGCCAACCGCTCAAACAACAACGTGAACCGAGAACTCTCCTCCGCCCAAGACAATCGCACCTGCCGTACCCCGTGCTCTCTACAGTTTATTCGGGGAGAACGAGCATGAAGAAACGTCTTGAACTGGCAACTGTCCAGATGACGCCACGCCCGCTCAGGAGCATGGTCATACAGGGATGTCATGGCTCCACATTCCGGACAGGGCCAACGGATCCCTTCCGGATGGGTTACCAACACATCTACCCTCTGATTCTCCATATCCAACGTGACCCGCTCCACAGTCCAAGGTCTTTCAATGCCCAACAAGTAACGGTAAAGTTCAGTGTCTTGCATGGCTCCAGTCCTCCCTGGAGCCATTTTACCCTAAACTATCACCCATTAAAAACCCGGAAGAACCCTAAACGAT
>JASEHH010000317.1 GCA_030017685.1 Thermodesulfobacteriota bacterium | reverse complement strand
GACAGGGATTTATAAGTGGGAAAGTGCTCCTGGTTTATGGTCATGCCGCAGCCTGTTTCTGCGGTTGAGTGCTGAAGTAAACCATAGCCGGGGTCTTCCTGTCAAAGTTTTGGTGCCATCGTTTTTCATTGTAGAACATGAAATAGCTGGCAAGCCCTTTCTTCACCTCCGCCATTGAACCATAGGCCTTCAGGTAAATATCTTCGTACTTGACACTTTTCCACAGCCTCTCGATAAAGACATTGTCCATCCAACGGCCCTTGCCGTCCATACTGATTGAAATGCCTCTTGAACGGAGAGTGTCTGTAAACGCTTCCGCGGTGAACTGGCTACCCTGGTCCGTATTGAAGATCTCGGGGCAACCGTACTTGGCGATCGCCTCTTCCAGAGCATCCACGCAAAATGAGCTATCCAGCGTGTTGGACAGCCGCCAGGAGAGAACCATTCGGCTTGCCCAGTCCATGATCGCTACAAGATAACAGAACCCCTTTGCCATGGGGATGTAGGTTATATCGGTGGCCCACACATGATTTGCCCGTGTGATCTCAAGGCCGCGGAGAAGATAGGGATGCTTCACATGTGCAGGATGTGCCAACGAGAGTCTCGGCCTTACGTACAGCGCCTCGATACCCATCCGGCGCATCAGACGGCGCACCCTGTCACGACCAACGTCATAGCCCCTTGCCCACAGCTCGTTGCGAATCTTACGGCTTCCGTAAAACGGATACGCCAAATGGATCTCATCGATCTGGCGCATAAGCTCCATGTCCTTCACGCTCAGAGGCAGCGGAGTGTAATAGACGCCGGATCTGCTCAGATCCAGAAGATCGCATTGCCGTGTCACGGGAAGAGCATCCCCCTTGTCGATCATCGCTTTGCGCTCGCATCGCCTATGCGACCGAGCGCGCCCGATAAAAAATCGTTCTCCATCGAAAGCTGTCCGATCTTGGCGTGAAGATCCTTGACACTCGGAACCTGTTCGGGCTTCCTGTCCTTGCTGAAAATGTCCGGGGCATGTTCAAGAAGCTGCCTCTTCCACTCCGTGATCTGGTTCGGATGAACCTGGTAATGTTGCGAAAGCTCAGCGAGCGTCTGCTCGCCTTTCAGAGCGTCCAACGCCACCTTCGCCTTGAACGCCGGTGCATGATTCCTTCTCGGTCTTTTGCTCATAGCCGCTCCTCCTTAGCCTCATTATAGAGCAGCTTTACCACTTATGTCACTGTCCAGTTTTTCCAGTCCAGCTCTGTCTTCTCCGGGAATTTGTCGGACT
>JASEHH010000322.1 GCA_030017685.1 Thermodesulfobacteriota bacterium | reverse complement strand
TTTTTGTAGGTATATCCTACCATACTCATCTCCCATTGGCAAATATTTTTTCATGCCGCCTCCAGAAGTTCTGCCCATTCAATTACGAGAGGTTCTCTATGTAACTGAAGAACCGCAGCATCAATCTGCGCTTGTTCCTCCTTCCCTATTCGCAGCCCCCTCCATTTCAGCCGGTCCTCCTCAAGCACCCCAAACACCAATGACAGGGCAGAACCCTCGTTCGGAAATCTACCCACGACATCGGTCCTCCTCCTTATCTCCCGGAACGCCCTCTCCAGCACATTAGAAGTCCGGATTCGCTTCCAGTGCCGCTCAGGATATCTGAAAAAGGTCAGACAATCGGAAAGACCCTTTGCCAGAACCTCTGTGGCAGTGGGGAAAAGCTTCCCATACTTCCTCTGAAACTCATTCGCTGAGGAAAGGGCATCCTCCAGGCTGGCTGCATGAAAGATCCGGTGCAACGCTCTTTTAACCTCTTCCCGGTGCTTCTTTGGTACCCTTGCCAGGACATTGCGGGTCTTATGCACGGTGCACCGCTGATGCAGGACCTCACTCCAGATCTCTTTTAAGGCTCTGAGAAGACCTGGATTCCCGTCGGTGATGACCAGCTTCGGGGGAGTAAGTCCCCGCTCGCGAAGGTCATTCAAAACCCCCTTCCAGCTCTCCGTGCTCTCCCGGCCTCCGAGGTAAACCCCAAGGAGCACGCGTTTGCCGTCCTTGCTCACGCCATAGGCTAATAATAACCCCTCTTTCTCCCGAACTCCCATGCGAACCCCGAGGTAATATCCATCCAGGAAAAGGTAGATTACCTCTTCATCGCGCAAGTTCCTCTTCCTCCATTCCGCAAAACTCTCCTTGATTACCCTGTTTGCCCGGGAGATGCTCGAACGGGACAGACCGCTCTCACCCCATAAAGGTTTGAGCGCTCGCTGGAAATCCCTGGTGGAAAGTCCTTCCAGATAAAGCAGAGGAATCACCTGCAGGAGTTGCGCACTCTTCCTTTGCCAGCCGGTCAAAACCTTCGACTTGAACTCCCTGCACGCCCCGGTGACTTTGGGACGCCGAATTTCAATCTCGCCAGAGCCGCATTGAACCTTCCGATTCT
>JASEHH010000292.1 GCA_030017685.1 Thermodesulfobacteriota bacterium | reverse complement strand
GTGAACAATACCCGTTTCTTAATCCTTCCCTGGGTCCGTATCCCCTATCTGGCTTCTCATCTCTTAAGTCAAAACATTAAGGTTCTGGCTTCGGATTGGTACCGCTGGTATCACTATGGTCCGGTCCTTTTAGAAACCTTTGTCGATACGGAGAGATTTTCGGGCACCTCTTATAAAGCGGCCAACTGGCTTTGGGTAGGAAGAACCCAAGGCCGAGGGAAAAACGACCGCCATCACCAAAAGAACCTTTCCGTCAAAGATGTCTTTCTCTATCCCCTAAAGAAAGAGTTTCGGGAGATTTTAAACCATGAATCACATTGATGAGAGTGCCCTGAAAGGATTCAAGTATTTTAAACCTCTCTGGCCGATTCTTAAAAAAATTCCTCCAGAGAATTCCCATCCCCCCAGACGACTTCATTATGACCAATATCTCTCCTTTGTCCTCTTTTACTTCTTTAATCCTACTCTCACGGGAGTCCGATCCATCCAGAAGGCCTCCAAATTGGAAAAGGTACAAAAGGTTCTGGGAGTCAAATCGACCAGCCTGGGCTCCTTTTCGGAAGCAGGCCATGTCTTCGATCATACATTACTGCCTCCGATGATCAAGAAATTAGCTCAAAAGGCCCTTCCTCAAGAGACAGATCCGCAGCTTAAAGATTTGCAAAAAACGCTCGTCGCCTTCGATGGCTCCCTTCTGCCCGCCCTCCCCAAAATGATCTGGGCCCTCTGGCTCGATGAGGATCATAAAGCTGCCAAACTCCACCTCGAATTCGATCTCCTAAAAAGTGTTCCCACTCAAGCCTCTCTCACCCATGGCAATGAGAATGAAAAAACTATCCTCAGAAAACAACTTTCCCCCGGCAAGATCTATGTCTTAGATGCCGGTTACGCTCAGTACTCCCTTTTGCAGGACATCCTCAAAGCCCGAAGTTCTTTTGTCTGCCGATTGAGGGACAATGCCGTCTGGGAAACCCTTTATGAAAAAGAACTCTCCCCAGAAGATCGCCAAGCAGGGGTCCAAAGGGATTTAGTCGTCCGTTTAGGGAGCAAGGCGAAAAAAGATTGCCTCCCAACTCCAGTCAGGGTGATTGAAATACACCATTTCGACCAGGGCAGTCGTCCCCGTCCTTCCCGAGTCTCTAGTAAAAAGACCTTCCGAACGACCAACTCCGATTATGTCTTCCTGGTCGTTACGGATCTCTTAGAAGTCCCTGCCGAGGTCATAGCCCTCATCTATCGCTTTCGGTGGCAGATCGAACTCTTCTTCCGTTGGTTCAAATGTATCCTGAGATGTAAACATTTTCTGTCCCTATCCGAAAACGGATTAGCGATCCAAATCTATTGTGCCCTGATCGCCAGCCTTCTTATCTCCTTATGGTCTGGACGTAAACCTGACAAAAGAACTTATGAAATGCTTTGCCTTTATATGCAAGGCTGGGCGAGCGATAAAGAACTGGAAGAATATCTAAAGTCTCTCAAGAAAGTAGAAAAGAAAAAAGTCTCCTAAATATTCCCCTGAGTGATTCTGTCTCCATTCAGGCCTACGTATATGTTTGTCTTTTCCCTCTCCCCATTTCTCCGTCTTTAACCTCTAATATCTCAAAATCTTAAGGATTGACAACGATGATCTCTTTCTT
>JASEHH010000324.1 GCA_030017685.1 Thermodesulfobacteriota bacterium | reverse complement strand
TTTCTCGAAGGCACTGAATTCGGCCCTGTGCACGGAGAGATCATCATCCTGCCTTCATCTACTGCCTCTCCTGCGGAATTAGGGATCGAAGTCAAGGTGAAACAGGTGACGATCAAACGAGAACTTTTTGGGTTGGAACATTGGGGAAAGGTCGTTTCAAGGATTCGGGGGGAGGTCTATGTTGACTTTCTTCCAGTCACCACCGACCGTTCAGGGTTCATCCTTGATAGTCCCCAGTACCAGGCGTTCCAGAGAGTGATGGAGAAGGTCATCCGGGAGGTCGATGATATCCTCAAAAGATTGGCGGGCCGGAAAGAGAAACAGAAGGCCGGCAAGGCACTGAAAGAGGCATTACAGAGAATCCATCGGGCGCTTGTCTTAAATCCGGATCTCTCTCCTTTTGGCGCCATTCCTCTCGCAGGGGAGGGCGAAGGTATGGGAGGGGCTGGAGTCGTATCAAAGAGGTCGGACCGAAAGGAGGGAGAGGAGGCTCAGGCTTCGGAAGAAGACAAGGGGGTTGAAAAGGGAGGGCTACCCATTCCAGAGAAGAAGCCGAGGAAGAAATCGCCCAAGGTGAAAAGGCTAACTCCCAATGCCGTCATTCAAAGGACGAAGTTTGGAGAAACAGGAGTCTCTGTCTGCCTCGATGATTTTGGAGAAGAGGGACCGGAATGCTTCACAGAGGGAACGGTGATCTATATCAATCGACAACATCCCCTCTACCAGCGGGAGGCGAAAAAACCGGAGACCTACCTCCTCAATGTGGCCAGACTCATCACGCAGGAAATCTCTTTGATGAAGATTACGAAGAACCCCCGGCAGGCATTCTTAAGGCAGAGCAAACTCCTGAGGGATGCTTTTATTGAAAAGTCTCAAGTTGGCTGAATGAGTCTTAAAGAGGACGTGATAAGCCCTTAAGAGAGAAATGTTGCAAAAAGATTTGGCCGATATTCTCGATGTTCTGGGAAAGATGAGAGAGCATGAGCTGGCAATGGCCGAGTTTTGCATGGCCTGCAGCCAGGTCTGGTCAGTGGATAAGGAATTCATGTAACAGTTTAGTCCTTATCTTACC
>JASEHH010000313.1 GCA_030017685.1 Thermodesulfobacteriota bacterium | reverse complement strand
CTAATAATTTAGTGTAGGGCGGGAAGGAGAAACATAAATGAAAAAGAAAGAAGTCAATGTTGTTCCCGATCCCGAGGTTCCGGAGAAGGCAGCCCGCCGGAGTTACACGGCGGAATATAAACGCCGTATCCTCAGGGAGGCCGAAGCTTGTAAAGAGCAGGGACAAATTGGCGCCCTTCTGCGTAGGGAAGGTCTGTATTCCTCCAATTTGACCGCTTGGCGTCGTCAAGCGGAGCGAGGCACCTTGGATGCCCTTTCATCCAAGAAGAGAGGCCCCAAAGCCCGGAGGCCTGATCCCTCTATTCGCCGTATGGCAGAACAGGAAAAGGAGATTCAGAAGCTGCGGGCAAGGCTGAGAAAAGCCGAACTCATCATCGAGGCTCAAAAAAAAATTGCCGAGATATTCCATCTCCCCCTGGATCAAACGGAAGGGGAGAACTTATGAGAACGACCGCTTCCCTGGCAAAGGACGTGGGTGTCAGACCGGCTTGCAACGCCCTGGCAGTTTCTCGCGCCGGTTTCTATCGTTGGAAAAATCCAGGTGAAGACTCAGGAAAAGAATGTATCCGTCCGGTACCGCCGTTGGCCCTGTCCCCGGAAGAACAACAGCGGGTTCTTGATACGCTGCATGAGGAACGGTTCGTCGACAAGGCGCCGCAGGAGGTTTATGCCGCCCTTCTGGATGATGGCAGTTATCTTTGTTCCGTGAGGACCATGTACCGGATTCTGGAGGCTCACAAGGAAGTGAAGGAAAGAAGGAACCAACTCCGGCACCCTGTATACACCAAACCGGAACTGCTCGCAGAAGGACCCAACCAAGTTTGGTCTTGGGATATTACGAAACTTAAAGGGCCGGCAAAATGGACGTATTATTACCTCTATGTCATCCTCGATATCTTCAGCCGGTACGTTGTGAGCTGGATGGTAGCGGGCAGGGAATCGTCATCTCTGGCAAAGAAACTGATCGAACAGTCCTGCGAGAAGCAGGGAATTCAATCAAGTCAACTGAGCATCCATTCTGATCGGGGACCCAGTATGACCTCAAAAACGGTTGCTTTCCTGCTTGCTGATCTGGGGATTACCAAAAGCCTTTCCCGGCCTTATGTGAGCAATGACAACCCTTACTCGGAATCTCAGTTCAAGACGATGAAATACCGGCCGGACTTTCCAGAGCGGTTCAGGTGTGCCGAGGACAGCAGATCCTTCTGCCAAGGATTTTTCGGTTGGTACAATACCGGGCATTACCATTCCGGGATCGGATTCCTCACCCCGGAAGATGTCCATTACGGACGGACTGAACAAATTATCAAAGAGCGTCAGGTAGTTCTAAATGATGCTTTTGCAAAACATCCGGAGCGATTCAAGGGGAAGATGCCAAAACCGATGGCCTTGCCCGAGGCGGTCTGGATCAATAAACCGGCGTCAGAAAATAGTGATCCATTGCGACACTAAATTCTTTATGG
>JASEHH010000318.1 GCA_030017685.1 Thermodesulfobacteriota bacterium | reverse complement strand
TAAAGGCATGCTCGAAGACATCCATAATAAATAGCGGATTGCATCCGGCGGGATGTCCGACATCATGCTCATTGATCCACTGGTTGAACAATCTTCCGCTGATTGGGTCCTGATAGAGAATGGCCCAACCAATGCCCCTCATCGTGCCAACCCCTTTAAAATCGGCCTCCCAGTTTTCATAACTTCCAAACTCTTCAGTTAGCTTCTTACCGAGTTTGCCGTCCTTATTCAGAGCCCCTTTCCCGCCTAAATTCTCAAAATAGAGCTCATGGAGTCTCATTCCGTTAAACTCCCAGCCGAGCCTTCGTTTCAACTCCGCATATTCAGGGGTCCCGATCTTTCCGCCTTTGGCTATTTCAGAAAGGGTATCCAGAACCTTGTTGGTATTGGTCACATATCCCTGGTAGAGAGTAAAATGGTTTTTCAGAAGGGTCTCGCTGAATCCTTTCATCCCGATGAGGCCATTGTAATCCTTTGCCGCATAAGCCATATCAAGTATCCTCCTTTCTCAAATTGATAATTTAATCATAACAGAAAAAAACCCAGTTGCAAGTTAGGACCTGAGAAGATCCCTGATCTCTGCACATGAAATGAGGTCATGAAATGGCCTGGGGTCACCTGCAAAATTTAGTTCGGATCAGGAAAGGCTTTCAGTCGCCGCATGCTGGAGGAACTTGTTCAGTGACTATTTTTTATCCAATTCTTCTTGCAGACTTTGCGGGAGCTTTGTCCCGAGTTGCGGATACGTTTCGAGGATACGCAAAATATCAGCCAGATCTTTTTGCCGTTTGCTTCTCCGGCGTGTTTGATCCATGTATGCCCACACCTTCCCCTGCAACACATCCTCGAGAATAGCCACGCTCATTCTGTAACCGAGAACCTCCCTGATCTCTGCGCGTGGGATGAAGTCCTGATACCGGGAGTCTGTCTGGAGTTGGATCCGCAAATTGGAACCAGGACTGCTTATGTGTATACTATGCTCAAACTGCTCAACCTTCAGACCCCGCCCTTTACCGGCGGCGCTGGTGGCCTCCACATCATCAACCGTCACCACAATATCTATATCGAGGCTCACAACAGGATCAACGTAGGCGTTCACGGCAAGGCCCCCTATCACGCAGTACCGCGAACCTGTCTCCGCAAGTATATCAAGAAGGATCTGAACGATGTCAAGTTGCCCGTTTGCCACAGAATTTAAGAATTCTTTCTCTGTCATCTCAT
>JASEHH010000314.1 GCA_030017685.1 Thermodesulfobacteriota bacterium | reverse complement strand
GGACATTATCACTTTGGTGTTACAGGATTTGTATAAGTCTGTGTGTTAGCATAGCGAAAATGTCCCCTCTAACTGCAATGCTAAAATGTCCCCTCGAAGGAGGGAGCCTTTATGGAGGGGATGATAGTTATGAGTCGTAAGGAAGCGCACAGGGCGCGAGTGATGAGAGAGTTGGTGGCTGGGAGGATAGGTCTCCGTGAAGCCGCCGGGGTGATGAGAGTCTGCTACCGGCAGGCGAAGCGCATCAGAAAACGGTTCCTCAAGAAAGATATTGAGGGTCTCATTCACGGGAATCGCGGCAGGAGACCAGCCAATGCCATGGAATCTTCTTTGAGAGATCGCATCTTTGATCTTCACGAGGAGAATTACTTCGATTTTAATGATACCCATTTCACAGAGAAGCTTGAGGAGTGTGAGGGGATAGTGACCAGCCGGGAGACTGTGAGGCAGATACTTCGCGCTCGTGGCACGAAGGCCAAGCGCAGACGCCGGCCTCCCAGGCATCGAAGACGTCGCCCTCCCAAAGAGAGAAAGGGGGTCATGGTGCAGTGGGATGGAAGTCCACATCACTGGTTCGGCCCGAATAACCCACCCTGCTGCCTCCTGAACGTCGTCGACGATGCAGACAACGACCTTCTGGCCGGTCTCTTCGTACCAGCCGAGAGCTCCGAGGGTTACCTGCGCCTCGTGGCCATGCTCCTTGAACGCCATGGAATCCCTCTCTCCAGCTACCACGACAGACACACCACGCTCACACGTACTGACGACTACTGGAGCATTGAAGAACAGCTCCAAGGGTTCCAGTATCCCACCCATGTCGGCAGGGTCCTGGAGGAACTGGGAATCGAATCCATCAAGGCCGGCTCCCCACAGGCCAAGGGCAGAGTCGAACGAAAAAACGGCATCCTGCAGGACCGCATGATCCCCGAGATGAGATTAAAGGGCATACAAGACATCCAAACCGCAAACGAATGGCTGAAAAACGAATACATGAAACACCACAACGCACGATTCACCAAAAAAGCCGCCAAAGAAGGCTCTGCCTTCACCCCTATCTCAAAGGAACAGATCTACCACACCGTATCATTCGCCTACGAAGCTACTGTCGGAAACGATAACTGCGTACGCCTCGGCGGACTGATCATAGACATCCCACCAGGGAAAAACGGCCGAAGCTTCGCCAAGAAGAAAGTCCTCGTCCGCCAACACCTCGACGGAAAATGGACCGTGTGGCTCAACAAAGAGAAAATCGCCAAGCACGCCGCCACCGAATTCAAAGAACCAGTCAGATCATGGAAACGAAGAAACTCAAAACCCAACTCACGGGCAAAAGAAGCTCTGCAAGTCTATATCGCATCCAAACCTGCCCCTCCCCAAAGGGGACATTTTCCCTTTG
>JASEHH010000320.1 GCA_030017685.1 Thermodesulfobacteriota bacterium | reverse complement strand
CAGGTCCTTTTCGTTCTTCTTCGGAAGGATGATCGTCCTGATCCCCGCGCGCATTCCGGCCAGGACCTTCTCCTTGATCCCTCCTACGGGAAGGACGAGGCCTCTCAGGGTGATTTCTCCGGTCAGGGCCACATCGTTGCGGACAGGTTTGTTTGTCAAAAGAGAGGTCAGAGCGATAAACATCGTGATTCCGGCCGAGGGCCCGTCTTTTGGAATGGCGCCCGCGGGGACATGGATGTGAATGTCATGCCTCTCAAAGAAGTCTTCTTCAATCCCAAGATCTTTTGCTTTCGATCGCACATAGGCCAGCGCCGCCTGGGCGGACTCTTTCATCACATCGCCCAGTTGACCGGTCAATGTCAATCCCTTCTCCCCTCTCATCTTCGTCGCCTCCACAAAGATGATATCTCCTCCGGTGGGCGTCCAGGCCAGCCCCGTGGCCACACCCGGCTCAGAGGTTCGCTCCGCCAATTCAGGGAAGAACTTGACCGGCCCGAGAAATTTATGGAGGAGCTCAGGAGTAATGATCACCTTCTCCTTATTATTCCCGGAGGCCACGTCTTTGGCCACCCCGCGGCAGATGGCGGCAATCTCCCTCTCCAGGTTTCTCACTCCTGCCTCACGCGTATAGGAGCTGATGATGACCTGAAGGGCCGCATCCTGAAATTCGATGTGCTCTGAAGTCAACCCGTGTTCGGTGATCTGCTTCAGGATTAGAAATTCCTTGGCAATCATCATCTTCTGATCTTCGCTATACCCCGGAAGTTCCAGAGTCTCCATCCGGTCTCGAAGGGCCGGAGGAATGGTGTCGAGCACATTGGCTGTGGTGATGAACATCACCTTTGAAAGATCGAAGGGGAGATCGATATAGTGATCCGAAAAGGAGAAGTTCTGTTCCGGATCCAGGACCTCGAGAAGGGCAGAGGAAGGATCGCCGCGAAAGTCCATTCCAATCTTATCCACTTCATCCAGCATGAAGACCGGATTGTTCGATCCTGCCCTCTTGACCCCCTGAATGATCCGGCCGGGCAGAGCGCCCACATAGGTTCTCCGATGTCCCCGGATCTCCGCTTCATCCCTTACCCCGCCCAAAGAGAGCCGCATGAATTTTCGTCCCATGGCCCGGGCGATCGATTTGCCAAGTGAGGTCTTTCCGACCCCTGGCGGACCCACGAAGCAAAGGATCGGCCCCTTCATATCGGACTTCAGCTTCCTG
>JASEHH010000251.1 GCA_030017685.1 Thermodesulfobacteriota bacterium | reverse complement strand
CGAAAAATCCAAGGCTCCTTCAGCTGGGTCGATCATCGGTTGATTACCGGCGGTTTCCTCTCCGACCTCTCCGCCATCGAAATCCTTCTCTATCTCTTCCTGGTCGCGGTCTGCGACAGAAACGGCATCAGCTTTTATCACCAGGACAAAATCGCCAGCCTGCTCAAGATCGATCTGGCCTCCCTGGGAAAGGCCAGGGAAGGTTTGATCCACAGATCTCTGCTCACCTATGAGCCGCCACTCTACCAGATCCTCTCTTTACCCCCCCGGCCTGTTATTCTTCCAACTCCGGAAGAAATCACCGCCGGGCAGCGCAAGACTGCCCTGAAGGCCATCCGCAAAATCCAGGAGGCCCTATGAATCTGGAAACCTGGGCCTATATCCACCACCTCTTCTTCGCCGATAAACTCCCCAAAAAACTCATCGCCCGAAAGCTCGGTCTAGACATCAAAACCATCCGCCGAGCCCTCAAAAAAAATACCTTCTCCCAGGGCTATGCGGCCCCCCGGGATTCCAAGCTCAACCCCTTCAAGGACAAAATCCACGACCTCCTCAAAAACTACCCCGGCATCAGCGGCGAACGCATCTGGGAAGATATCCAAAAGATCGGCTATGCGGGGGGCATCAGTATTCTGCGCGACTACCTGCGAACGCAACGCTCCTCCCCCAAAGCCTTCCTCCATATCCAAACGGCCCCGGGGGAAGAAGCACAAGTCGACTGGGCCTATGCCGGCACGATTCCGGGGGAACCATCTCCCCAAAAGGTCTACTGCTTCCTCTTGGCCCTCTCTTTCAGCAGCCTCCTCTACCTGGAGTTCTTTCTCTCCCAATCCCTGGAAAACTTCCTAACCGGCCACCTCCATGCCTTCCACTTCTTTCCAGGGGTCCCCAAAAGAATCAGGTATGACAACCTTCCCAGCGTTGTCCGCAGCCGCATCGGCGCCACCATCCAGTTCAATCCGCGGTTTATCGACTTCGCTAAACACTATCTCTTTGACCCCTCGGTCTGCAACGTCAGAAGCCCACACGAAAAAGGCGTCGTCGAAAGACATGTGCGCTATGTCAAAAAAAACTTCCTGATAGGCCGAACCTTCTCCTCCCTCCCCGACATCAACCACCAAGGCTTTGCCTGGCGAGACCAGGTGGCCAACGGCCGCCTCCATGGCACCACCCGCCAAAGGCCCATCGATCTCTTCCTGGAGAAGGAGCAAGCCCTTCTGCTCCCTCTGCCGGCTATCGATTATGACACCCGCATCCTGGCCGGCGTGAAAAGCACTTCCCAAGGCCTCGTCAAGTTTGAAGCCAATCGCTACAGCGTTCCTTTCACCCATGCCAACAAAATGCTTACCCTCAAGGCCAACACCCACGAAGTCTGGATCTATGACCAGGAGCGG
Source organism: Thermodesulfobacteriota bacterium (assembly GCA_030017685.1). Lineage (GTDB taxonomy): Bacteria > Desulfobacterota > BSN033 > BSN033 > UBA1163 > RBG-16-49-23. The sequence continues at coordinate 667 of JASEHH010000251.1, read as the reverse complement.
CTCATCGCCCAACACCGCCGCGGCCTGCAAAAATATCAGCTGATCGAGGACCCCCGCCACTCCCAGGGCCTTCTCCAATCTCGGCCCAAGGGCGCCTACTTTAAACACCGCGATCTGCTCTTAACCCTGGGCGATCCTGCCCAACAGTACCTGGCCGCCCTTAGCAAAACCGAGCTCCACCTCGCTCACCAACTCAAAAAAATCACCACCCTCTTCGACCTCTTCGGACCGGCCGAAGTCAAAACCGCCATCCGTCAGGCCCTCGCCTACAACGCCTTCGGCCACGATTACTTGAAAAACATCATCCTCGCCAACCGCAGAAAACGCGACACCCCATCCCCCTTGGGCACCCCTTCTTCCCGGATCAATCCCGACCTCGTCCGCTCTACTTGGGTCGAGGAAAGAAACCCCGGAATCTATGACGACTACTTCCATACCGAGGAGCCTGACCATGAATCTTGATAAAGTCAAAGAGGCCCTCCTGGCCCTCCACCTCAAAAACTTCGCCGAAATCCTGGAAGAAACCCTACTAAAAGCCGAACGGGAAAAACTGTCCCCCGCCGATATCCTCTACCTCCTGGCCTCCCAGGAAATCGCCGCCCGACAACAACGGCTCGTCAAAACCCGCATCCTTCAGGCCGGCTTCCCCACTGTTATTTACCTCGCT
>JASEHH010000319.1 GCA_030017685.1 Thermodesulfobacteriota bacterium | reverse complement strand
TGTTAGAGTAACTGACAGGATCTAAGAGCCCAGAAGAAGGGCAGAAAGGATCTTGTTATGAGGATACAGAGGAAGTTCAGTCCCGATTTCAAGCGTCAAGCAGTCGAAGAGCTTCTAAGTGGTGTAAGCACTCCTAGCCAGCTTGCCCGCCGGCATGACATCGCTTCCGGGCTCCTCTATTACTGGAAGAAGCAGTACGCCAAGGGCGGTTTCGGTAACGAACCCGCCAAAGAAGCCGCACTGGAAGAGAGAGTCCGCTAGCTAGAACAGCTCGTTGGTAAACTGACCCTGGAGAACGAGTTTTTAAAAAAAGCGGTGCGGCGAAGCCTCAAACAAGAGAAGAGAAACGCCAGTTCATTGCCGACCACCAGTGCCTCCTTGGAAGCATCGAAAGGGGGTGCATCCTAATGGATCTTCCGCGCAGCAGCTATTACTACCAGCCTCAAGATCTGGAGCCTGCCGACAAGCCTATTGTCTCCCGGATCGAAGAGCTCATTGAAGAGCTCCCCGGTTACGGCTACCGGCGGGTAACCGCCCAGCTCCACCGTGAAGGCATCTTTGTCAATCACAAGAAGGTGCTTCGCCTGATGAGAGAGCACGGACTGATAAGAACGCCAAAGCGCCGATGGGTACGGACCACCGACTCGGATCACCACTATCCTGTCTATCAGAATCTAGTGCATGACTTTCAGGCCACAGGGGTCAACCAGGCGTGGGTGGCTGATATCACCTATATCAGCATCATGACCTCGTTTGTCTATCTAGCTGCCATCGTAGACCTCTTCTCCCGAAAAGTGATAGGGTATGCCATCTCCGAGCATATCGACACCGCGTTAAGCCTCAAGGCCCTGGCTATGGCGATAGAGAAGCGTCGTCCCTCTCTTGGAGTGATCCATCACTCAGACAGAGGAGTGCAGTATGCGGCGGGTGATTATGTTGATATGCTCTTGCTGCATGGATTTACCATCAGCATGGCTCGCCGAGGAAACCCTTACGACAACGCGGTTGCAGAAAGCTTCATCAAGACCTTGAAAACCGAAGAAGTCTATCTGTGGGAATACCGGACTTTAGCCGATGTCGAAAAGCGGCTTCCGTATTTCATTGAGGAGGTCTATAATCAAAAACGGTTGCACTCAGCCCTAGGATACAGGCCACCGGCTGAATTTGAGGAGATCTTTTTGACAGCTCAAATCCATCAAAATTCTTGTCTAGCTACTCTA
>JASEHH010000321.1 GCA_030017685.1 Thermodesulfobacteriota bacterium | reverse complement strand
CACTGAAATGACCGAGGATATTGACGTAGTTTTTTACGGTGTGCACCGAATAGTTCCTTCGCTTCAGAAATCTCCGGTATCTCGCAATCGGCTCAGTAGTCTCCATGAATGCCTCCCTGTTCGATAATCGCCATGGCACGGAAGTACTCCTCCTCGCGGCTTTTATCTGTGAGACGAGCATATCGCCGGGTCATCTCTATCTCGCGATGGCCCATCAGCAGTTGGAGACATTCCAGGCGCATGCCGGCGTTGAGCAGTTCACTCGCAAAGGTATGCCGGAGACTGTGGATCATATAGCCTTTATGCTGCAGCCCTGCAGCACATATATACTTCACGAAAATATTGCGGGCTTGAGTGTACCCTAAATGCTTATGTTGCAGACCAGGGAATAGATACTCTGTTTCCGGATTTCTCTTTCTAAGCCAGAGCTTTAAGGCCATCAGAGCATCATCGCTGAGATAGACCACTCGCCCAAGGCGGTTTTTTTCCCCTTCATAGATGTGTATCTTTCTTTCCCTAACATCCAGGTCTCTTACATTCAGGCGAAGAACTTCACCGATTCTCATGCCTGTTCGTAAGAGCACGAGTATCAGGGCACGGGCACGTGTCTCTTTAATAGCACCAAGAAGCTTTCTGACATCACCCGGTGCAATGGCTCTCGGCAGAAAATCAGGCACTTTGAGTTTGATCTTACGTTTAAGTATGTGCTCGTTAATGATATCCTGTTCGATCAGAAACCTCAGAAAAGCCCAGAGAGAATTTAGCCGTGTCCGGGCCGTAGTGACTTTGAGCCCTCGATCCTGCTCGTGCTCGATAAATGCTTCTATATCGTCACGCATTATATCCTGGAGTTGACTCTTTCCTGAACCGCGGTAGAAAGTGAGAAAGGAACTAACTGCGTGAAAGCTGCCATTAAGAGTGCTTGGTTTGTGATTCATTCTCCACTTGTGACGCATGTAGCTCTCGAAGTGCTCCCTCTCGGGCAGTTCCATCTTAGAGATCTTCTGAAGAATGCGATCAATGGGAGAGTCTGCTACCGTCAGATCATTTACTGCTTCGATCTTACTGCTGTGTGGTCTGCTGATAATCGGCCTTGCTTGGATCATTGTTCCTCCTCTTTCTATT
>JASEHH010000323.1 GCA_030017685.1 Thermodesulfobacteriota bacterium | reverse complement strand
TCTCAAGAAGGGGAACTCGCCTGCACCATCTTTATGGCTGTCCCGACGATGTATTTAAGGATGATCGACAAAATGGAAGGTGCAAGGTCAGACTTCAGCCACCTTCGGCTTCTCGCTTCTGGCTCTGCTCCACTGCCTCCAAAAGATTTTGAGAAGATCAAAAAGGTCTTTGGTAAAGAACCTGTGGAAAGAGAGGGAATGTCTGAAACCGGAATGAATTTTTCAAACCCTTTACGAAATGTGAAAATACCTGGCTCCATTGGCCTGCCGCTCCCCCATGTAGAGGTAAGAATTGTAAGCCCGAACAACTTTGAGGATTTAAAACCAGGTGAAGTTGGAGAAATCTGGCTAAAAGGACCTAATGTCACTCCGGGTTATTGGAGAAAGCCTCGAGAGACAGAGGCTGCATTTGTGGATGGATGGTTTCGGACAGGCGATCTGGGAAAGAAGGATGAGGATGGATATTACTATATCACAGACCGTTTGAAGCATATCATCATCTCTGGAGGAGAAAACATCTCTCCTAAAGAGATCGAATCCGTGATCAACCAGCACCCAAAAGTATCAGAGTCCTGTGTCGTAGGAATTCCTGATGAGAGGTGGGGAGAAAAGGTGGTGGCCGCTGTCGTCATAAAACCTGGAGTCATGCTTGCAACAAAAGAAATTCAAGACCATTGTAAACAACATCTCTTAGACTGGAAATGTCCTAAAGAGGTTTTTTTCTTAGGAGAACTCCCCAGAAATAAAATGGGAAAGATCTTGAAAGAAGAAATTGTAAAATACTTCCACAACCTCTCTTCGCCTCACAAAGAAGGGTAATTGCGACTCTGTGGGTGCAATTCATGCATTACCCTTACCCCCAATGTTTTTATCGCTTGGCAATGGAAGGGAGAAACAGGGCAATATCAGGAAAAATCATGATGATGGCCATGGCGATGATGTCGATGATGACGAAGGGGATGCTGGCCTTATAGATCTGGGACATGCTGTACTGGGGGGCCACAGCTTTCATCGTATAAAGAACCAATCCGTCCGGAGGGGAGATCGTCGCCATCTCCATATTGATCAAGAGGACGGAGCAGAACGCCAATGGATTGAT
>JASEHH010000326.1 GCA_030017685.1 Thermodesulfobacteriota bacterium | reverse complement strand
ATATGCGAAAACAGCCTGTGCTCTATTTTATTCCATTTGCTCGTCCCAGGAGGAAAATGGCACGTGGTGATACGCAAACCAGCCTCGGTTGCCAACGACTGCAATTCCACCTTCCACAACCGAACCCGGTAGCCATTGCTTCCCCCTCCATCGGCGCAAATCAGCAATTCCTCGGCCTCCGGATAAACCTCTTGCCCCATACTCCACCACCAACGACGGATACTCGCTACCGCAAAACTCGCTGTGTCATGATCGCATCCCACATTGACCCATCCCATGTTCTTACCAATGTCATAAATCCCATACGGAATGACCTTCGGCGACTCGGGGGTCGCAAAATCATGAACTTCCACTTCTTCGGGCTCGCCCTTCCGCTCCCATTCTCTCCCCCCATTCTTAAAGTTCCCCACCAACTCTTTCTTCTTCGTGTCCACCGAAATCACCGGTTGTCCTCGCTGAAGAAACTGCTTCACCTTCGTATTGATATAGTTAAATTGATCATCCCGATCCGCATGATGGCCCCCCTCCAAGGTCTTGGCGTTGGCCTGCAAACTATAATCCAGACGATGAAGCAAATCGGCCACCGTCATATGACTTACCCGATATCCTTGGCGCACCAATTCGCCAGAAAGCTGTCGCGTACTCTTGCAGGTCCATCGCAGAGGCGACATCGGGTCTCCCCGAGTCACCGGATCAACCAGGGATTCCAGTTCTTTCAACAGATCAGGATGATTCACCTGTATCCCCTTGCGTCCCCCTCCGGGCTTGCGAATCCGTTCGGATACAAGAGGATGCGATTCAATCTCCTCAAGGGCTTTATGAATGGTTCCACGAGATACGCCTGTAGCCTGGGCCACCCTTGAAACACCGCCCCAACCCAGGGCTTTGGCTTCGGCAGCTAACAATAATCTTTTTTGCTTTTCATTGAGATGGGGCAAAACACTTTTCAATTTCGCAATAAGCTGTTGGCCTGTAATCATGCATACAGTCTACCACTTTTACTAAAACTGT
>JASEHH010000315.1 GCA_030017685.1 Thermodesulfobacteriota bacterium | reverse complement strand
GATTACGAACTGGAATTGGTGAATTTTGGTGCCGGAGAGAAAATGGGGGAACTTCGTGTAGACTGAGGAGGGTCTCCTGTTGTAAAGGTTGAAGCGAGCAGTATCAGATAACCTCAATCTTTTCAAAGGAGACCCGAGATGGATGATATCAGAGTGGCGGGGAAATTGCGAGAGCAAATGGTGAGATTTTCGGGGGGACTTTCGAGGGGTTTGACGAAGCCTGGGGTGAGGTTTGTGCGGGAGGCAGTGTATGGGATACAGGCGAGGCAGTCGGTGATGTTGAGTGAGATAGCGAGGTCGTTGGATGAGCGGATAGCGTTGAAGAAGACAGAGACGAGGTTATCAAATGAGCTTGGGCGGTCTGGTTTGAGGGAGTGTTTGATGGAGAATCTGGTGGCTCTGGGAGCGTCGCGGATAGGGGAAGATACGCTTTTGATCCTGGACACGAGCGATATCGTAAAGAGGTATGCGAGGTCGATGGAGTACATGGCGCGAGTTCGTGATGGCAGCACAGGGGATATTGGGAGTGGATATTGGACGGTGCAGGTGATAGGTGCAGAGCTGGATGAGGTGAAGGTGACGCCGTTATATGGTCATCTTTATTCGCAGGTGGCGCCTGGATTTGTGAGTGAGAACGAGGAGATGCTGTCTGCTGTGAGGTTGGTGTCGCGGCACACTGAAGGTAGAGGGATATGGGTGATGGATCGAGGGGCGGATCGCAGGAGGTTATATTATCCGCTACTTGATCATGGTTTGCGTTTTATCACAAGGCTTAAAGGGGACAGGGAATTGATATGTGGAGGTAGGTCTGTGTTGGCGGTGGATGTTGCGGGCAGGTGTCCGACATTATATGCGGAGCGTGTGGTGCGGGATGAGCGGGGTAAGGAGCGGGTTTACCAGATAGAGTATGGCTATAGGCGGGTGAAGTTACCTGGCAGGCGGGAGAAGCTGACGCTTGTGGTGGTGAAGGGATTTGGGGAGGAGCCTATGATGCTGTTAACGAATGTGGATGTCAGGAGGACTCGTCGGTCATGCTCGTTTGTGGTGTGGAGTTACATAAGGCGGTGGCAGATAGAGGACACGATAAGGTGTGTTAAGCAGAGTTATGATGTTGAGAATGTGAGACTCTTGTCGTATGAGCGGCTGCAGAACATGATCGCGCTGGTCGAGTGCGCTATGTACTTTGCGGCAGTTTATCTGGGTGACAGGATGAGGGTGCGGATACTTGCTGAACACGCGCTGCGTGCAGCCAGGAGGTTATTTGGTATACCGGATTTCAGGTACTACGCCCTGGCGGACGGCATAGGAGCGCTTCTGACCACTCTCAAGAGACCATTCATGGCCCGGGCAGCTCCGGAGATGCGCTCCCTGCAAGCATTGCTCCTTGAT
>JASEHH010000180.1 GCA_030017685.1 Thermodesulfobacteriota bacterium | reverse complement strand
TTTGATATCCTTCAATAGCTCCTTTAATTCACCCGCCGCCCCTTTGAACTCATCGAGGGTCTCCTCTAATTCTTTGATCAGCTCCTTCTCTTTCAGCAAAGATCCTGCAAGACCTTCTCCCTGATCGATCCTTTTCAGAATGGAAGAGAGACGGGCCGCCCCCTCATTGAGGTTCTCATAGAGTTGCGGATCCTCAATCAGCCTCTTCAGGGTGCCGGTCTCATCGTTCAATTTTTTGCTGAACTGTTCCATCGATGAAACGGTCGCCAGGGCTTTATCGTAGAGGGAAGGGTCTTCCACCAGTTTTTTGAGTGTTCCTTTGCTCTCGTTGACCTTTCTGGACATCTCTCCTACGGACTCGTTGGTCTTTTTTGCAAACTCCTCAATGGAGGAAACAGCAGAGACCATTCTCTGATAAAGGGACGGGTCCTCCACGAGCATCTTGAGCGTCCCTCTGGAGCCCTTGATCTCTTCCAGGGTGAGGGATAGGGTCTTGACGCTTCGATTGAGGTTATCATAGATGGAGGGGTCCGTGAGAAATTTGGCCAGCGTCCCCTCTCCCTTCTCTATTTTCAATAAAAGGTTATCCAGTTTCTGGATAAAATCGCCTATCTTTCCGATGGAGACCCCAGCGGTCTCCATCACTTCTGAGATCTCGACGGGAACCGAACCTTTGATCATCTCTTCCCGTTCAATCGGCTCCGCTTTTGGAGAGCCCGTGCTGAGCTCGATATATTTGTCACCCAGAAGCCCCATGGTCAAAATGCTTGCCCGGGCATCCTTCTTAATAAACCCCTGGACGCTCTTTTTGAGAGAGATTGTCACCACCGCCCCGAGGGTTCGATCCAGATGGATCTCCCTGATAGAACCCACTTCTGTCCCGAAGATCCAGACGGGCGCCCCTTTCCGCAATCCCCTCACATCCTGAAACTGGACCTTCAGATCGATCTTCGGTGAGAAGATCTTCTCAATCCCTCCGGCAAAAAAGATGGCGACCAGAAGCACCAGAAGGGCAAGTGTGATCACCATACCCACTTTTAACTTCGACCACCTCAGTTGTTTTCTCATGTCAAACATATTTATCCTCCATCGATCATCAACCCATTCATCTTAACTCCAATTTAATTCTCTGAGGAATATCTGAATCTCAGGGATGGTAGAATGGAGCATCTTCTTCTTGTCACCATCGAAGATGATCGTACCGCTCTTTAGAAACATAAACCTTTCTGCCAACCTGAAGGCATCAAAAATCTTATGGGTGACGATGATAAATCCCCCTCCCTGCTCGGAGATGTCAAGAATCAATTTGCAGATGACATCCGCACTGACGGGATCGAGACCTGTGGTGGCCTCATCATAGAGGAACATCTTCGGCTCAAAGGCGGCCATCGATCTCATGATGGCCACCCTTCGATGCATTCCGCCGCTTAGCTCCTCGGGCATCTGTCCGATTGCCTGTTCCAACCCCACCCTTCTCAGGGGTTCTCTCACTTTGCGGTCGATCTCTTCTTCGGTCATCCCCGTATATTCCCGGAGCGGGAAGGCCACATTCTCCTTCACGCTCAAAGAATCGAAGAGGGCTCCATCCTGGAAGACCATGCTGAATTTGATCCGGATGTCCCGCAGTTCATCCTCTGTTTTTTCGGTGATATCCTCCCCATCGATCAGGATTTTTCCGGAATCCGGCCTTAAAAGCCCGATGATCAGTTTCAGGATCGTCGTCTTTCCGTCTCCGCTTCCTCCGAGGATCGCCACTCTTTCGTTCTCGTGGACAGAGAAGCTCAAATCGTTGAGGACGAGATGGTTTCCATAAGTGAAAGAGACGCGGTCGAATTCAATCATACGCTGAATCCTAAAACATAGAGCAAGACTCTGGTTAGTATGAAATCGGCGGCGATGATGGCAATAAAGGAGGCGACCACGGCTCTGGTGGTTGTGCGCCTCAGCCCGATAGCGCCGCCTTTTGTGGCGAGTCCCATGTAACAACTGATGCAGGCGATCAGAGAGCCGAAGATAAAGGGCTTGATCGAACCCGCTAATACATTCTCGTAGATCATAATATCCCGTATCGAGCTCCAGAAAAATGTGCCGCTCTGATGGCTCACAAAGACGGCGATATAATAGGCCCCGAAAAGGGAGACGCAATCACCGATGATCGTGAGAACGGGCAGCATGATGATGGCGCTCAATATCCTCGGAGTGACCAGCTTCTTCACGGGATCGACGCCGAAGACCCGGAGGGTATCGACCTGGTGGCCGAGCACCATCGACCCCAGTTCGGAGGCTATGCCCGAACCCACCCTTCCTGCAAAGACCAGTGCGGTCAGCACAGGTCCAATCTCCCTGATGATTGAGATCCCCACAATCTTTCCCGTATACATCTTCATCCCAAGCCTTGAAAGCTCTGCAGAGAGTTGCAGGGAGAGGGCCATCCCAATGAAGAGGGAGATGAGCAGGATGATGAAAAAGGAGCCAGATCCGGCATAGTCCATCTGTTCGATCATATCCTTAAAATAGAAGGGACGCCTCACCACCCCCATTAGACCGTTAAAGGAAAGGAGGTAGAAATCCTGAAGGTCACTGATGAACTCTTTGATTCTCTTCTTCATTGTTGAAATGTAGTCTACCAAATTTCTCTGGGCAGATTCAATGAAATATTTTAGGAGAGAGTTTTTCAGGAGGTTTTGATTCGACGCCCTCTGTATTGAAGCTATGTGAAGGCCACGTCGAGTCAATGGTTTTGTTAAATATGAAAGGTGTTGAAACGGTTCTCTTCATCTTCCGATCCAATGTTTCGTCTTCCAGAACAGACTCGAAATATCGCAGAGCCTTCTTCCCCAGAATGGGCTCGATGACTTCCTCGCATCGGGATGGATGAAGCAAAACTGTCTGCATTTCAGTTGATTCAGCTTTTTCTCGAATCCCTTCCCATCCCTTACACCCTCAAAATATTCCGGAATCCAGTATCCCAGAGATGAAAAAACATTCTCTCTGCCGGAATGGTAATGGTAAAAATCCATAAAATTCCAGAGTGAAGTCTTCACGCCGAATGTCTCCGGATCGAGATGCCACGGAGAGCCCGGCTCCATCTCAATCGTAAAGGTTCGGATTCCCTTCACATTGGGATAGCGGCTCCGGATTTCCTTTTGAAGCTGGATCGTCTGTTGAAGGTCCTCCTCCTTCTCAAAGGGCACGCCCATCGTGAAGAAGAGGTCGCAGAAGACCTCGTGATTCTTTAACTGGTCAAGGCACTCCATCAGATCCCGATTCGTATAGGCATTTCCCTTATGAACTTTTCTCAGCCGATCCGATCCGACATCCGGTGAAATCCCGATCAGGGATTTCGGCCCTGGAAAGGTCTCTTTAAACGATCGGATAAAATCGACCGTGGGCAATCCGAACGATTCGAAGAAACATTCCATCCGGATCTTCTCCTCGCGAATCCGGGAGAAGAGTTTCAGAAAGTATTCCGGTTTCTTGGGATAAGGATCAAAACAGATATGGAAGGTCTCATATCCGTAAGAGAGGGCTTCTCTGATCGATTGGAGAACCTCCTCCACCCCTCTGAAGGTGACCTCTTTTCGGCCGGTAATCGTCTTCTGAGAGGGGATGTTGCCACTGCACCAGGTGCATTGAACAGGGCAACCTCTGCCCAGGGGGAGATGATAAATGGGTGATTTCAGAGAATACATCCAGAAATTCTTCTCTCTTGAGACGCCCTTCACGTAGAAAGGTTGCCCGATGTAACGGATATAGGTTGAATAATTTTTCAGCAGGGGGAAGTTCGTGAAAGAGAGCCGGTTCAGATCCTCCTCTGAAGCCACATAAGAGAGGGGATTGATCAAAATCCTCCCTTTTCTTCTCCAGGTGAGATTTGGAATGGAGAAGAGGTCCTCTTTCCCCTGGAGGATGGCATGGGCTAATTCCAGGATGGGAGTTTCTGCCTCTCCCCGGATCACTCCATCGACCTCATCAAAATTTCTCAGAATCTCCTCATGGAAGAAACTCGCCGAGAATCCTCCCAAGAGAAGATAGACGGAAGGAAAAACCTCCTTCACCTTCCTGGCCACTTCCATGACATCATAACTCTGATGGTGCCAGTGGAGATCAAGGGCAACGATCCGGGGACTCTTCTCTTTGATGTAATCGACAAGAGAGAAGTGGGGATCTTCGATCCATTCCACTCCTAAATGGACAATCTGGGTTGA
>JASEHH010000063.1 GCA_030017685.1 Thermodesulfobacteriota bacterium | reverse complement strand
ATTTTACCTCCCCCATCAGAAGGTATCCGGACCTGATCGTCCATCGGCTCCTGAAGAAAGTTCTTGCAAACCAGGAGACAGATGGTTCAGAAGATGAATTGGCCCGAAAGGCAGACCATCTTTCCCAGAGGGAGAGAGTGGCAATGGAGGCGGAGAGGGAGATTGTAGGCCGATACCGTGTGAGATATATGAAGGGGAAGACCGGGGAGGAGTTCGAAGGGGTGGTGAGCAGTGTGACCACGTTTGGATTCTTCGTCGAACTGAGGGAGATCTTTGTGGAGGGGCTAGTGAGAATGACGAGCCTTCACGACGATTATTACCACTATCATGAAGATAAATACTGTCTCATCGGGGAGAGGACACGCAAGAGTTTCAGGATCGGAGATCCGGTCAGGGTAAGGGTGGACCAAGTGGATGTGGAACGGAGGCATATTGATTTTGGGTTAGTGAAGTGAGGAATTGAGGACACGGAAGGTTTCGCCGGGGAAAATCAGGGCCAAATATTTTATGGAGGACCCCAATTACAACCAATACAGTTTTAAAAACATGACTGAAAAATTCAGTCAAACTCTATAGTTTTTCTATGAACTTTTAGCTTATCCGCGCTCTTAACGACTTATTAATCCAATAAATCAATAACGTAATAACTTAAAGAACAGAGCCAATTGAGTCGGCCAACTTTTATATGGATGACCTCATGACCTTTCCCCAGGACAAATATTTCTTCCTGAGAGAGTGCCCAGATTGTCGCGAGAGGGTATATGACCGAGACGCAATGCGTAGAATTGAAGAGAAATCTCCGGCACTGGGCAAGGCGTATAGGAAGAAAGCAGCCTAACCAACCTCTCCGTACTGAAAAAAAACAGAAAACAGATAGAAAATTAATCGCCTAACTCACTGGTGCGGATGGCTTTCGGCCACCTCACAGTCCTGCCGCTATGTTTGAACGGGTGATAGCCCGTTTAGAGACGGATAATGAATTAAGTAATCTGTTTCGCTAAGTATTTTCAGGGGATAATTCTATCATTTTGGTATGATGGTTTTGGCGATCTTACGATGAATGCTTGACAAAGGGAGAAGAGAAAGGTTCTTTATGGGGATCCATTTCCCTTTTCTGCTTCCATCAATGGCGTCGCATTTGAAAACATGGAGTGTGAGTTTGAAATGAGAATAGGTTTGGTGGAAAGTCCCGATAGGCTCTTTTACTTCGACATTCACCCCCATTTCTTTCTTGATGTAGTTTCTTAACCTCAGCCTTAACCTTCTTTTTTCTTCAATCTTCCAGTGCGGAAATTCCCATAATCCCCCTAAAAGACCTCTCGGAGGTCTTTGACGAAGCAGAACTTTTCCATCTTTTTGAATCACTGCGGCGATCGCTTCGATGTGAGGAACCTTTTTCTTAACGGATCGGAGCGGATAACTTTCAGGTTTTCCTGAAAGATATCCCTGGCAGAGGTTTTTGAGAGGGCAACTAAGACAATTCGGAATTTTAGGAGTACAGATCATGGAGCCGAGATCCATGAGGGCCTGGTTGAAAGCACCTGGAGAACCTTTTGGTATCAGAGATTCTGAGAGAGGCCATAAAAATTCTTCTGTCTTTTTTGGATGACCTGAAACGACAAAAAGTCTTGATAGAACTCTTTTCACATTACCATCGAGGATCGGAGTTACTTTATTGTAAGCAATCGAAAGGATGGCTCCAGCTGTGTATCGGCCGATCCCCGGTAGGCTGAGGAGGTCTTTCGGAGTTTCAGGGATTTTCCCTTTGAAATGGTTTGCAATGATCCGAGAAGCCTGATGTAGATTTCTTGCCCTCGAATAGTATCCGAGACCTTCCCAGACTGTTAGAACTTTTGATAGATTGGCTTTCGTTAAATCTCGGATGGTTGGAAAGGTCTTTAAAAAATGATTGTAATAAGGAATGACGGTATTTACCTGGGTCTGCTGGAGCATGATCTCCGAAACCCAGATGGCATAGGGATCTCTATTTTTTCTCCAGGGAAGGTCTCTTTTGTTCTTTTGAAACCATTGAAGCAGTTTGGTCTGGAATTTTTCTTTGTTGAGGAGTAATAAATCTTTTGAGATTGCCACGGGCCTTGCCCTCGCAATGACAACGCTTTAATTAGAGTCTGTCCATAAACTAACGGTTTCCAAAAAGGTCGTCATTCCGGCGAAAGCCGGAATCCAGTTCTTTCAAGACCTTCTGGATGCCGGATCAGGTCCGGCATGACGGAAAAAGAGCATTTATAAACAGACACTAATTAAATTAAACTACAGCACATTTCAACAAATTTTGTTTCGAGACCAATTTCTTTTGCATACTCGATCGTGCCCTGGAGGGGGTAAGCGATGGTGTTAACCCCGGAGTCGATTGCTCCTTTTTCCATCTCTGCCTTCGAGGAGTGGGCTGGCCGGATGCAGCCCATTCGAATGGGAGTGACGGGATTAAGGATTCGGGAAACCGCTGTAATTTTAGAAGTTTCCTCGGGTGTCGGCGTTCTGAATTGATCTTTTCCCATGAGAGGTTTTAGAATGACGAGCACGATCGTTTCCACACCGACCCGGGTAATGATCTCCAACGCTTTCCATTCTCCCCTGATCTCTCCGAAGTGATGGCCGATGATGATATGGGGAGCGAGCCTGTGGCCTATTGTCTTTAACATCCAGAGTGTCTCTTCATAATCTTCAACCCTTTTGTCCAAATGGTAAACCTCTCGAATGGTATCATTATCACCAATGACATCAATCAGAATCTGCTCTATTCCCGCCTCTTTCAATTCCATTGCCATTTCCCTTTTGATAAGGCCCGTATGGACGATGATTTTGAAAGAGGGATCCTTTCCCTTAATCTCTTTGATCGAGGGGATAAATTTCTCGAGAGGGACTTCGCCATCATGGTTCGCTCCACCGCTTACTAAAACTCCATAAGCCCCATTGAGCCGGAGTCGCTCAACGACCCGCAGGAAGGTCTCAGGATCCTCCGCAGGGAGCATCGATTCGAGGAGTTTCCCTTTGCAGTGGCTGCAATGGAGATCGCAATGGGCTCCCGTGACGCTGATTGCCGCAAAGCGATCTTTTTGAAAAGGAAGAGTACCATCATGGTAAGAAACAGTACCGGGGATGGAGAAAGTGAGTTCGTTGCCAAAGTGGAGCTTTCGGAGCCTGGAGGCCTCGGTCTGGAGGTCTTTCAAGGGGGTTTGGATGAGCTGAGTAAGCATGGCGCTCCTAACAACGGAATAATAGAATGGTGGAATAATCGAATGATGAAAAGCACTCTGTTTCTGAAAAAACCATTATTCCAGTATTCCATTCTTCCAACATTCCAATTGTTTTTTTATCTCCTCGATATCCTCCGGCTCCGGGATAAACGGAAAATTCCGAATTGGGCCGGAAGGTCGCTCATTTCCATAGGGTCGGTTGCAGGCCACTTTCCCATTTCTGCCAGGGCATCCTGAGGTCATAAAGGGTTCGCCCATCTCGACAAAAGGTTCAATATCAGTTCCGAAATCGACCAGTTTCCCCTTTTCGTCAAACCTCATCTGTTCGATGGAGCCTAAACCTTGATTGATGATCCAGCGGGCAAGCTGGATTCTTCGATATTGGTCAAGCGGAGGGGAGGGATGGTCTTGCATAGGACTTCCTTTTTCCGGAAAGAAAGAGAAGAGATGCGTATAAGCACTCCTGTCCTGTCCTTTCTGAATGGTTTCAACCATCTCCCTCTCTGTTTCGCCCAGACCCACAATGAGATGGATTCCTGCATAGAATTTCCCGAAGACTTCCACGGCCATCCGGACCACATCCCAGTAATGATCCCAGCGATGGGGGCCGTTAACGCCTTTCCCTCTCAATTGATCGAAAAGTTGAGGTGTCACTGCATCGATGGCGATCCCGAGCCGATCGGCTCCGGCCCTTTTCATTGCCTCGAGGGACTCGATGTTATGAATGAGAGTTGGCGTGATGAGGACGCTAATGAAGAGATCGGTCTCCTCTTTAATCTTTTTGATGACATGAGTCGTATCTTCAAGGGCTTTAGGATGGGTGATCATTGAGATGCAGACCCGATGGATCTGGTCCTTACCCTTCGTTCTTCCAATGATCTCCTCGAGCGAATAAAGGGGCCAGTCGACACGGATGAAGGTCTTTCCCTTTGGTCCTTCAAGCCTCGATCTTGAAAGTCCGCAGAAATGGCATCTTCCAAGACACCCTTCCTCGTAATGGAGAAGGAGATTCAGCCCCTTCAGTTTGGCATTGCGATGGAAGAGCCCCTGTTGAAAGCCCAGCGTGAGAGAGGCGGCGAGGCTGGTTTGGATATATTCAGGACTTGTTTTTGGTTTCATTTTTTCCCTTTTCCGTCGGGAATAAATCCCGACGCTACATATTTCCTATGTGATTCCTATTTTCTATCTCCCATTTCTCAATTCCCATTTCCCATTCTTTCGATCCTCATAATATTTTTTAAACCCCACCCAGGTTTTCCGGATCAAACTTTCAAAATCGATTTCCGGTTTATTCCAGTTCTCTTCAAGAAAATCCCGCTTGAAAGCGCCATAAGAGAGGGAAGCTCCAAAAGCCTCCCTCCACTCCGTCTCATATTGCCATAAATGGTTGAGATCTCCTCTGGCCAAGGACTCCGCAGCAATCCTTCCAGCCATCTCCCCTCCGATGACCGCATTGAGGATTCCCGCGCCCGTAATAGGGTGGGCATGTCCTGCGGCATCTCCGGCAAGCATGATGTTGCCAAAAACGGTTTGTCTTGGCTTCTCGCAAGGGATGGCTCCACCTGTCTTTCCGATGATCTCAATCCGGCCCATTTTTTTTAAGTCAATGAGGCGATTGAGAAAACCTTCCATCAGATTTGGGAGCGAAGATGTTCTGTGAGAGACGACCCCTATGCCGACATTTGCCGTTTTCCCTTTTGGAAAAAACCAGGCATAACCTCCTTCGTAATCCTTATGGAAATATATATCCACATGATCCTGAGGGTGAGGGAGAACGACCTCATACTGGAGGGCAACGGTTGTCCTGCCGGGAGGCAATCCAGCCCCTTGGGCAACGGATGAGCGGACTCCATCCGCACCGATGATCACCCTTGCCCGGATCCATTCATGTTTTCCTCCCCGTTCAATCCCCACCCCTTCCTGAGAGAATTCCGCAGCCCTTGTCCCCATAGAGATTTTTACACCGGAGAGAACGGCTGAAGCGGCCAACTCTTTGTCAAACAAGGAGCGGTCAAGCATAAACCCGGGACTCTTCATCTCATAAGATTGTTGATCGGGGAGATGGGTGATCATGGTTTCAACGGTTTGAGCAATGCATTTTGTGGAGAAGCTAACATAACGGCAAATAGTCTGGGGCACAAATTCAGCACACTGGACAGGCACGCCGATCCGCTGTCTCCTGTCAACCATGAGAACAGTGGCCCCTTTCTGAGCCGCAGCATGAGCCGCACTTGACCCGGAAGGTCCAGCCCCGACGACTAGAATATCGTACGATCCCGCAATAGGCATTTCAGCCGTGGACATATTTTAAAACCCTTCCAAGAAGGGAGAGGTTGAGGTGGGTCTGGTTTTCAAAGCTTCCTAAGTGAGCCTCCTTCTCCCGGTTCAGGTCGTAACAGGTGCTTCTCTCCACATCCACAAGAATACCAGGGAGTCCGATCCTTTCAAAGTCCGGCCTGTGTTTGCCATAGAAAGGCTCACAGCAAGAGCCAATGAATCCGGAAGCGCCCGAACGTTTGGTCTGGCGAAGCGTCGTTTCAAGATCTTCATAATTCTGGATGGTGATGGAGTCCATCTCAAAGGATCTTGCCATCTCCACGGCCTCCCCTATGGAACAGCGGCCGCATTCCTCACAGCCTCTCTGATAGCGGTAGGAACAGTCCACCTCCTTGGCGCAATAGGGGAGGAGGAGGACTTCGGGCTTTTTTACTTCTTTAAATGGCTTCAAGACGGGAAAGAGATGGTGGGTTTCATTCTCGCCAAAACCAAATGGAAGAAGCTCCGTTTTCTGAAGCGCCTCTTCAACGGCCTGGATAAGATGATCCTCTTTGACTCCGGGGATTTTGGGTTTTTCCTCGGAGAAAAAGCTCCGGATGATCCGCTCGATATTGGAAGGTGTGGCCTTCGAGTTCTTAAGAAGGCTTTCGAGATCGAAGATCGCCCTTTTGGGATAGGCGAAAAAATCGCCGGTGATCAGTATCTGATTGATCACCTGTATTTTCGTATCAATGGCGATTGAGATCCGGATCAATCCGCCCGGAGCCTTCAGAATGGAGGTCAGGGTCTTTCTTCTCGGCAGGGATTCCCTCACCTTAAAGATGTGCTCCGGAGAAGAAAAGTGAGGGAGTTTCTCTTTCAACAGGCCTTCTTCTTCAGGAGTTAAAGGTCCGGGAATGAAATGGACTCCGAAGGTTTCTTGAAAACCTTTGATCAGGGAGTTTTTAATGCTTGACAGAGATGGCGTGCGGCCCAGCTCCCATTTCAAACAGGTGACCCGCTCTTTGAGTGAATCGATCTCCTTGTCCTGTAGCTTCTCGGTGGGAATTCTCAGGGCCCTGAGCATCTCATCGACATCGAAATCGACAAGGAGTGTCCCCTGAAACAGAATGGCTCCGGAAAGCTCGGTTCCACCTGTTCCTGAAATCTTCCGGCCGCTTACCTCCACATCATTTCTTGGCCGAAAATAGGCCCGCAGGCCAAGACGCTGAAGGCCGCTCGCAGAAGCCTCTCCCATCTTTCGATAAAGGTCTTCGATCCTCGAAGGAATCCTGGGATCTTTTTTGGAGATATAGATCTCCCAGCCTAGCTCCATTGTCCCCCAGTAGAGAGCGCCCCCTCCGGTCAGCCTCCGGTTAATCTCGATGCCTTTTTCCCGGCAGTAATCGAGTCGAACCTCTTCTTCAACGGATTGATGATGGCCGACCAGAACAGAGGGACGAGAGAATTGGAGAAAACGAAGGGTGTGAGGGATTCTCTCCTGGGCTTTCAGTTCGAGGAGCACCTCATCGAGGGCCATGTTTTCAGCCGCTGAGCGAGCACCGGTATCTAAAAGCCTCCAGGTTTCCATTGGATATATTTTATAACTCAAATCTCAAGGGGCTTCAACGAGAAGAAGAAAGGTTTGTCATTCCCGTGAAAACGGGAATCCAGACTTATTCATGGGAAGGCAAGAAACCTGGATTCCTGCTTGCGCAGGAATGACATAGAGGAGGTTGAAGAATGACAAAAACGGATAGAAAATTATTCCATGGGATGTACTCCTTCCATCCTTACCCCTTCTTCTTTCAGAAGGGATTCAATGGTTTCCCTCTGTTCCCAGAAAATACGGAGGCAGACCCCGCAATCCGAACTGAGGTGCCTGGGAACAGGGATGAGCCTTACGGAGAGTCCTTTCTCCTTGCTCTTTTTTTCTGCCCGAAGGGCAAAGTAGGTGGAGGGGAAGAGAATGACACCGTAAACCATCGTCAGTCCTTTTGATGCAATAGATGACGAACCGCCTCAATAGACCGTTTAACCTCCCCATCGCTGGTAAAGGTGCTGAGGCTGAATCGAACGGTCCCCTTCGGAAAAGTTCCGATGGTCCTGTGAGCGGAGGGTGCGCAGTGGAGTCCGGGCCTGCAGAGGATCCCGAACTCCTCTTCCACCAGAGATGCAACCTCCGATGGAGAGAGGTTTTTGATATTAAAAGAGAGGGTTGCAATTCGGTCTTTCATCTCAGCGGTACCGTAAAGAGTGATTTGAGGAATGTCTTTAAAACCTTCGATCAATTTTTCGATCAAATGGCTTTCGTGTCGGCGAATAGATTCCACCCCTTGTTTCAGAACAAACCGGACGCCGGCAAGCAGTCCGGCAATGCCGACAGCATTTGGAGTCCCGCTCTCAAAACGATCAGGTAAGAAATCGGGCTGTTCCTCAAATTCGGACCGGCTTCCTGTCCCACCGTGTTTGAGAGGAATCATCTCCTTCTCATTGACCCGCTCTCCGATGACCAGCCCTCCAGTCCCCTGCGGTCCGTAAAGACTTTTATGCCCGGTAAAGGCCAAAAGGTCGATTTCATCTCTTTCCATGTCGATGGGGTAAGCTCCAGCCGTCTGGGCCGCATCGACGAGAAGAAGAAGGCTATGCTTTCGGGCCATCCGCCCAACTTCTCCAACAGGGAGCAGGGTCCCTGTTACATTGGAGGCGTGATTGAGGACAATCATTCTCGTTCGGGATTGAATCTTCTTTTTGATATCCCGTGAATCCAGTTCCCCTTTCGGAGAACAGGGAACGACACTCAATTCGACCCCTTTCTTCTCCAGGTCTCTGAGAGGCCTCATCACTGAATTGTGCTCTATACTGCTTGTGATGATATGATCGCCGGGCCGTAGTAAACCCTTTAAGGCTAAATTGATGGACTCGGTGGCATTTAGGGTAAAGACGATTCGGGAAGAGTCTTTTATATTAAATAGCTTAGAAAGCGTTTCACGGGCTTCATAAAGGATTCTTGCCGCCTCTATGGAAAGCAGATGTCCTGACCGGCCCGGATTGGCTCCGATCTCCTCCATGAATCTGACCATCGCCTCTTTCACCTCAGGAGGCTTTGGCCAGGAGGTGGCTGCATTATCAAAGTAGATCATCGCTTTAAACCTTTTTAAGAACGAGTCGGATATCCCCGAATTCCTCATTCACATCGAGTTGCCATCCGGACTGTTGAGCCAGACGGGTGATGTTCTCCTTTGCTGTTTCCGTATCAACGAGAACTTCGAAGACTCCTCTGCCCAGCTCTTTCATCTTCCTATCAGTCACGATAACGGGCTGAGGGCAGGACAATCCCCTTGCATCGATCTTTTCTGACATATCTCTTCTCCTTTTTAAAGTTTAACATAATCGAATAATACGAATAACACCAAATTTAACGAATTAATAAATTCGAGCAACCTCGATAGACGGGGCCTGCTGCAGGTCTAACCCCGTCCGGACGGGACAGGCCTCCGGCTCAGGCTCCGCCCCAGAGGGGCTTCTGCCCCGGAGGGAAGAGCCTCTGACTCGGAGAGAATGTCCCGCCTATCGAAACTGGATCCCCGGTTTCTTCTAAGATATTTTTTCCCTCATTGTAAATCCCATTACGATACAGAAGATTAAACCGATGATCACACTCGCCGGGCCATAGGCTCCAGGGCCTGCAGGCGAGGAGGCCATTGAAAAGTTGTGGGCAAACCCCGCTCCCACGATCATCCCCGTTGCAAAGATGGCGGCATCTCCGTCTCCTTCGCCCGAAAGGAAGAGCTGTCTTCCAGGGCACCCCCCTGCCAATGCGAAGGCCAATCCGGCAAGGACCATTCCTAAGAAATTCCAGAGGTGGTTGGCATGGGCAATGGGTTGATCCGAAAAGCCCGCTTTAAACTGACCCAGGATCAGATTCATCATGAAGGCCGCAATCACGATCCCCAGGATGCCACTTAGAAGGTGGGTGTTTCGGATCAGAATGACATCCCGTATGGCTCCCATCGTGCATAGTCTTGTTCGCTGAGCCAGGAACCCCACACAAAGGGCAATGATAAGGGAGACGACAATGGGGGCATGTTGCGAGCCGGGGCCCTTCTGGCTGAAGAAGATAGGGCCTGTGGGAGTTCCTTCAGGAGTTCTTCCGAACTGGGGGGCAAAGAGAAGAAAGAGAAGGAGAACGATCATGACGATGGGGAAGACGAGCCCTGAAAAGCCACCGGCCTTTGTTGATCGGCCAAGCGTATAGCCTGACTTGAGGAAAAGAATCCCAATCCAGATTCCAAAAGCCAGACCGGCCAATCCGACAATGGCATTCCAGTCCCCTCCGGCCAGCCGGAGCAAGGCCCTCCAGGGACATCCGAGAAAAACGAGCGCTCCAATCATTGCAAAGAATCCAAGAAAGAAACGGATGACAGGGGAGGAGCCTCCCCTTGGCTTGAACTCTCTGAAGAGGATTGCCGCAATCAATGCGCCCAGAACAAAACCGACGATCTCCGGCCGGATATGCTGCACTAACGCAGCCCGATGCAGTCCCAATGCCCCTGCAATATCTCTCTCCATGCAGGCGACACAGATGCCCATGTTTTTTGGATTTCCCCAATGCTGGAGAAGCGGAGCGAAAATTCCCACAAATAGACCCGCTGAAATGATTCCCCATCGGGAGCTGAAGAATTGGACTGCTTTCGACATACTTGCTCTCCTTTTTTTGAAAGGTGGACTGGAAGAATTCTTAATCGAATATATCCATAAGTCAAATCGATTATTTCGATAGGAAGGCCGACAATTATTGAAAAAACCGATAGAGAGGATAAAGAAAAATATGATTTGAAAAAAAGGGGGAGTTTCATTAAAATGGGATTAACGTTTTCAAACGAGGAGGTCCTATGGAAGAGAAAATAGACGCAAAATCGGTTTCAGAGAAAGCAAAAGGTTATTTTGGTCAAGGGTATAACTGAGCGGAGTCAGTCTCCTTGAGTTTCAAGGAGTATTTAGGCTATGAGGAATCTTTCATTCCCAGATTAGCTACCGGATTCGGCGGAGGTGTCGGCCGGAAAGGGTCGCTCTGCGGAGCCTTCACTGCATCGATTATGGCCATTGGAATGAAGATGGGAAGGACCGATCCAAAAGATCGGGAAGGGCTATTGAAGGTTTATGACAAGTGCCAGCAGTTCTGGGAGCAATTCGAAAAGGAGTTCGGAAGCAGAGACTGTTATGGCTTAATCGGGTTACATCTGGATGATCCCGAGGAAAATAAAAAGTGGCTGACTACTGGAGGCAGAGAAAAGTGTACGGGAATCGTGGAAAAGACCGCTCAGATCCTCTGCGAGTTTTTAAATAAGACCTAAATTGAGCGATTTTGTATCCAAAAGAAGAAAGGTTTTCATTCCCGCCCCAGCCTTCGCAGACGGGGTTAGACCTGCAGCAGGCCCCGTCTATCGATAGGCGGGACATTCCTGTCCCGCTATACAAAAAATCTGGATTCCTGTTTTCGCAGGAATGACAGATTATTATTTCACCTATAGGGGATATTTCATGTTCTCTGAAGACCTTTGATTCCCTATAGGTTGATAATTTTTTTCAGAAAGAATCGCTCAATTTAAATAAGAGTTAATGGAAGGAGTAAACCATGGATCGGATCTTCAGTGGGATTCAGCCCTCGGGTGAAATTCATATTGGAAATTATGTGGGGGCCATTCGCAACTGGGTTAAATTGACAGACCGCTATGACTGCATCTATTGCGTGGTGGACTATCATGCCATTACGATTGAGTATGAAGTGGAAATGATGCAGAAGAGGATTCTGGAAACCGCCACGATCCTTATCGGCTGTGGATTGACTCCGGATAAATGCATTGTTTTTGTCCAATCCCATGTGCCCGAACATACCGAACTGGCCTGGGTCTTCAATAGCGTGACCTCGATTGGCGAACTGGAGAGAATGACCCAGTTTAAAGAGAAGTCGAAACAGCACCGGCAGAATATCAATATGGGACTTCTGGGCTATCCTGTGCTTCAGGCGGCTGATATCCTCATCTATAAAGCAGGTTATGTTCCGGTCGGAGAGGACCAGACCCAGCATGTGGAGCTCTCGAGGGAGATCGCCCGAAAATTCAATGGACGTTATGGGGAGACCTTCCCCGAACCCCAGGTTCTTCTTTCGACCGCTCCCCGCATCTTGGGAACGGATGGAAATGCCAAGATGTCCAAGTCGATGAATAATGCCATCGGGCTTCTGGAACCTCCGGAGGTTATCCGGGAGAAGTTAAGGATGGCAGCCACCTGTCCGCATCGGGAGCGCAGGAGCGATCCCGGACATCCGGAGCACTGCAATATCTTTACGATGCATCAAGCCTTTTCCAAATCGGATCACATCTCTAATGTCGAACAGGGTTGCCGGACAGCAGGGATCGGATGCATCGAATGCAAAGAGATTCTCTATAAAAATATGATTGAGGAGTTGGGGCCGATTCAGATGCGTGTCAAAGAGATTAACGAGAGACCGGGATATATAGTCGATGTGTTAAAATCAGGAGCCACTCGCTGTAAAGTCATTACCGCAGAAGTGATGGATGAGGTGAGAATAAAAATCGGCGTTAAATCGGAGTGGCTGTCCCCTTTATAAGTGGGTTTGCTGGATTGGCCATTTTTTTGGGAAAATAGGTGTCGCCCATTTGCTTTGTTATTTCACGCCATCGCACCACTCCCTCGCATTTTGGAACATTTGAATCCACGGGGATGCCTTGAGCTCGTCGTTCAGATCACCAGGCATCCATGCCCATTGCCATTTCAGAAACGCTCGCTCCGGATGAGGCATCATGGCCAGATGCCGCCCATCAGGCGTACAGAGTCCTGTTATCCCGAAAGGTGACCCATTCGGATTAAAAGGAAAGCTTTGTGAAATCTTCCCATCCTGCCGGCCCTCATCGTCCACGAAGGCGAGCGGGACAAGTTTTTTGGCGATGACCTCGTCCATCAAGTTCGGGTCGGGAAAGACAAGTTTACCTTCGCCATGAGCCACCCAAATTCCGAGTATTGAATCAATCATGCCTTTGAACATAATCGCCGGACTTTCTAAAATCTTAACAGTCGCCCAGCGGGATTCAAAACGCCCGGACACATTTTGAATGAACCGTGGTTGTTTATTATCAGAAATTCCCAACCAGGGCACCCAGCCAAGAAGCGCGAAGAGCTGGCACCCATTGCACACCCCTAAGGAAAATGTATCGGGACGATGGTAAAAATCGTCAAACATTTTACTTAGCCTTTCATTAAACCGGATAGCTGCCGCCCACCCTTTGGCGCTTTCCGGGACATCGGCATAAGAGAATCCTCCAACAGCGACCAGCCCCCTGAAACGCTCCAACGTCATTCGCCCGCGGATCAGATCGGTCATGGTGATATCCCACGGTCTGAACCCTGCCTGATAGAAAGCGGATGTCATCTCCCGATCACCATTGCTTCCTTCTTCCCGGAGAATGGCGACCTCCGGTCTGTCTTCAACCTCGAGAAGATGCGCCGGTGTCGGTTCGGGTTTAAAAGGAATGACATAGCTTGGGCCTTTGCGATCGAAGATATTTTTTCTCTCCTCATCGGCACATTGGGAATTGATCTGAAGGCGCTCGATTTGATATGACGTTTCCTCCCACCCTTCCCGAAGGACACACAGATCAGATTCAAGAACCTTCTGCGAATTAAAGGTTACAAGAATTTTCTTCTCCTCCGTCGTTTCTCCGATCATGTTTGAGTTTAGATGAAAAGAATCAAGGATATCCAGGACCTTCCGAACATCACTTACATGACACTCGATGACCGCTCCCAACTCTTCAGAAAAGAGTCTTTCCAGGGGACTCCATGGACCGTCCATTCGGATGCTCAACCCGCAGTTTCCTGCAAAGGCCATTTCGAGAAACGTCGTGATGATGCCCCCATCGCTGATGTCGTGTCCTGCGAGAATTAAATTTTCTGACATTAATATTTGGATTGCATGGAAGGCGCGTTGAAGCATGTCGGGATCATCCACGTCAGGAGATTCGTTTCCGATCTGTCCGTAAACCTGCGCTAAAGCCGAACCCCCAAGCCGGGCCTTCTGTTTGGCGATTTCAATGAAGATGAGCTGGCTGTGCCCCGGTTTTTTGATATCTGGAGTGACCACCTTCGTGATATCGGGCATGGTCGCATAAGCAGAGATAACAAGCTCACGGGGAGATTTCACGATTTCATCTCCGACTCGAGTCGCCATGGAAAGACTGTCCTTTCCGCCATCCACCGCAATCCCTAACCGGATCATCAGATCCCGCATGGCGCACACCGCATCGTAAAGGGCTGCTCCTTCGCCGGGAAGTTTGGGCGCCCACATCCAATTGGCTGAACACTTTATATCTTCCAGGCGACTGATTTGCGCCCACACGATGTTGGTCAGCACCTCTCCAACGGCCATTCGGGCCCCCGCCTTCGGATTGACCAGCATTTTAATCGGTTGCTCGCCAATCGAAGTGGCTGCTCCTGTTAATCCGAAATGGCTCTGGGCGATCACAGCCACATCCCCAACCGTTAATTGAAGCGGGCCACAACATTGTTGTCTCGCAATCAACCCCGTAACGCTTCGGTCCACCTTATTGGTCAGAAATCTCTTTGAACCAACAGCAAGATTGCGAAGGACACGAGACAAAGCCTCTTCCACTGATAAATCCTCTGGCCATTCAAGAGGTTTTAGTGAATGCTCTATCCTCTCATCCCTGAACGTTTTCTGCGGCATATTGCCCAGAACCTTTGCGAGATTAAGATTGACAGGCGTTGAATCATCCTTCTCATCATGCACAACGAAGCGGCCCTCTCCTGTGACTTCCCCGAGGATTTCGCAATTTACTTTTTCCCTATCGCAGATCGATTTAAATTCTTCGATTCTTTCATGGGGTATCAAGAAACCGCATCGCTCTTGATATTCGGCAACCCAGATTTTGAGGACGGATAAGGTCGGATCGCCAAGTTTGATGCGCCTCAATTCGATTTTGCCTCCGGCTTTTTCGACCAGCTCCTTCAGGACATTGGCAGGCCCGCCCGCTCCCTGGTCATGAATGCTGACCATAGGGTTGTTTTCTCGCATTTCAATACAAGCCCGGATGACGCGGTTCATCTTTTGTTCCATCTCTGCATCCCCGCGCTGGACCGCATTAAAATCGAGCTCTTCAACATTTTCGCCCTGAAGTTTACTGGAGGCCGACCCTCCGCTCACCCCGATCCCATAAGCGGGGCCACCGACTTGAACAATCAGCATTCCCCTTTGAGCTTCGTCCTTTTCAACATGCCTGGCATCGATCTGTCCGATTCCGCCCGTAAACATAATCGGCTTAATCCAGGCCCAGCGTTCGCCGTTTTGAAGCCTTTGGTCAAATGAACGGGTAAAACCGAGAATCACCGGCTCGCCGAACTTGTTGCCATAATCGCTTGCCCCATCGCTTGCCCTAATTTCGATGGTGAGAGGAGAAGCCAAACTCGATAGATACACGGATCTCTTGTCTTCCCATGGCAGATCGTAACCGGGGATAAACAAGTTCGCTACGCAGTACGCCGCTGTTCCGGCAACCACCAGGCCTCCTTTTCCCGTCGCCTGGATATCACGGATCCGTCCGCCTGTTCCGGTTTCAGCGCCAGGGAAAGGAGCGACCCCGGTCGGGAAATTGTGCGTCTCTGCGGTAAAAATGATATGGTATTGCAGTTTCTTCCTCTTGAAGGGCGCTGGTTTTCCGGGTTGTTCCGGGACAATTGTCCAGCAGTCATATCCTTTGATCCCGCTCGAATTGTCCTTGAATGCGATGATGCTGTTGGACGGGTTCGCTTTTAAAGTCGACTTGACGATATCCATCAACGTTTCCGGCATCGCCACACCGTTGATGATCTGTTTCCCCTTAAAATAGCCGTGTCGCGAGTGCTCGCTGTTGGCGTTATCGAGATCCCTGATTTCAACGATCGTAGGATTTCTTCCCTCTTCTTTGACAAAGTAATCATAGTAGAGATGTCTGTCCCACTCATCCATTGCAAGCCCCGGTATTTCCAGAAGAGCCTCCGGGCCCTTTTCCAACAAGGGAATCTCAAAAACAGGCTCCGGCAACATTCCAGTTTCAAAAGCCTGCAACGGTTGGTTATACAAGCATTCGGTCATTCGATCGTGATGTTCTTGAATAAAGCAGCCCTTATCCACCTCTGGAGAAAGGCGATATCGCCGGGAGCGTTCTATGCGAGTTACCTTTTCGAGCCCGCAGGTCTGACAGATGGCGACGATATTCGTTGAATAGGCTGTCGCAAAATTCATACGTGGACCGAGTTCCACCACAACGCGTCCGTCAGGGCGGGTCGATTTCGTAGAGATACTTTCCGGTACAAAGCCGTCGGCCAAGACCTGCCTTAAAATCGAAAGCTCATTGTCATTCAATGGCGCGGAAGTTTCCACATTGAAGCAGTATTCGAATTGATCACTTCTTGCTAGGAAAAAGTGTAACATCCATCTCATCCTTTCTTAGTAATTGTCCATGGCCGTTAGGCCATTCACAAACCATGAAAATGGTCTATAAAGGTTAGGAGGCCCGTATCGTTTAGCGTCAAAGGGCAAGGGTAAGAATTTAGGACGATTAACGTAACCCCTTGACGAAACGGGCATCTTTACCGTTACCCTGGGACGGAACCCAGTTAATAAAAAAGCCTCATAGGCATATCGCTTTTGTAAAAGATCTGCCCATGGCTAAGGTAAATATATCGATGGACGACCAAGTTAAGAATATGACTTTGCCAGGCGCGTTCTTTTTCGTTAACTCTTTTAGCCAGTGTCACGGCATCATCATCAGGTCTGATCAGTACGGGCATCTGGAAGATAATCGGACCATGGTCATAGGCGGTCTCGTCAACAAAATGCATCGTCACGGCGCTCTGGATGATTTCCCCCCGATGATAAGCGGCCATGACGGCTTCGTGTACATGATGCCCATACAATCCTGGTCCGCCAAACTGCGGCAGTGGTCCCGGGTGTATATTGACTGTTTTGGCAGGATCGAGTCCTCTTGTAAACTTTAACCACCCGGAGCACATGACATAGTCAGCCCGATATTTTTCAACGAATGTTCGGTAACCTGTGGCATCAAAGGGCCCGGACCAATACTCAAAAGGGACATGAAGTGCGTCCGCTCTTCTGCGAACTCCTCCATTTTGATGGTTGGAAATGACTCCGACGATTTGAGCGTCAAGGACCGGCGGATTCGTTCGGGAAAATTCGACCAATTCCTGGAAACCAGATCCCCCACCCTTCTCATCCCCGCTTGCCAAAACTAAAACCCTGATCCCTCCGCCATTTGACTCCATCTTTATCTCCTCCAACGAATGGTCAGCTATCCTTATATGCAGATTAAATCATTTGGGGAAAAAGTCAACCCTTCGGCTCCCCAGCCTGAAGGCTGGGGCTTGCCTTCGACCCGAGCTCAGGCCGAGGGGTTCAGGGTTGACCCTTAGCGGCGCTTCTCTACCTCGGCTTCAAAAGCGAAGTCTTGGCGCCGTCGAATGGGTCAATACGCGGAAATACGGCGGCTTTACCCGTTAGAAATAATGGACCACTCGGTTTCGAGTCCCGCTATAGCGGGACTGGAATTTCTAACGGGGTTTAAGATTGCCTGCCCCAAAGGCATTGGCTTGATCGAGCATGTTTTGTAAAATGACTTCGGGATGGTGATAACGCTGGTATTTGACGGTTTTTTTGCCATACTGGATGGCTTCTTGCGGGCACCACTGGATACAGGCCAGACATTGTTCGCATCGGTGAAGCCATGAGGGTTTTTCATTTTTCATCTCGATATTTCCAGCAGGACAAACTTTAAAGCAGATTTCACAGCCATTGCATTTATCGTCGACCCAGAATTTCTTGTCCATTTTTGGAACATGCCGAAAGGACATCTTATAAAACCAGGAGAATGGGATATTCTGCCATAGAGGTCCTCTGTCCACCTTTTTTCGCTCACCCGTCAGGACAGCCTGGGCAATCGCTTTCACCTTATCCTGTGCATTTCTGAAGAGGCGCTGTTGAGTCTCAACCGGTCCAGGACCTCCCCATGGGATGTAATTGGAAGGCAGGACAATGGAATAACCTAAAGAGAGCGATAATTTTCTGGTTGACATTAACTTCTGCAATTGCAGAAGTGTGGCCGCCGGTTGCCCGGCATTGACGGCGACGGCAAAAAAGTTAGTCTCGGGCTTCATCTTAAGATGATTGATAAACCGGATGACCCGAGCAGGCAACCCCCAGATGTGGACAGGGAAGATGATGCCCACCCGATCTGCCTCCACTTCGAGATCTCCTGACAAGTAAGGCATAAACTCAAGGGCGGCTTCTTTTAATTCCACTATCAATTGCCGTGCGACCCATAATGAATTACCCGTTCCAGTATAAACATATAACTCTGTCTTCATTTATAGGGCTCCATCCCAAACCGGAATTGTAATTGGGCAATCGTAATATACTATTAACTTGAGTAACGTTTATATGATAACGGATGTAGCCCGGCATTTCCAGCGGAGCCCGATGAGGATAAGCCAGGCGATCATTCAATTTGAGGATAGACTTCGCAAAGACGAACATCTTAGGAAAACAATTGAGAAGTTAAAATAAGATTTGATCAAGAAAGGAAAGAAAAAATACTTTATTACGATTGCCTGACCCCAAAACTCGACCAAAACTCGATCTTTATATCCCCTGGAAGGCAGCGGCCAAGATCGAAAAGCGCTTCGTTATGGAACTGAACACCATCTGCAAACAGACGCTTCGTTTCAAACCCGCCGAGACCCTCCGAACCTATCTCGCAGGCCCCGAGCAGAAATTTCTCTTTACCTTCCTCCGACGCCCCGGCGTACCGCCTACCAACAACCACGCAGAACAGTCTCTCAGACATCTGGTGATCTTCCGAAAGATATGCTTCGGATCGAGATCAGAAAGCGGACTCAAAACCCACAGTATCCTTCCCAGCCTGGTGCAAACCGCCAGAAGACAAGGCGCCCATCCAAGGAAGTTTCTGCAAACCCTCCTCACTGCTGATACGGCAACGGCTCAAGCTGCCCTGTATAATCATTCAAGTTGATATCTCGATGGCCAACGGGTAAGATAAGAACTAAACTGTTACCAAATGCCGGTATGCCGCCGTCGTCGAGGACGAGTCGAAGGAGACCTTCATAGCCATGCATCTGAGCGATGAACGGCAGATGCTCTTCAAAAAGGTGGAAGCGCTGATCGACAGGATGCCTGAACCCCATTTCTACGAAGCGGCGGCGACTCGGCGTAAATAGTTCGTGAGTTACGATGACGACATACCAGCAACGAAAGGAGGACAAACGGATGAAACGATTCATCAAGAACAACGTCTCCTGGATCGGCAAGATCGACTGGGAGCTCCGGAAATTTCACGGCGACGAGTATTCAACCCACCGTGGATCCACCTACAATTCCTACCTGATCGAGGAGGAGAAGGTGGCCGTCATCGACACCGTCTGGGCGCCCTTTGCAAAAGAGTATGTCGATCATCTTGAAAAGCAAATCGACCCGAAGAAGATCGACTACGTGATTGCCAACCACGCGGAGATCGATCACAGCGGGGCGCTTCCCGAGTTGATGGTCCGCATCCCCGAAAAGCCGATCTACTGTACGGCCAACGGCGTCAAATCGCTCAAGGGCCATTACCACAAGGACTGGAATTTTCATCCCGTCAAGACGGGTGACCGCTTGAGCCTGGGAAGCAAGGAACTCATCTTTATCGAGGCGCCCATGCTCCACTGGCCGGACAGCATGTTCTGCTACCTCACGGGAGACAATATCCTCTTTAGCAACGACGCCTTCGGGCAGCATTACGCGACGGAGTACCTGTTCAACGACCTGGTGGATCAGGCGGAGCTGATGGCGGAATGCATCAAGTATTACGCCAACATCCTGACCCCCTTCAGCGAGTTGGTCACAAAGAAGATCCAGGAAGTTCTTTCCTTCAATCTCCCCGTGGACGTCATCTGCACGAGCCACGGGGTCATCTGGCGGGACAATCCGGTCCAGATCGTCCAGCAGTACCTCAAATGGGCGGACAGCTACCGGGAAGACCAGATCACGATCGTCTACGATACGATGTGGAACGGCACGCGCGTCATGGCGGAAAACATCGCACAGGGGATCAAACAGGCCGATCCCAAAGTCAACCTGAAGCTCTACAACCTGGCCAAATCGGACCGGAACGACGTGATGACGGAGGTCTTCAAATCCTGGGCCATCCTGATAGGATCCCCGACGATCAACCGCGGCGTTCTGACCTCGATCGCAGGGTTTCTGGAAGAGATGAAGGGACTGAAGTTCAGGAATAAGAAGGCGGCCGCCTTCGGCTGCTACGGCTGGAGCGGCGAATCCGTCAAGATGATCCAGGGGCAGCTTGAAGCGGCAGGATTTCAGGTGATTGACGACGGTCTCCGGTGCCTCTGGAATCCCGACCCGAAGAGCATTGAATCCTGCGTCGAATACGGGGGGAAGTTGGCCGGCCTCTTGAAATAAATCGGGCTTCCCGCGGGTGAATGCCTGACCCAGGGTGTGTCGTTCCGGAAACACTGTCTTTGGGGCTGTGGGGACTCTTTGGGGACGTAGTTTAGTTATTTAAATAACTTGACCGTTCTGTCGAATGGTGATA
>JASEHH010000179.1 GCA_030017685.1 Thermodesulfobacteriota bacterium | reverse complement strand
GGCCTTCCCTTAAATGGTATCGGGCAAACATCGCAAGGGGATCGTAAGTTTGAGAGGGGAAGAAAACTTCCCTTTTTTCTCCGGCCGCTTTCTTCTCTACGATGGCTTTATGAAGGATGGAATCGAAGGTGATGGTCTCTGAATAATTTTTCCTCTGGATGAAAAGTCCTTCCTGATCGATCTCCTTCACGTATCTCATCGGAAAAAAAGAACTCATCTCCAAGACAGAAGTGAAGCGGTTATTCATCCGGAACATGAATCCGGGGACTTTGAGGGAGATCACCTGAGCCTCAATCTTATAGAGATTCTTTCCCTGTTCCGAATATCCGTTTCCGATTCTGATCGTCGCTTTGAGGATAGGAATGCCAAGCTTCTTCGCCGTGTAATAGAAAGTCTTTTCTGAACCGTTTTCCGGGCCGGGGGCCCGCCCCAACTCTCCCCCATAGGCGGATGATCCGAACATCAAAATCAATATGATAACAAAGAGAGGTTTCATTCTTTATTCTGCTTTCTGCCTCTTATCTCCTTATTAATTATCCCCGAAAAAGAGAATTTGTCCAGAAAAATTTCTCGGGACGGGTAACCCCTCAGTTATGGGTTCCAATAATACAAATACCTTTTTATTATACCCCTCTTTGGCAAAGAGGGGCGAGGGGAGATTTTCCCGGCATAATTTTAAAATTCCCCTTTATCCCCCTTTGCCAAACTGATCCTTACCCATAAATGGGGGGGCTGGACACAAGGGGCTAAGTTCTATGTTGTTAACAAGTCGAAATCATTATTATTCTTTAAGTTTGTCATTCCTGCGGAAGCAGGAATCCAGGTATTTCCTGTTGGTCCTGGATTCCCGTTTTCACGGGAATGACACACAAATATGTTATGTTGGAGCCTCAATTGAACCAATTATACCCCGTCTCCCTGTGTCCAGCCGCTGACTTATGGGACACGATCAGTTTGCCAAAGGGGGATAAAACCACCCTAAATGAGGCATTATCCAGACTGGTATGCATGCTCTTATATTCTCTTCGTATGGGGCGTCTTGTGAAAAGGAAAGAAAGATTAAATGGTGAACTACCCTATGCTCTATGCGCGAAAGACTCTTACCCGCAGTCCGAATAGCCGCAGAAACACTTCATACAACCTTCTTCATAGATGAGGGAGCCTCCGCACTCAGGACAGGCCCCTCTCAGAAAAACTCCGCTCATTCCCTGCGGAGAATTTTTGCTCTCCCGGTTTCGAGTCGTAACGATTTCCGGAGGGTTTGGCAACATCTCCCTCTCTATGGTGCCGCCCCTTTGTGCTCTCATCTTCTGAATGTGCCATTCGATCGCCTTGGCCACTGCGTCCGAACAGGAAAGAACCTTCCCGTTTTGATGCCAGACCGGCATATGGCAACTGATCCCTTTTAACTGACGGATGATATCCTCCGGTTCGATACTCGATCGAAAGGCAAGAGAGACCAGGCGGCCGAGGGCCTCCGATTGGGAGGCCGCACATCCTCCTGCCTTTCCTATCTGATTGAAGATCTCGAAAAGGCGCCCTTCCTCATCCTCGTTGACCGTCACATAGATATTCCCGCAACCTGTCCGGATCTTCCAGGTGGAACCATGGATCACATCCCGGCGCGCCCTCGGTTTCCTCTCCATTTTCGACAAGTCCTCTCTGGCCCCAGTCCGATCTTCCTCTGAAGCGCCCAATCCCTTATAGAGAACCTGCTTCTCCCGGCTCCTGTCCCGGTAGATCGTCACTCCTTTGCAACCTAACTGATAGGCCAGTTCATAAACTTTTGCCACATCGTCCACTGCGGCTTTATGAGAAAAGTTCACTGTCTTTGAAACCGCATTGTCCGTATATTTCTGAAAGGCGGCCTGCATCCGGATATGGTCTTCGGGAGAGATGTCGTGGGCCGTGACAAAGAGATGTCTGACCCTCTCCGGAACCTCTTCAAGGTCCACGATGTGGCCCAGTTGAGCGATCTTCTTCGTCAGTTCTTCTGAATGGAATCCTTCCTCTTTAGCGATCGCCTCAAAAAAGGGATTGATCTCCAGCAGCTCCTTTCCATCCAGGACATGACGGACAAAGGCCAGCGCAAAGAGAGGTTCAATCCCAGAGGAAGTCCCTGCGATGATGGAGATCGTCCCTGTAGGAGCAATCGTTGTGACGGTTGCATTTCTCATCGCGTCCCATTGGTCTTTTAAGGCGCTGCCATCGAAATTGGGAAAGGAACCTCTCTTGAGAGCAAGCTCACGGGAGGCTTTCCTCCCTCTCTCCTGAATGAAAGCCATCACTTTCTCCCCGATCTCAAAAGCCTTTGGATGGTCATAAGGAATTCCCAGTTGAATCAAGAGGTCGGCAAATCCCATCACTCCCAGGCCGATCTTACGGTTGGCCTTGGTCATGGCCTCAATCTGGGGAAGGGTGTAGCGGTTCATGTCGATCACATTGTCCAGAAAATGGACCGCTCTTTCAGTGGTTGAACCCAGCCTCTCCCAGTCGACCTCCCCGCTTTTGACCATATGGGAAAGGTTGATGGAGCCGAGATTGCAGGACTCATAGGGAAGGAGCGGCTGTTCGCCGCACGGATTACTGCTCTCGATTTCTCCCATCTGGGGAGTGGGATTGTCCTCATTGATCCGGTCGATGAAGATGATCCCCGGATCCCCGTTCTTCCAGGCATAGTAGACCATCTTCTCAAAAACCTCTTTCGCATCGAGAAGATGGACGATTTCCTGCGTCCTCGGATTTCGGAGGGGATATTTTTCACCCTTTTCAATAGCCTCCATAAATTCGTTCGTGGCAGCCACAGAGATATTGAAATTGTTGAAGTGGTGATCCTCGTCCTTGCATTTAATAAAATCGAGGATGTCGGGATGATCCACCCGCAGAATGCCCATATTGGCGCCCCTTCGTGTCCCCCCTTGCTTGATCGCCTCCGTAGCATTATCGAAGACGCTCATAAACGAGACCGGGCCGCTCGATACCCCCTTGGTGGAACCCACCACATCATTCTTCGGCCTGAGCCTGGAGAAAGCAAATCCCGTTCCGCCGCCGCTCTTCTGAATCAGGGCCATCTGTTTCACTGCATCGAAGATCTCCTCCATCGAATCCCCTACCGGTAGAACAAAACAGGCGGAGAGCTGCTGGAGTTCCCTGCCCGCATTCATCAGGGTGGGCGAGTTGGGAAGAAAATCGAGCGAGGCCATCAGGTCATAGAACTCCGCTTCAATGGAAGTGAGGTCGACGGAAGGGTCATAAAGCCGGTCTGCCTGGGCAATATTCCTGGCGACCCGCCGGAAGAGATCCTCAGGTGTTTCAACGATATTCCCCTGAAGATCTTTTAACAGGTATCGCTTCTCAAGCACAGCGACCGCATTCTGTGTCAGATCAATCACTTCCATCCCTCCCCTCCCTGCCTACCCTATCTGTGATAAGCAGGCACAACATCTATGTACCAACAAAGAAGTTAACACAATATTTTGTACTGTCAAGTAAAAATTTATTGGAGCATGGCAACGGAAGCATCTCCAATTCTGTGATGACAGAATGAACTCCAAAGGGGCAGGCGGACCTGCCTACCGGCAGGCAGGCCAGACTCCGAAATTTTTAGGAGTGCGGATCATTAGACGTTTAAGGAAAACTTTCGTAGTCAATGAAAATGAGGTTATTATTGGTCTTGGAGCGTCTGGGGTCAATCCTTGAGCGGTGCCGCCCTAAATCTTTCTCCGCTGGCCCGCCTACCCCTCTGGATTTGGCATTTCCATGGATTTTTATCACAGGAAAAAAAATGTATACCATGGAAACCATTCTCCTTGACAAAATAGGTTTTCTAATATAATTTCAAGCCCAAGTCATAATCATTCTATCTCTATCATTGACCCCATTTTTCTTCTCGCTTACACAGCTAACGAAAAGGCAAAAAAGAAGAGATGGCCTTAACATTTTTTGAAAAAATTTATAAGATTGAACTTCCCATCCCTTTTCCCATGAAGACCACGAATGTCTTCTTCATCGACGATTCTCCCAAAACCCTCATCGATACGGGGATTAAGACCGATGCCTCGTTTGAGATGCTGAAAAAGGAGATGGGCGAGTTAGGGTTTCCCATTTCATCGGTCGAGCGAATTCTGATCACCCACGGCCATATCGATCATTACGGGCAGGCCCAAAAAATATCCTCACTTTCCGGCGCCCCCATCTATATTCACCCGAAGGAGTACGGAAGAATTCGCTCGGTCATTCACTCCTTCGGTCCTCTGAAAT
>JASEHH010000178.1 GCA_030017685.1 Thermodesulfobacteriota bacterium | reverse complement strand
TCAGGAACCTACACCAATCTGGAACGAAGGGTCCAGAAACTTCATCCTCTTCGTCCGCCCAAAGGTCAGTCAAAATCGGACTTTGAGATCTTCCTCCGACTGCTTCGCCTCTTAGAGGTCCCCGTTTCAGGAGAGACTCCGGAAGCCGTCTTTCAGGATATTTCCAAAATCGTTCCCCAATATCAAGGCCTTCAGGATGGGGAGCAATGGCCGAGAGGGGCCGGGTATCTTTACGAAGGTGGTTTTCCGATGGGGAAAGCAAAACTCATCCCTCTTGCTCAACCTCAGCCTGAACCTCAACCTGACGAGTATCCCTTCTGTCTGATTGAAAAGTCATCGCTCTTCCAATCGGGTGAGGTCAGCTTGAGGAGTGAAAATTTGAAGAGGGTCATGGAGAAGCCTTCTCTAAAAATGAATATCGAAGACGCTCAATCCCTGAAGATCCAGGAAGGAGAAATGCTGGAGATCTCCTCCTCCGTTGGAAAAACATGGAAGATGAAGGTCCATCTTTCTTCCATGCCCGACCGTGGGGTCATCACTGTCCCCTCTTCTTCTGCGCTAATTGAAGAAGGAAGGGTCGGTTTCGTGCAAATTAAAAGGTTAAAGGAAAATTAGCGGATCGGCAACACTTTAGCTCTTTGAAAAATGATGACCCAACAGCATGTCATTCCCGTGAAACTTGTCCTCGAAGGTATCAATCGGGGAACGGGAATCCAGAATCCTAAACCTCTGGATTCCTGCTTCCGCAGGAATGACAACCTTAATAGGCTAAAACACCAAACAATTTTCAAAGCGCTAAATTGATACGAAGAACGGAAATTTAGAAAGGAGGAAAGTGAATGAATATTATCGTCTGCATCAAAAGGGTTCCGGACACAGCGGATGCGGATATCTTCATC
The DNA here is from genome assembly GCA_030017685.1 of Thermodesulfobacteriota bacterium. GTDB lineage: Bacteria > Desulfobacterota > BSN033 > BSN033 > UBA1163 > RBG-16-49-23. Next base: position 3,368 of record JASEHH010000178.1, on the reverse strand, counting down.
GACAAGTCGGGAAAAGATATCGAGAAGAGCGGGCTGGCGTTCGACCTCAATGAATGGGATAGTTATGCCATTGAGGAGGCCATCCAGCTGAAGGAGAAGCTGGGCGGAACAGTGACCGTCCTTTCTGCGGGAGGGGAGGACTCAAATGAATCCCTGAGAAAATGTCTGGCCATGGGCGCCGATGATGCGTTCCGCCTGACCGATCCTGCTTTTGCAGGGGCTGACGGCTTTGCCACAGCCAGGATCCTCGCAGAAGCGATTCGAAAAAGACCTTTTGATCTCATTCTAACAGGCACTCAGGCCGAAGATGATGGGTATGGTCAGGTTGGCGTGGTGATGGCAGAGATGCTGGGCGTCCCCCATGTCTCCATTGTCAATCGCATTGAGGTCCAGGAGAAAAAGATCAAGGCCCATCGCGAACTGGAGGGTGGTCTGGAGGAAGTCGTCGAGGTCGATCTCCCCGCGCTTCTTACCATTCAGACAGGAATCAATGAACCGCGATATGTCTCGATCATGGGCATCCGGAAAGTAGCAAAGAAGGAGATCAAGGCCTTTGGAGCCTCAGACCTCAATCTGAAACCTGAAGAGGTGGGGCTTTCCGGTTCGGATATCCAGCTCGACAAGGTTTTTCTTCCTTTGGTCGGCGAAGGTGCAGAGATGCTCGAAGGAAAACCAGAGGAGATAGCGCAGAAGGTCTTCGACATTCTGAGAGATAAAGGAGGGGTGGCCTGATGAAAGAGATCATTGTTGTCGCGGAACATCGACGGGGAGAATTGAGGGATGTGACATGGGAGATGCTCTCCAGGGGAAGAGAGCTTTCGGAGGGTCTTGGCGGAGAATTATCAGTCGCCCTCTTAGGAAAGGATGTGAAGAATCTCGCGGAAGCCCTTAAACCCAAAGCCAACAGGGTGCTTCTCATTGAAGACAACCGGCTCGAATTTTACAACTCGGAAACTTACGAAAAAGTTCTCACCCAGCTCATTACCGAGAGAAAACCCATGCTCACGATGATCGGCCATACCGCCACGGGCATGGACTTTGCGCCAAGCCTGGCCGCTCATCTGAAGATCCCTCTGGCCACGGATTGCATCGGCATCGATGCGAAGGATGAAACTTTTGCCCTCACCCGCCAGATTTACGGAGGGAAGATCAATGCCGCTGTCTCCTTTTTGAAAAAAGGACCCCAGTATATGGTCACGCTTCGGGCAGGGGCCTTCCCTGTGATAGAGAAAGAACCTCTTTCGGGAGAGATCGTCTCGGTCCCTTCTTTATTGACGGATGAAGGTCTGGCCAGACGCTTTCTCGAATATATGGAGGCCGCCGCGGGTGAGGTCGATATCACCCAGGCCGATATCCTCATCGCCATCGGAAGAGGGATCAAGGATGCGGAAAACATTCCCCTGGTGAAGGAACTGGCTGACTCCATGGGAGGAGTGCTTGCCTGCTCACGGCCCGTGGTCGATAAGAAATGGCTTCCCAAGGGCTGTCAGGTCGGAACCTCAGGAAAGACCGTAAAACCGAAAATCTATGTCGCCATCGGCATCAGCGGCGCCTTCCAGCATGTCGCAGGGATGAAAGGTGCGGGTACGATCATCGCCATTAACAAGGATCCCAAGGCCCCTATCTTCGGTGTTGCCCAATATGGCATCGTGGCAGACCTGTTTAAGATTGTTCCGGTGATAAAGGAGAAGATCAAACAACTGAAGAAGAGTTAAGAGTGATGAGTGATGAGTTATGAGTTATGAATGATGAGTTCGGAGAAGGGAGCTATCAGCCATAAGCTATTAGCTATTGGCTATTTTCAAGGGGTGAGCCATGGACTTTGAACTGACGCAGGAACAGAAAGATATTCAGAAGGCCGCAAGAGAATTTATTCAGGGAGAGTATGATAAGGAAAAGATCCTCGAATGGGAGCTGACCCACACCTTCCCCAAAGAGGTATGGAAGAAAGCCTGCAAATTAGGATTCATCGGCATTCACTTCCCGGAGGAATATGGAGGACAGGGTTACGGCATCACGGAAAACATCCTCGTGGTGGAGGAATTCTGCCGAAAGGATTCCGGAGTGGGCATTGCCGTAACACTCGCAGACTTCTCCTCAGAGGTTATCCTCCGTTTCGGAACCCAGGAACAGAAGAAGAAGTATCTCATTCCCGTGACCCGAGGAGAATTCATCTCCGGAGGCGCCTACACCGAACCGGACCACGGAAGCGATATCACATTGATGGCCACCACAGCAATCAAGCAGGGCGACTCCTTTGTGATCAACGGGACCAAGACCTTCATCACCAATGGAACGCTTGCCGACTTCTTCATCGTGTTGTGCCAGACCGATCCCCATGCCAAACCCCCTTACCGCGGCCAGTGCACGATCATCGTTGAAAAGGGCGCAAAGGGGTTAGAGGCAACGGAGATCACGGCCAAGATGGGAATCCGGATGACCTCCACAGCCGAACTCTCCTTCAGCGATGTCCGGGTCCCGTTGACAAACCTTCTTGGTGAAGAGAATAAAGGATTCTATCAGGTCCTCGAATTTTTTGATGAGAGTCGAGTTGAGATTGCGGCTCAGGCCCTCGGTATTGCCCAGGGCGCTTTCGACCGGGCTCTCGATTACGCCAGGCAGAGGGAACAGTTTGGAAAGAAACTGGTCGATTTCCAGATCACCCAGCACAAACTGGCTGATATGGCAACAAAGATCGAGACGGCAAGGCTTCTGACCTACAAGGCGGCATGGAACTATGACCAGAAGAGGATCGACCCGAAACTGACCTCCATGGCAAAGATGTTTGCAGGGAAAGTGGCTGTCGAAGTTGCGGATGAGGCCATCCAGATCTTCGGAGGTTACGGATATATCACGGAATATGAAGTCGAGCGTTTCTACCGGGATGCCAAGATCACCGAAATCTACGAAGGCACAAAGGAGATCCAGAAGAACACGATCGCCTCGGCGCTCATAGGGAAGCTGAAGTGATGATTAAATTCGAAATCCGAAATGGGTTAAACTCTAAACACTAAACTCTAAACCCTAAACAAATCCAAAATCTAAAATCCAAAAGGTTCTGGTGTTTTGTGTTTTGTGTTTTGTGTTTTGTGTTTTGTGTTTTGTGTTTTGGAAATTTGAGTTTATTTAGAGTTTAGAATTTTGAGTTTAGGATTTTAATCTGAAGACATGAATTAGGTGATTTAAACTGATGAAGGCTGAAGAAGAAAAAGTAATTCCAGAAGCTCTGATCATTGGCGCTGGCATTGCCGGAATGCAGGCCGCTCTCGACATCGCTGATAAGGGATTCAAAGTCCATCTGGTGGAGAAGGATCCTTCCATCGGCGGCCACATGGCCCAGCTGGATAAGACCTTCCCGACCCTTGACT
>JASEHH010000062.1 GCA_030017685.1 Thermodesulfobacteriota bacterium | reverse complement strand
TCATTTAACTCTTTCTGATTTTGGCTTGATGAAACAGGATCAATTTGATAGAAAATGTGATGATGAAGAATAAACAAAAACTCTTAGCGATTATCCCTGCTTTTAACGAAGAGGGTTCCGTAGGGAAGGTGGTTGAAGATGTCAAGAAATACCTTCCCCAGGCGGATGCCCTGGTGGTGAATGATGGGTCCACTAACCTCACTTCTGAGAAAGCAAAGGCCGTTAAACTTTAAAGCAAAAGCATCTCCTTTAAAACTTTAAGATTGACTTTTGAAGAAATAAACGATAAGGTGCCTTAAATGAAAATGGAGGGATGATCTTGGAAAGGAAATTGGACAAGTTTGATGAAAACCTTAAAAGCATTACTGATCGAATTTATCAGATAACGGATAGACTCTTCATTGAATATTCTTCTCTTTATGAGAAAATATTGAGAGTTGAGAAAAAGGTGGAAGAATTGGGGAAAAAGTTAGAATGAAAAGGGTTTGTTTCACTAAACGGGAAGATAAATTTTACCGCTGAAAATAAGGAGGGCGATTTTGGAAAGGAAGAAGGAACAAAAAGCGAAGGCAGGATTGAGCAGAAAAGACATTTCTGAGGTCCTAAGGGGTTTTTATAAAGAGAATCTCGAACCAAAGTTTGAGCAGATCGATAAACGGTTTGAGCAGGTTGATGGGCGGCTTGATGGAATAGAAAAAAAATTAGTTGAGCATGATGAAAGGTTTCGGGACCTTTCTAATCATTTTGATGAAATTTATAAAAGGTTTGACAGAGTCGAAACAGAGTACCTGATGATTTCTTCTGCCATTGATAGATTGGAGAAAAAATTAGAAAAATTAGAAAGAATAGAAGAAAAGCTGGACATTGAGATTTCGAAAAGAGAATTTATTGAAAAGGAGATCCTTGAATTGAAAGGTAAGGTTCAAATTCTCAACAATAGGATTGAGGAAATTGAAAATCGTCTAAAAAGGGTCAACTAATTTTTAAATATCAAAAAGTTGCTTTACACAACTCATTTTCCCTTCCCTACCTTTTTTTCTTGATAAAAGACCATAACCTTGAAAATAAATTTTATGAAAAATAAACAAAAAATCTTAGTGATTATTCCTGCCTATAATGAGGAAGGTTCCGTAGGGAAGGTGGTTGAGGAAGTAAAACAATATCTTCCCGGAGCCGATACTCTGGTGGTGAACGATGGATCTACTGACCTTACTTCAGAAAAAGCCGGAGCCAGCGGTGCAATCGTTTTGGATCTTCCCTTCAATCTGGGAATCGGAGGGGCGATGCAGGCGGGTTATAAATTTGCCTTTGCAAAAGGGTATGAGATTGCCATTCAGGTGGATGGAGATGGTCAACATGATCCAAAGGAAATCGCTAAGCTTCTCAAGGCGTTAGAAGAGAAAGAAGTGGATATGGTCATCGGTTCCCGTTTCATCGGTGATTCGGAGTTCAAATCGTCGGTGGTGAGGAGAGTCGGCATCTCCATTTTTTCAAGAGTGATTTCATTGATTGTCGGACAGAAAATCACCGATCCCACTTCCGGGTTCAGGGCGGCGAATCGAAAGGCGATTCAATTATTTGCATTCGATTATCCACAGGATTATCCGGAGCCAGAGGTGTTAGTGCTCCTTCATCAATGTGGACTTAAGGTGACTGAGGTTCAAATTGGAATGAGTAAAAGATATGCCGGGGAGTCATCCATCACAAAGTTAAGGTCCATCTACTATATGGTAAAGGTGCTTTTGGCGATTTTTGTAGATTGCTTTAAGAAGCATTCTTTTTAACCTTAACCTTAAAAAGGAAGGTGGGTGTGCTTCCAAACCTTTACAATCGCGGGTTTTTATATGTTTTATGGGTAACCAACGATTTCACTTGAGGTGGTCTTTGCGATAGGCTTGAAAAGTGAGTGGTAAAACGTTTAAAGGTGCCGCTGTAAAGGTTTTACAGCACGCCCACCTCCCTTTTTATATGATTTTTATCAACTGTAAAGTTAAAACTGGAGGAAAAGATGCTTATAAAAATTCAACTCTTCATCGGGGCGTTAAGTATTATTCTGCTGATCATCACATTTGAGCTGATCCGAAAGGAAAAGCTGCGAGAGGAGTATTCCCTTCTCTGGCTTTTCACCGGGGCTGTGATACTGATTTTTAGTATATGGCCTGAATATTTTCTATCTCGATTCTTCAGTCAGATTACCGGCATTTTTTATTTGTCTGCGGTCGTTCTACTCGCCTTTATGTTTCTCCTCCTTATCGTCTTCCATTTCTCTGTGGTGATTTCGAAATTGGCAGACCGGAACAAAGAACTGGCCCAAAGACATGCTCTTCTGGAGTTGGAGTTTAGGGAGTTAAAAAATTTCTACAATCATTCTCAAAATCCATCAGGCCAAAATGGCTGAGGTCATATCTACCCTGGGAAGCATCTCCAATTCCGTGATGTCAGAATGGACTCCAGAGGGGCAGGCGGACCTGCCTGCCGGCAGGCAGGCCAGACTCCGAAATCTTTAGGATTGCGGATCATTAGACGTTTAAGGGAAACTTTCGTAGTCAATGAAAATGAGGTTTTTATTGGTCTTGGAGCGTCTGGAGTCAATCCTTAAGCGGTGCCGCCCTGCCTTCGCCGAAGCGCCTGCCCGCCGCACGAGGCTTCGGCAGGCGGGGCTTCGCGCAGGCAGGCCCAAATCTTTCTCCGCTGGCCCGCCTGCCCCTCCGGATTTGGCATTCCCATGGATTTCTATCACGGGAAAAGAGATGCTTACTCTACCCTTGTTTAAGCTTGAAAAAGAGAGTTGGCTCTGATAAAAGAGATGTGGTTCTAAAGTTTCTGTATGGTAGCTAAGTGGAAGAAAAGATGGCGAAGGCGCTGGTGACGGGAGGGCGGGGTTTATTGTAAGTCAATTCTCAAGTCTAACCCCCAGGCCACCTTCCACTGGTGGGGTTCAGCCGACTATGTTGCGCTGGGCTTGACAATGAATAATTCATAATTAACATATAAGTATACAAATCAGTATACTTATGAGTGGAATATGAACAATTCAGAGCGTTTGAAAATACTCATGGAATCCGGGCGGACGGTGTTTACGCCTCTGGACTTGCGCATGTTATGGCGGGTGAATGCGCTGAACGCCAAGATCAGTGTTGTGCGGATGGTAGAGAAAGGTCTTGTGGTTCGATGGGCCACTGGCTACTACACCCTGAATGACCGTTACAACCGGTACGAGCTTGCCAACAGGATCCTGTCGCCCTCGTATGTGTCCTTCCAATCAGCGCTTTTTTATGCGGGGATCAATTTTCAGGCCCGTGGCGAGGTCGGATCGGTGGCCTTGCGGGACCACCGGAAGAAGGTCGGAAATACGCTTTATACCTATGTGGCGATGAAACGGGATCTATTTTTCAATACCGAAGGGGTAGTCACGCGGGAAGGTGTAGCGATGGCATTACCCGAGCGCGCGATCCTGGACAGTTTCTACTACGGGTATCTTCCGGATATTGATGATCCGTCCAAACTGAATAAGACGTTTCTTGAGAAGCTAAGCGCACTTTATCCCAAAACGGTACAAAAAAAGATGCGGGGGCTTCTATGAGCCGTCTTTTTGATCAGAATATTCACAAGCGGTATTTGTCGCTTTTGCTGACGGAGCTGGCCAAGGCTTTTTCCGAGAAGATCGCCTTTAAGGGAGGGACCTGCGCTTATTTTTTTTACAACCTTCCGAGGTTTTCGTTCGATCTTGATTTTGACATGCTCCGGGAGTTCAGTGCCGTGGACGTGGACAGGTTCCGTGAGATCCTTTCCCGGCATGGGGAAGCGAAGGAATTCCGGGACAAGCAGAACACGCTTTTCTGCCTTTTTGATTACGGGAAGGGACATCCCAATATCAAGATCGAGCTGGGCCGGCGCGTATGGAAGAATAACGTTTATCAACCGGTTTGGTTTCTAGGAGTGCCCCTTGCCATTGCCGATGAAACAACAGTGCTGACCAATAAACTTGTTGCCCTGACCGACCGGAAGACCGCGGTCGCGAGGGATCTTTATGACAGCTGGTATTTTTTGAAAGCGGGATTTCCCGTGAGCGATGCTCTTGTCATGGAGCGTACGGGAAAGGGCCTGGCGGCGTATCTGAAAGGGGCGATGGGCTTCATCAAAAAGACTTATACCGCGCGCAACGTCCTGCATGGGCTTGGCAACGTGCTGGATGAGAAACAAAAGGCGTGGGCCAAAGATCATCTTGTTCCTGAGACGATCCGGGAAATGAAGCAACGGATCCCACAGCAGGGCCGGATCCATTCGCGGCTATAAGGCTGAGCATAGAATTTATTGGAGGCCGGATGCAGGGCGCGGGAGATCCGGATGCTTTGGGATATCCTGCGGATCCGGCGATTACACCCCGGGAAAAGAGACGGTTGAGTATGGGAAATGATACGATGAGAGAAGTTACGCAGCGACCAGCGAGATGGGAATACCTGAACCCGTTCAGCGCCCTTTGGGGGATAAGGAAAGGTCGGAATGACAGGTTTTGCTTATCCTGCTTCTGAACTCGTTTCAACATCTGATTTAAAGCGTTTGTATTAATATCATTTATACACGTCAGGGCTGTAATGCCTTAAAGGGAATTAAAGATGAAAATTAAGATGGTTGAAGAAGCTATTGATATAAAAGAATTGGGGAAAATAGGGGAAGAAGGTTTTGGGGATCTGGTCAAGGGGGTGGTGGATATCGAAAAGGAAATCATGGCTATAGGGGGAGAGTTGCATGCAGATGAAGAAGCCATTCTTTTAAGTTCAGGTTCGAAGCAGGAAAGTCTCTGGGGAATTAATCTCTATCCACAAAAGAAAGATGAGGAGTTGATTGAGTTTGATTCTGTCATTAATTTGAAGCCGGCACAGGGTAATCGTTCGAGGGGTATAGAGAATCCTCAGATTCAAAAGAGAATCAAAAAAATTGTAGACAAGTTAATCAAGACCTGAGATGAAATTCCAACATCAAGAGTTATCCGAAGGTGGATGGCAGAAACTTTCCTTAGCGGAGCAATTCGCAAATATCGGAAGCGAGATCAGCAGGGCCATTCGATGGCAGGGAAGAGATGAGAAACTCTTCTGGTCTGCAGTGGAAAGGGCATTGGAGCTCTTCTATTTGACGATGTCTGATCTTAGGTGGCATCATCGGCTAAAAGAAATTACCCGGTTACATGAGGTTTTTTGTGATGCAGTCTTGGGAGGAAGAGAATATAACTCTCGATTACAGGAGATTGAGCGTTATTTCTTCTATTATGCTTTTTACAGCCGAAAAGGCAGGTAAAAATAAATAACAATCGTCAATCATTTTGAAAAGATGAGGAGATCATGTCGAGGGTATTGGTAACAGGGGGAGCGGGGTTTATCGGGTCGAACCTGGCGGAGGCTTTGCTCAAGGCGGGTCATCAGGTTCGCGTCCTTGATAATTTATCTACGGGGAAGAGAGAGAATTTAGCCTTTGATGAGGTTTATCCCTTCCTTGAGATGATCGAGGGAGACATCTGTGACCTGATCACCTGCCAGGGGGCCATGGAGGGGATCGACTATGTTTTTCATCAGGCGGCCCTTCCATCGGTCCAGCGTTCGGTTGAGGATCCTCTGACCTCCCATACAGTCAATACGGGGGGGACCTTAAATCTTCTTATTGCGGCCAGAGATGCAGGGGTGAGGCGGGTGATCTATGCGGCCTCTTCCTCAGCCTATGGGGATACTCCAACCCTGCCCAAGAAAGAGGAGATGGTTTCCAATCCTCTTTCGCCCTATGCCTTGCAAAAGTTTATCGGAGAGGAATATTGCCGGCTCTTTTTCCAACTTTACGGGTTAGAGACGATCTCGTTGAGATATTTTAATATTTTTGGTCCGAAACAGGATCCTAATTCCATTTATTCCGCTGTCATCCCGAGGTTTATCGATGCCCTGGTCTCGGGTCGCTCTCCGGTCATCTTCGGCGATGGAGAACAATCCCGGGACTTCACCTATATCGACAATGTGGTCCACGCCAATCTTCTGGCGATGAATGCGAAGAAAACTTCGGGAGAGGTGGTCAATGTCGCCTGTGGCAGGAGGGTATCTTTAAATCAGTTGTTAAAGGTTCTTCAGGATATTATTGGCTCGCATATATCCCCTCTCTATGAGGAGCCTAGAAAAGGAGAGCCCAGGCACTCACTGGCTGATATCAAAAGGGGGAAAACGATATTGAATTATGATCCGAGGGTGGGAATTGAGGAGGGGCTTAGAAGAACGGTGGAATTTTTTAAAAACATGAAATGATCAATGACCAATGATCAATTATCATTGACAATTATATACAGCGTCATTAATCACAACAAAGCAAGTCATTCCTGCGAAAGCAGGAATCCAGGAAAACACTGGATTCCCCCGTATCAAGTACGGGGCAGGCTCAGTCAAGCCCGGAATGACAAACCGGTTAAGATTTATGTCGTTATGTATAAAGAGGGAGTGATCGATGTTTGAAAGAATTATCAAAAGTTTTTCAGGGGTCAGGATTCTCGTCGTGGGTGATATCATGTTGGACCGGTTCATCTGGGGAGGGGTTTCCCGAATCTCGCCTGAGGCTCCTGTTCCGGTGGTAGTGGTGGAGAAAGAGACCTTTCTCCTCGGAGGGGCGGCCAATGTGGTGAATAATATCCATTCCCTTGGGGGGAAAGCTTCCCTGTGCGGTGTTATAGGCGACGATGAGATGGGACAGAAGGTCGTTCAAAGACTGAGTGAGATGGGAATTGAGCGAAGTGGAGTATCGATTGAACCGGGAAGACAGACAACGGTCAAGACCCGGATTATCGCCCACCACCAGCAACTGGTTCGAATCGATCGGGAAACGACCCAGCACCCGAAGGTCTCCACACTTCGAAGTCTCTCTGACTATTTGAAGCAGAATATCAAAAGGTTTGATGGGGTCATCCTTTCCGATTACGGGAAGGGCCTGCTAACAAGGAGCCTGGTTCGAGATGTCATTCGGAAGGCAGGGGAGGCAGGTAAATTTGTAATGGTCGATCCAAAGATAAAGAATTTCTTTTTTTACCGAGGGGCGACCGTTGTGACACCCAATACAGGGGAAGCAAGTTCTGCATCGAGGATTTCCATCATGGATGAGGCCTCTTTAAATAGGGCGGGCAGGAACCTTTTGAAAAGGTTGAGGTGTGATGCGCTGGTAATCACACGGGGAGAAGACGGGATGGCCATTTTTGAACCCCATCAGAAACCTTTTCTTGTGCCGACAGAGGCAAAGGAGGTTTATGATGTGACCGGCGCCGGAGATACGGTGATCGGGACGATGGCTCTTGCATTGGGAGCAGGAGCCAATATCAGGAGGGCGGCAGAACTGGCCAATCATGCGGCCGGAATCGTTGTGGGAAAGGTGGGAACCGCAACGGTTGATCAGAAGGAATTAACAAGTGTTATGAAGGAGAGGTTCCGACTGAAATAGGCCGAGGCTCGTAAAAAATAGCCCTATCCCTGATGAGTTGATTCGACTCGAAAAGGGATAGGGCCTTTTTTTAGAAATGGGTCATGACGGCATCAACACCCGCAAACCATGAAAATACTCCGGGTGTTTGGGTTACGTCACCCTTACCGTTAGACTTTTAAATCATTTCTTTATGTTTCGAGGACGAAGATAACCTCCATTCTTACACGGTATTCAGTAATTTTCGAATTCTCCACAGCCACTCGAAAATCAACCACTCGTAGCCCTGTGATGCCCCGCAAGGTCTTAGTCGCTCTCGCAAATCCGATCTTAACGGCATCTTCAAACCCCTTCGTAGAACCTGCAATAATTTCTGTTACCCTCGCAACCCTTGGCTCTGCCATCCCAATCACCTCCTTTTTGTAAGAGATAGTGTTTGTGTTAGGAAGTTTATACAAAAATAGTTTAAAATGTCAATGAGAAAATAAGCACATGTCAATTTAATTCTCACGGAGATTAAAAGTGAAAGAAAATTGATGGGTTGCATTAAAAACCTATTGATAAATTAGGAATTTGTGTTATAAAATTTCTTTTCAGTGATGTTTTCATAAGTTATAGTCTTTCAGGCGGGTAGAATGGAAGCTATTTCAAAAGGACAGGATGACTTGATACGACCATTTATCCATTACCTTTCGGCAGAGAAGAATGCCTCTCCCCACACCTGCCGATGCTATCAGAGAGACCTGGAAGAATTTGAGAATTTTTTAAAAAGTCAGGGTGCCGACTTTTCCCCGTCGGGAAAACCGGAATGGGAGAAAGTGGACCGGATCATTATCCGGAAATATCTCAGTGTTCTTCATCGAAAGAATAAGAAGAGCTCGATTGCGAGAAAGATTTCCACTCTTCGATCGTTTTTCAGATACCTGGTGAGGGAAAAACTGGTCTCTTCCAATCCGGCCAAGGCGGTCTCGACGCCCAAAGTGGAGAAACCTCTGCCTACGACCCTTACCGTGGATGAGGCTTTCCGGCTCATGGAATCACCTGATAGGCCTTTGAAGAAGGTCACCGAAGCAGAGGCGAAGAAGAGCGCCTTGAGGGACCGTGCCATCCTGGAGCTCCTCTATTCGAGCGGGTTAAGAGTGGGAGAACTGTTGGGGCTGAATTTAAAGCACATGGATCTCCATCTGGGGATCGTAAGGGTTATGGGGAAGGGTAGAAAGGAACGGATTGTCCCCATTGGAAATAAGGCTATAGAGGCGCTCAGGGTCTATCTGGATCAGAGAGGAGATCCTGAAATCGAAGCACCCCTCTTCGTCAACCTGAGGGGAGGAAGACTGACCAGCCGAAGCGTTGGAAGACTGATCAAGAAGTATACGAGGGTTTCGGGAATTGTCCGAAAGGTGAGCCCTCATAGCCTGCGCCATAGCTTTGCCACTCATCTTCTGGATGGGGGGGCAGATATCCGGGAGATTCAGGAGATGCTGGGGCATGCCAGCCTCTCCACAACCCAGATGTATATCCACCTCAGCCCGGGCAAGTTGATGGAGGTTTACGATAAGGCACACCCGAGGAGTTTTCATAGGGGAAGGAAGAAGTAAACGAGGGACGATAGACAAGAGACGATGGACGATGAACAATGAACGATGGACAATGGAAGACAAAAGGGAGATACGATGGTTAATATAAAAGGGACGACGATTCTGTGTGTTCGCCATAAAGGGAAGGTGGTCATGGCAGGGGACGGGCAGGTCACCCTTGAGCATACCGTGATGAAACACACGGCGAGAAAGGTTCGAAGGATCTACCAGGACAGGGTCCTTGCCGGATTTGCAGGGGCGACCGCAGATGCCTTCACCCTATTTGCCAAGTTTGAGGAGAAGCTGGAGCAGTATAACGGGAACCTGCTCAGGGCGGCAGTGGAGCTGGCCAAGGATTGGAGAACGGACCGTATCCTGAGGAGGCTCGAGGCCCTGCTCATCATTTCGGACAAAGATCATTCTCTGGTCATCTCCGGAAACGGAGATGTCATCGAACCGGACGACGGGGTGACTGCCATCGGGAGCGGCGGGCCTTATGCCCATGCCGCGGCCAAAGCCCTGATCCAGTTCTCAGACTTAGATGCGAGAGCCATTGCAGAGGAGGCGATGAAGATTGCGGCCTCGATCTGCATCTACACCAATGACCGTATCATCCTTGAGGAGCTATGAATAAAACCTTTACGCCACGGGAAATCGTTTCGGAGCTGGATAAGTATATCATCGGCCAGAAGGATGCCAAACGCTCTGTCGCCATTGCGCTGAGGAACCGCTGGAGACGGCAGCAGATCCCCGAGCCCCTCCGGGACGAGATTGCACCTAAAAACATCATTATGATCGGCCCCACAGGGGTTGGAAAGACAGAGATTGCGCGGAGGTTGGCCAGGCTGGCCCAGGCTCCTTTTCTGAAGATTGAAGCCTCGAAATTTACAGAGGTGGGTTATGTGGGCAGGGATGTGGAGTCCATGGTCCGTGACCTGACCGATCAGGCGGTCAACATGGTTAAGGCTGAAGAGGCCCGAAAGGTCCAGCAGAAAGCGGAGGAGATTGCTGAAGAAAGGCTCTTGGACCTGCTTCTTCCGGCATCAAGGAAAGGTGTTCCGAAAGAGGGCGAGGATTCAAAAGAGACGCGGGAGAAACTTCGAAAGCTGCTCAGAACAGGAAAGCTGAGCGAAAAGTATGTGGAAGTGGAGGTGATGGATCGGAATTTACCCATGGTGGAGATATTCACCGCTTCGGGAATGGAGGAGATGGATATCAACATCAAAGAGATGTTCGGGAGCCTCTTTCCGAAAAAGAAGAAGCAGAGAAAGGTGAAGGTCCCGGAGGCTCTCCAGGTTCTCTCTCAGGAGGAGGCCCAGAGGTTGATCGATATGGACGCTGTGATCAAACAGGCCATTGACCGGATTGAGCAGTCAGGCATCATCTTTCTTGATGAGATCGACAAGATCGCCGGGAGGGAGTCCACCTATGGGCCGGATGTCTCGAGGGAAGGGGTTCAAAGAGACCTCCTGCCTATTGTGGAGGGGACGACCGTGTCGACGAAATATGGAGTGGTGAAGACCGACCATATCCTCTTCATCGCGGCCGGGGCCTTCCATGTTTCAAAACCCTCGGACCTCATCCCCGAGCTTCAGGGAAGGTTTCCGATCCGGGTGGAACTCGATTCGCTGAAGAAGGAGGATTTGATCCGGATTCTCACAGAGCCGGAGAATGCCCTGATCAAGCAGTATACGGCCCTGATGGAGACAGAATCGGTGGGGCTGAAGTACGAAAGGGATGCCATTGAGGAGATTTCGGAGATGGCGGCCCTTATCAATGAAAGAACGGAGAACATTGGCGCCAGGCGCCTTTATACCATCATGGAGAGATTGCTGGATGAGATCTCTTTCGACGCACCCGAGATGAGCGGGAAGACGATGGTGATCGATGCCAGGTACGTGAGAGAAAAACTGAAGGACTTCGTGGAGGATGAGGATCTGAGCCGGTTTATTTTATGAAATAATCTGTCAGTGGTCCATTGTTTGTTGCTTGTTGTCATTTAATATTGGACTACGGACAGATGACAACAGACAATTAACGGAGCTTAACAATGGAAAATCCAATTGATAAGGCGAAAATTTTAATAGAGGCGCTTCCTTATATCCGGCGGTTTTATAACAAGACCGTTGTGATCAAGTACGGGGGAAGCACCATGGAGGAAGAGGGGCTCAAAAGAGGGTTTGCCCTTGATGTCGTCCTCCTCAAATATATCGGTCTGAACCCGGTCGTTGTCCACGGGGGCGGTCCCCAGATCGGTGAGATGCTGACCCGATTGGGGAAGAAGTCGGAGTTTGTGGAAGGGATGAGGGTGACGGACGGGGAGACCATGGATGTAGTGGAGATGGTTCTCGTGGGAAAGGTGAACAAAGAGATCGTCGCCCTGATCAATCAGCAGGGAGGAAAGGCGGTCGGATTGAGCGGAAAGGACGGGAGGCTCATCATTGCCAAAAAGCTGAAATTGACGAGAAACGCCGGCAAGGATAAGGATCCTGAGATCATTGATATCGGGATGGTGGGCGAGGTGAAGACGATCCATCCCGGAGTGATCGAATCTTTAGAGAAGGAGAATTTTATTCCGGTGATCGCACCGGTTGGTGTGGGAGAAGAGGGCGAGACCTATAATATCAATGCCGATCTGGTAGCAGGAAAGATTGCCTCGGCGTTAAAAGCTGAGAAGCTGATCCTGTTGACCGATGTGGAAGGGGTGATGGATGAGAAGAAACGTTTGATTCCCACCCTTGATGTCAAGCAGGCGAAAGAGTTGATCTCACAGAAGGTCATCTCCTCAGGGATGATCCCGAAGGTGAACTGTTGTCTCGATGCCCTTGAAGACGGAGTGAATAAGACCCATATCATCAATGGGACTGTCGAGCATGCCGTCCTGTTGGAAATTTTTACGGATGTCGGAATTGGAACACAGATCACCAAAGAATAAAGGGTTCCAGGAGCCCAGGGTTCAAGGGGTCGAGTAAACTTATTCTAAAAGAAACACTTGGACCCTTGAACCCCCGAAGCCTTGAACCCTGTATTTCAGAGGTAAAGATGGATTCTCAAACCTTGATGATGTTATCGGAACAGTATATTGCCCATACCTATAACCGTTATCCCCTCCTTTTGGTAAGGGGAAAAGGGACACGGGTCTGGGATCTCGAGGGAAAGGAATACTTAGATTTTTTTGCAGGATTGGCGGTTTGCAATCTGGGCCATTGTCATCCGAAAGTGGTTAAGGCGATTCAGGCTCAGGCGGAAAAACTGATCCATGTCTCAAATCTCTACTACATCGAACCCCAGATCCAGCTGGCTTCTCTCCTCTGTAAACACTCGTTTGCCGGCAAGGTCTTTTTCTGCAACAGCGGGGCAGAGGCCAATGAAGGAGCGCTGAAACTCGCAAGAAAATATGCAAAGGAGAAGATAGGAGAGGACCGATACGAAGTGATCACCATGGAAAACTCCTTTCATGGAAGGACGCTCGCCACTTTGACGGCCACGGCTCAAAAAAAGTATCACAAAGGTTATGCCCCTCTGATGCCGGGTTTTAAATATGTTCCTTTTAATGACTTGAAGGCCGTGAGAGAGGCGGTTGGTTCCAAGACCTGTGCCGTCCTGCTGGAGCCGATCCAGGGCGAAGGAGGGGTGAACATCCCTTCGGAGGGTTATCTTAAAGGACTCCGGGAGATCTGCGATGAGAAGAGAATCCTCCTCATCCTGGATGAGGTTCAGGTGGGGATGGGAAGGACTGGAAAACTCTTTGCCTATGAACATGAGGATATGAAACCGGATTTGCTCACTGTGGCCAAGTCATTAGCCGGAGGAGTTCCCATCGGAGCCCTGTTGATCAGGGACGAGATTGCAAAAAGCTTTGAACCGGGAGATCATGCCTCGACCTTTGGAGGAAATCCGTTGGCTACGGCAGCAGGGGTGGCTGCCCTGAGTGCGATCTTAGAGGAAGGGATGCTGGATCATTGCCGGAGAGTAGGAGAATATTTTCTCTCCAGACTCGAGGAGATCAAGAAGAAATTTCCTTTCGTTCAGGATGTTCGAGGAAGAGGGTTGATCCTTGGAATGGAACTGAAAATCGAAGGAGCGGAGATCGTCAAGAAGATGATGAAAAAGGGATTCCTCATCAATTGCACTGCGGGCAATGTGCTCCGGTTTTTGCCCCCATTGATCGTGAGCGAAGAAGAAGTGGATCGGATGATATCGGCGCTGGAGGAAGTGTTTAAAAAAATTAACAATGATCAATTATCAATGATGGAATCGTAAAAAGTCGTCATTCCCGTGAAAACGGGAATCCAGAGAATTCTAACTGCATGAAAATACTGGATTCCTGCTTGCGCAGGAATGACAGAAAATAGCCTTTTCAGACTTTTTACGAGACCATCATCAATAGTCAATGACCAATGACCAATAAACAGTGATTAATGCCCATTGACCATTGAACAATGACCATTGACTTGGTAAGGGGAGGGTTTTATGAAAGGTGAAGTAAAAAAGGTGGTTCTGGCGTATTCCGGTGGCCTGGATACTTCGATCATCGTGAAGTGGCTGAAGAATGAGTTCGGATGCGAAGTGATTGCCTTCACCGCAGATATCGGCCAGGCGGAGGAACTGGACTACCTGGAGGAGAAGGCGATCTCAACGGGTGCGAGCAAGGTCTATATTGAAGATCTCCGGGAAGAGTTTGTGCGGGATTTTGTCTTCACAGCGCTGAAGGCGAATGCCGTCTATGAGGGGACTTACCTCCTTGGCACCTCGATTGCCAGACCCCTGATCGCAAAGAGACAGATCGAGATTGCCCAGATGGAGGGAGCGGATGCCGTGGCTCACGGATCCACAGGGAAGGGGAATGACCAGGTGCGATTTGAGCTGACCTACTATGCCCTCAATCCTTATGTCCGCATCATCTCCCCATGGAGGGAATGGCAATTTCAATCGCGTGAGGAGCTGATGGCTTATGCGCGGGACAATGGCATCCCCATTCCGGTGACGAAAGAGAAGCCCTACTCCTCCGACCGGAACCTCCTTCACATCAGTTTCGAGGGAGGGATTCTTGAAGATCCCTGGTCAGAGCCGCCCGAGGATATGTTTATTCTCTCCGTCTCCCCTGAAAAGGCGCCGGATCGTCCGACCGTCGTTGAAATCGATTTTGAAGACGGGATTCCAAAGCGGGTCGATGGCCAAGCCCTTTCGCCTGCGAACTTGCTGGCCCGATTGAATCAACTGGGAGGCAAAAATGGAGTTGGCCGTGTCGATATGGTCGAGAACCGCTATGTGGGGATGAAGTCCAGAGGGGTTTATGAGACACCCGGAGGGACAATCCTTCACATTGCCCACCGGGCTGTCGAGTCGATGACGATGGACCGGGAGGTGATGCATTTACGGGATAGCCTGATCCCGAAGATTTCGGAGCTCATTTATTATGGCTACTGGTTTTCACCGGAGATGGATGTCCTGAAGATAGCTCTCGATGAGATGCAGAAGAATGTTACAGGGACGGTCCGCCTAAGACTCTATAAAGGGAATTGCACGGTCATCGGCCGGAGGTCAGAGAAGTCTCTCTACCATGATGCGTTTGCGACCTTTGAAAAGGACACCGTCTATAACCAGAAAGATGCGGAGGGATTTATTAAGTTGAACGCTTTAAGACTTCGAATCAGAAGGATGATGAGAGGTTGAAAAAATAGAAAGTAGCCAGTGGTGAGTGGTCAGTAGTAAATGAAAAATAATGAAGGACCACGGACCACATACAACTGACAAGGGACGAGGTATTGAATGGATCAACGGTATAACCCCAAAGAGATTGAAGAGAAATGGCAGAGAATATGGGAGAGTCAGAAGCTCTTCAAGGTCACCGAGGATCCAAATAAGCGGAAGTATTATCTTCTTGAGATGTTTCCTTATCCATCGGGCAAGATTCACATGGGCCACGTGCGCAATTACTCCATCGGCGATGTGGCCGCCCGCTACAAGAAGATGAAGGGGTTTAATGTCCTTCATCCCATGGCCTGGGATGCCTTTGGCATGCCTGCAGAGAATGCGGCCATCGAACATGGCGTCCATCCCGCCAAATGGACCTATGAGAATATCGAGTATATGAAGAGGCAGTTGAAGCGAATGGGCTTCAGTTATGACTGGGACCGGGAATTTGCGACCTGCGATGCCTCTTATTATCGATGGGAACAGCTCTTTTTCCTGAAGATGTATGAGAAAGGGCTGGCCTATAAAAAACGGTCCACGGTTAACTGGTGTGAGGTCTGCAAGACCGTTCTGGCCAATGAGCAGGTGATGGCTGACGGGACCTGCTGGCGGGGCCATGCCGATGACCCGGGGGTCACACAGAAGGATCTGGAACAATGGTTCTTCAAGATCACCGATTATGCGGAGGACCTCCTGGAGTGGTGCGAGAAACTTCCCGGATGGCCGGAGCGGGTCCTCACGATGCAGAGGAACTGGATCGGAAAATCGATCGGCGCAGAAATCCTTTTCCCACTGGAGAATTCGAAGGAAGCGATCAAGGTCTTCACCACCCGGCAGGACACGGTCTTTGGCGCCACCTTTATGAGCCTTGCTCCGGAACATCCTCTTGCCTTGATCCTCTCAAAGGGGACCCCTCAGGAGAAAGCGGTGAGGGATTTTGTCGAGAAGATGAAACGGCAGGACAGGATCAAAAGGACCGCTCCCACGACGGAGAAGGAGGGCGTCTTCACAGGCGCTTATTGCCTCAACCCGATGACAAAGGCGAGGATGCCCATCTTCGTTGCCAATTTTGTTCTGATGGAATATGGAACGGGCGCAGTGATGGCTGTTCCCACACATGACCAGAGAGATTTCGAATTCGCCCAGCAGTACGGGCTTCCCCTCATCGTTGTGATTCAACCGGAAGATCAAACCCTGAATGGGGAAACCATGACCGAAGCCTATGAGGGAGAAGGTTTTCTGGTCAACTCGGGGAAGTTTAATGGAATGGGCAGCCTGAAGGCGAGGGAGGCGATTGCGACGCATCTCGAGGAGAAAGGATTGGGCGGAAAGAAGGTTAGTTACCGGTTAAGGGACTGGGGGATCTCGAGGCAGCGTTACTGGGGAGCGCCCATTCCCATTATCTACTGTGAGAGGTGCGGGGCCGTTCCGGTTCCGGAAAGAGACCTTCCTGTCGTCCTTCCGCCCGAGGTCGAAGTCACCGGCATGGGAGAATCGCCTCTGGTAGGCGCAAAGGAATTTGTGGAAGCAAGATGTCCCAAATGCGGTGGAGCGGGCCAAAGGGATACGGACACCATGGACACCTTTGTCGAATCCTCATGGTATTTTGATCGGTTTGCCTGCCCCGATTATCATCAAGGGCCTCTCGATAAGAAAAGGGTCGATTACTGGATGCCTGTGGATCAATATATCGGCGGCATTGAACATGCCATTCTCCATCTCCTCTATTCCCGCTTCTTCACCCGCGTCCTTAAGGAGATGGGGTGGGTGAGCGTCGAAGAACCCTTCACCAATCTCCTCACCCAGGGGATGGTCTGCAAAGAGGTTCTCGAGTGCCCGAAGGACGGCTACCTCTTTCCTGATGAGGTGGAGAAGAATGGGGAGGCCTTTCATTGTCGTAAGTGCGACGGGCAGGTTGCAGTGGGAAGGCTTGAAAAGATGTCGAAGTCGAAGAGGAATGTGGTTGACCCTGAGTATCTGATCGAAAAGTATGGCGCTGATACGGCAAGGATCTTCTGTCTTTTTGCCGCTCCGCCTGAGAAGGATCTGGATTGGAGCGATCAGGGGGTCGAAGGTTCGTTCCGCTTTCTTAACCGGGTCTGGAGACTCTTTTTTGAACAGGTTTCCCGGCTCCGGAATGCGGCTTCCTTTCCTATCGGGACTTCGGTAGAAGGTGATGCGAAGCTCCTCCTCCAGAAGACCCATAAGACGATCAAGAAGGTGACGGAGGATATTGAGCGGTTTCATTTCAACACAGCCCTCAGCGCGATCATGGAACTGGTCAACGAGATCTATGGTTCGGAGGTCAAGAACCGTGATGATGATGTCTCCAGACGGTTGATGAGGGAGGCGATTGAGACGACCGTGGTCCTGCTTTCGCCGTTTGTTCCTCACTTTTCCGAGGAGCTCTGGGAGGCTTTGGGGAATAAGGAGTCCGTCATTCAGAGGGCCTGGCCTGATTATGATCCGGAGGCGGTCCTGGAGGATGAGGTTCTGATCGTTGTCCAGGTCAATGGAAAAGTGAGAGACCGCATCACGGTGCCCGCCTCTTATGGAGAGGAAGAGATCAAGGCCTGGGCTTTGAAGAGCGAGAGGATTCAAAAACTGGTTGAGGGCAAAGCGATCAAACGGGTGATCCTCGTGCCTCAGAAACTGGTGAATATTGTATATTGATCATTTTGGAATAACCAATTTCCAAATCCCAATATTGATGAATTCGTAAAGGTTGTCATTCCCGTGAAAACGGGAATCCAGAGAATTCGAACTACCTGAAAATACTGGATTTCTGCTGGAGTTTACCCCGTGCTCTGTTACAGGGCAGGAATGACAGAAAATAGCATTTAGGACTATTTACGAGACCATCATTATTGGGTGATTGGAATTTAAAGGGGAGTCCAAACTTATATGGCACTTTGGAAAAAGTTTTTCCTTGCCTTTTTTGCGGTTTTGATAGTGGGTTGTGGCTACAAGATGGTCGGCAAAGAGACCCATCTCCCTCCTGGTATTACCTCTCTTGCCGTTCCCACCTTTATCAACCAGACCTTTGAGCCAGGCATTGAGGTTCCTTTCACACATGGTTTTTTAAGGGAGTTTATTCAGGACCGAAGGGTGAAGGTGGTGGGACGGAATGAGGCGGATTCGGTTCTGGAAGGAGTGATCAAGTCCTTTCAGATCTATTCGGTCTCCTATGACCGATCCGGAATCGCCCTGGAATACCAAGCCACGGTGGTCATCGATTTGACCTTAAGAAAGAAGAACGGAGAGATCCTCTGGATGGAGAAGGATCTCTCCGACAGCAGGGTGTATCGCACATCCTACAATATTCTCGTCAGCGAATCGAATAAGGCCGCGGCCATTCAATTGCTGGGAAGGTTTATGGCTGAGCGGATTCGCAATCGGTTCTTTTATAATTTCTAAACTAAAGCGAATTGGGCGAATAATAACGAATAATACCGAACAATACCAAACAATTAGTGTCTGTTTATAAATTGCCCCTCAATCAGAATCGTCATTCCGGCCCCGATTTTCATCGGGATAAACTCCAGCCGGAATCCAGGGTTCCCGGTGAAAACCGGGACCCAGTCTTTGAGATGGTTCCCGACTTTCGTCGGGACGACGTCTGGATGCCCCCGTATCAAGTACGGGGCAGGCTCCTCAAGTCCGGCATGACGGAAAACGCTGTTTATGGACAGACACCAATTAGTTATTCGTTTCATTCGCTGTCATTCGTTCTATTTGTGATTTTTAAAAAGGGAAGGATGAATTATGTACACGGCTTCGGATTTGAGAAAGGGTTTGAAAGTCGCAATCGATAATGAGCCCTACATGGTTACGGCATTTGAATTCTCCAAGCCGGGCAAGGGCCAGGCCCTTTACCGTACCAAACTGAAAAATATGATCACCGGATCGACGATCGATCGAACCTACCGCGAGGGAGATACCTTTGAGCCCGCCTCATTGGAAGAGAGGGTCATGCAGTATCTTTACAAAGAGGGAGATCATTACTATTTCATGGATAATCAGACCTATGAACAGATCATCATCAATGGGGATGCGCTGGGAGAAACAAAAAATTATCTCATTGACAATTTGAATGTCAAGGTATTGATGTTCAGGGAGAAGGCCATAGGCGTGGATCTCCCGAATTTCGTCAATCTCAGAGTGATCAAGACGGAGATGTGGGTCAAAGGCGATACCTCGAAGGCTGATTACAAACCCGCCACTATCGAAACAGGGTATGAACTGCGTATTCCTCCCTTTGTCCAGGAGGGTGAGTTGATCACCATTGACACCCGAACAGGCGAATATTCGACCCGGGTCAAGGAATAATTAGTTAGAAAATAAAGGTTTCGTACAACGGTAACGGTAAGGATGCCCGTATCGTGAATAAAAGGCTACGTTTGTCGTCTCTTAATTCTTTGCACGTAACCGTAACCAATAACCGAAACGGGCTTCGTAACCCTAACCTTTAGACCATTTCTATCGTTTGCGCCTATACGCAGAAGTGCTGGTATGAGAGATTAGGCGGTGATAATCAATTCTTCATTCAAGAACTGGCCATTGGCCAGGCGAAAGAACGCCCTCCAGCAGAGGGCAAGAATCATTCGGAAGATCAGGCAATTCTTCAGCGAGAGGGGGTACCTCGAAGTGGAGACCCCTCATCGCATTCCAGCTCCTGCCCCTGAATCCCATATCGATGCTGTCCCCTCAGGGAAATGGTTTCTTCACACCTCTCCGGAACTCTGTATGAAGCGAATGCTCGCCGCAGGATATGAGAAGATCTTTCAGATCTGCCGCTGCTGGAGAGAAGGGGAGAGAGGAAGTCAGCATATCCCCGAATTCACCCTCTTAGAATGGTATCGGGCAGATGGGGATTATCTGGATTTGATGGATGAGTGTGAAAAATTGATTCAAAGCCTGGCGGTTGAAATCGGACTGGGAGAGAGTGTGACTTTTCGTGACCATAACGTTCTTCTTACATCACCCTGGGAGAGAATAACTGTTGAAGAGGCGTTTAATCGTTATGCGAAGATTCCGGCAAAGGAGGCTCTTAAACAGGACCTTTTTGATGAGCTCATGGTTTCAGAGATTGAACCGCGATTGGGAACAAAGACCCCCACCTTTATTTATGATTACCCTTCTGAACGTAGGTCCTTGGCGCGTTTAAAGAAGGAAGACCCCGCCGTGGCAGAACGCTTTGAACTCTATCTGGGAGGCCTGGAGATAGCGAATGCCTTCTCCGAATTGATCGATATGGAAGAACAACGAAAGGTTTTTCAGGTCGAAGCCGAGGTCCGGCGATCTCTTGAAAAATCCATCTATCCGATGCCCGAGAAATTTTTAGGTGAACTGGAGAATTTGTCTCCTTCAGCGGGGATCGCCCTGGGAGTGGACCGGCTGGTAATGGTCCTTCTTAATGCAAGAACTATCGATGAAGTCGTTGCCTTTTCACCGGAAGAACTTTAAAGAAGTGATCAATGCAAAATGTTCAATTAGCATTCAATAATTAGTAATAGAATGATAGATATGAATAAAAATCCAAACTTCATAAAGTTTATAAAAAATACCTGTTTTCATCCGCCCAGCTCTGCTGGGCGGATGAAAACAGGTTCGCCGAAGGCG
>JASEHH010000177.1 GCA_030017685.1 Thermodesulfobacteriota bacterium | reverse complement strand
CCGATTTCATCGCCAGAAGTTTGGTGATGAAGCGGACAAAGACTCTGGGTCTTGTCATAACGAATATTGCCAACCCTTTTTATACCGAATTGGCCCAGGGAATAGAGAAAACAGCCACCAAGTTGGGATATAGTATTATCTTCTGCAGCACCCAGTCTGACATCTCCATTGAAAAGCAGTATATTGAAATGCTACGAAGCAAGGGAGTGGATGGAATCGTTTTTTCCTCCGCCCATATGGAGGATCCCAATATCGTTGCATTAGCAGAGGAGGAATTTCCCATTACCCTGGTCAATCGAAGGACCTACCATCCGGTTGTGAAGGAGAAGGTCGATTATGTCGGGGTGGATAATATCCTCGGAGGCTTTTTAGCTGTGGAACATCTGATCAGGCTTGGCCATAAGAGAATAGGGGTGATCGGCGGGTCTGCGGAGTCATCTGTTGGCCTCGAACGTCTCGAAGGCGGGAAAAAAGCACTTGAGATCTATGGATTGGAGCAAAGGGGCGATTTTTTTCTCGAAGGAAATTTTTCAAAGAAGTCGGGTTATCAGAGAGCAAAACAATTTCTTAAAATGGCAGAAATGCCCACCGCCATCTTTGCCACCAATGATTACATGGCATTGGGGGTCTACCAGGCGATCCTCGAAGAGGGGCTCAGGATACCGGAGGATGTGGTCCTGATCGGGTTCAACGACATCGAATTTTCCTCCATGCGGGGGATCGAGCTGACCACGATTGGCCAAAAAAAGTTTGAGATGGGAGCCATCGCAGTTGAGATGCTGGTCGAAAAGATTGAGAAGGGTGGTGACAGGCATTCAGCGAAAGAGATTTTTCTCATGCCCGAACTGATCATCCGGAAGACCTGCGGGTTTTATTTAGGAGGTTATCAGTTTGAATCGAAACTTTAAAAATTCGAAATGACAAAATCTAAATGCCAAATGAATGTCAAAGTTAAAAACCGAGGATTCAAGATTAGGTTTAAGTCAAGGCTAAGGTTTAGGACTTTATCGTTTTAATCTCGACCTAAACCTTAACCTCAACCTTCATTTGGAAGAAAGGAGGGGATTTTATGGGAAGAAAAAAGATTTCGATTATTGGAGCAGGATTTGTCGGAGCCACGGCGGCACACTGGGCTGCCGCAAAGGAATTAGGCGATATCGTTTTAGTGGACATCCTGGAAGGGATTCCCCAGGGCAAGGCCCTTGACCTCTTTGAATCAGCGCCGATAGAAGGTTTTGATTCAAATGTCATCGGCACAAACACGTATGAAGCGACGAAAGGTTCGGATATCGTCATCATCACCTCGGGGGTTCCCAGGAAACCAGGGATGAGTCGAGAAGATCTGCTTGACATTAATCGAAAGATCATCGAATCCGTGGTCGCGGAGGTGACTGCAAAGTCTCCGAATGCCATCCTCATCATGGTGACCAATCCCCTGGACACCATGACCTATTTAGCCATAAAAAAGAGCGGTTTACCGAGAGAGAGGGTGATGGGAATGGCAGGGGTTCTGGATACGGCCCGATACAGGGCTTTCATTGCGATGGAATTGGGAGTCTCTGTCGAGGATATTCAGGCGCTCCTGTTAGGGGGGCATGGGGATGAGATGGTTCCCCTTCCGAGATACACTACAGTCAGCGGTATTCCTCTCTCACAACTTCTTCCAAAAGAGAAGATTGATAAACTGGTGGATCGAGCCCGTAAAGGTGGCGGAGAGATCGTCAATCTTCTCAAGACAGGGAGCGCCTTCTATGCTCCCTCGGCAGGGGCGATTCAGATGGCAGAGGCCATCCTCAAGGACAAAAAGAGGATTCTTCCCTGCTGCGTCTATCTGAATGGAGAATATGGCCTGAAGGATATCTGCTTTGGAGTTCCGGTGAAGCTGGGCGAAAAAGGTGTGGAGTCGATCATCGAACTCGATCTGACCGAAGAGGAGAAATGCCTGGTAGCGAAATCCGCAGAGAGCGTGAAAAAGAGCATTCTGGAATTGAAATTATAATCGTGAATGTTGAATCGTGTTGGTGAATAGTGATTGGGATAAGAAAGAATCCCTGTTCCAAAACCACGAGTCACGAATCACAAACCACGAATCACGAGGGAAAGATGCGAGAGATTGATGTCAAACTGATCACCGAAAAAGTGAGAGACCTCTGCATGGAGGCGAACACCGACCTGGGAGAGGATGTGCTTGAGGCCTTTGATCGGGCCATACAAAAAGAAGAATCTCCCCTGGGAGTGGAGATATTGAAGGAGTTGAAGGAGAATGCCCGAATTGCAAGAGATGAAAGGGTGGCCATCTGTCAGGATACGGGTTTTGCAGTGGTCTTCATCGAATTGGGGCAGGATGTTCATCTGGTCGGGAGAGGCCTGAAAGAGGCGATCTTTGAAGGGGTTCGTCAGGGATACCGTGACGGGTATCTCAGAAAGTCGATCTGCCATCCCTTCACCCGGGCAAATACCGGAGACAATACTCCCGCCATCATCCATACGGAGATCGTTCACGGAGATCAGGTTAAGATCACTGTGGCTCCGAAAGGAGGGGGCAGTGAGAATATGAGCCGGGTGGTGATGCTCACCCCATCCGATGGGATTGAGGGAATTAAACGATATGTCGTTCAGAGGGTGAAGGAGTCCGGTTCGAATCCCTGCCCTCCGACCATTGTCGGAGTGGGAATCGGAGGGACATTCGAACTGGCCGCGTTTCTTGCAAAAAAGAGTTTACTCAGACCGTTGGGAAGCCAAAATCCAGACGTAGAACTGGATCAATTGGAATTTGATATATTAACCGAGATTAATAAACTGGGAATCGGACCACAGGGTTTGGGAGGGCGAACCACTTCACTGGCGGTTCACATCTTGATGATGCCGTGCCACATCGCCAGTTTTCCGCTGGCCGTGAACATCCAATGCCACGCCCAGAGACATAAAGAAGTGGTGATTTAAGGAGATGGGGAGATGAGGAGGTGGGGAGAAAAAAATCTTTTTGCCCCCCATCACCCAATCCCCCTATCTCCCCATCATTATAGTGAACGACTGAATAAAGTAGTCATTGCGAGGAGCGAAGCGACGTGCCTGCACGCCGAAGTGGCGTTACGGCACGCAGGCGTGGCAATCTTATGAGATTGCCTCACTTCGTTCGCAATGACATTACAGGGATGTCAACTTATTTATGGCGTTCACTTTAGTTTAACGGAGGATTTATGACCGAGCCCATTCGTTTAAAGACACCCCTCAGCGATGAGGATGTGGGGAAATTGAAGATCGGCGATCGGATTCTACTCAATGGTGTCATCTATACGGGAAGGGATGCCGCACACAAAAGGCTCTACGATCTTTTGAAAGAGGGAAAAGAATTTCCTTTTGACATTCGGGGCCAGATCATATACTATGTCGGCCCGACACCCGCCAGACCCGGACAGGTCTTCGGATCAGCAGGTCCTACGACCAGTTACCGGATGGATGCCTATGCGCCCGCTTTGATTGAGAAAGGTTTGAAAGGGATGATTGGAAAGGGAATGCGATCCGATGCGGTCAAAGAAGCGATGAAGAAACACCAAGCAGTCTACTTTGCAGCCACCGGAGGCGCAGGCGCTCTTCTCGCTAAAAAGGTGAAGAAGGCAGAGGTAGTGGCTTATGAAGATCTTGGCCCGGAGGCCATCCGGAGGCTTGAAGTCGAAGACCTTCCGGTGATCGTCATCAATGATGTTCGAGGAAACGACCTCTATATTGAAGGGGAGAGGAAATATCATAAAGATTAAGGCTAAGGTTAAGGTTTAGGCTAAAGACGAGATTTTTCTTAACCCCAACTTCATCCTTAACCTGGTTCAAGCATTGTAGGCTTTAGTGATGGAAAAAGTGAAACCTGGTTCCTTTAAGGCATGGCTGTTGCTGCCTCGTTTCCAATTTCTTCCTCTGACCGTCATCCTGGTCTCGTTAGGAACAGGCGTTGCAGCCTATGAGGGATACTTCCACCTCGGGTATTTTATCCTGGCCATGGTCGGCTCAATCCTCGTTCACATGACGGTTAATGTTATCAATGACTACCACGACTATGTGGACGGGATTGACCTAAACACCCAGAGAACGCCTTTCAGCGGAGGAAGCGGTGTTCTCCCCTCCAATCTTTTAAAGCCAAGCCAGGCATTCTGGTTTGCGACCATCAGCCTTTTGATCGCCATGGGAATCGGAGGCTATTTTTGTTTTGCAAGCGGGTGGTGGCTTTTCCCTCTCCTTCTTGTAGCAGGGTTTTCGGCCTATTTCTACAACGTATACCTTTCCAGATGGTGGGTGG
>JASEHH010000176.1 GCA_030017685.1 Thermodesulfobacteriota bacterium | reverse complement strand
CGTGGTAATAGTTGGAAACCGTGATGAGAACTTTTGGAAAACCCGGCATCCCCATTCGGTCTTCAGGCGGGAAGTAGGTTCCCGCATGGAAAGGAACGAGGCCTGGAGTTAAAAAGACGGTCATCGGCCATCCGCCACTTCCGGTAATCATCTGAACCGCATTCATATAGATTTCATCGAGATCAGGTCTCTCTTCGCGGTCTACTTTGATATTGATGAACCGCTCATTCATAACCTCAGCAATCGCCTCATTCTCAAAAGACTCCTTCTCCATCACATGGCACCAGTGGCAGGAGGAGTAGCCAATGCTGAGGAGAATGGGCTTATCCTCCTCCTTGGCCCTGTTCAGGGCCTCTTCTCCCCACGGATACCAATCTACCGGGTTGTGGGCATGCTGTAAAAGATAAGGACTGGTTTCATGGATCAAACGATTTGAATATTTTGTTTCTTTCTCCATACCTCGCATCTCCCTGGATGTAGTGGGTTATCCTACCGCCAATCATATCTGGAAGGAGGTCAGATTATTTTGCCCCTGTAAACTCCAATATATGCAAACCGGCTCCTGCACGGTCAGTGATATAAATCAGCCCCCGATAATCGAGATCCACATCATTCGTCTGTATCACTTTCCTTAGCCCCGGTTTGGTTTTGTCAGTTGAATCAGGAATATAATATCCCGCTTCTTTGGGATTAAAAGGATCGGAGATGTCGACGATTCGCAATCCTGCATTGAAATAGGCAACATAGAGAAGGGATCCCCCGATGATCTCCCCATCCTTTGTCTCCGCAAATTGATGAGGACCAAAACGGCCGCCTCTCTCGCAGAAATTCCCATCCGGAACTTTAAAGGTCGCCACCGGGATTGGACGATTCTCCTCTGTTACATCAACGATATAGAGTTGCCTTCTCAATTCCTGACAGTGACTGCTGAAAGATTCTTCTGAAACAACGAGAAAATTCCTGACCTCCCCGAATCCTTTGGTGAAATTTGGAACCTTCATGTTTAAGAAAGGAACCGTGGTATGGGCGCCTGAAAAGGGCGGAGAAAAATCTAAATGGGCAATCATCACCGATTTGTATTTGTCCGAGATATCCAGAATCACTACATCTCCACCAAAAAGGTAAGACAAATAGGCCCTGTTGCCGGAAATGACAGGGTGGTGAAGACTGACGCCTCCGCCACCCTCCCCAGGCCGTTGCCCGGGAAGGCCCCAGTTCGATACAAATTTGGGTGCGTAAGGATTTCTCAGGTCATAGATGATTAAATGTTGCCCCTTCCATCCCGGCCATATTCCAGAGAGGTAGGCGTAGCCGGTTCTGGCATCCCACCAGCTTTTATGAGCGGCCATGAGTCGGTCAATGATTGAAACAAGTTTCGGATTTGCTCTATCCGTAATATCCCAGACTTCAAAGCCGGTAAATTCGCCTGATTCCTGGTTCCGGAGCAGGTAGTCCTTCCCATCAAAATATTTTTCTACCACCTGGGCTGCCCGGCTCTCTGCACCCTTATAACCGGGTATATGTTTAATAATCTTGGGCCGGCCTGGGGTAGAGACATCTAAGATAGTGGTCCCGTTGGGCTCCATCTTTCCGGTTAAAGGATTAAATTGATCTCCCCGATGGTGTCCGATATAGGCATAATTTCCTTTTAATACCACCTGAAGGGCTTCACGGCCCTGGAGGTCACTGTGTCCAATCAGCCGGACTTTCAATGCCTCAGCCGGATAAGCCGGTTCATGAGTAAGAGGAATCGATACCAGGGAAAATATTGCCCAAAGAGAAAATGGCGCTATCATTTTGGGAAGGAAAGACTTCATATTTCCACACTTTCACATGGTGTAAGCATCTTCATTTCTTTTTGTATGTTCCCATCCATTGGGCCTGGGCAATGATGTGGCCTTTCATTGCCTTTTCAAGATCGGTCTTCGTCGAATGGGGACTTAAATCGAGACGGGTATCGAGGGCATAGATTTTAAAAACATATTTGTGGGTGCGCCGGGGCGGACAGGGCCCTCCATAATTATTCTTTTTGAAATCATTCAATCCCTGAATCGCGCCCTCCGGAACAGAGTTCTCTTTTATCTCCTTCACGCCGGGCTCGATATTCCATAAAATCCAGTGGACATAGGACCCTCTGGGCGCATCCGTATCATCAAAAACCAACACCAGAGATTTCCCTTCTCTGGGAATATTTTCAATCTTAAGAGGAGGATTGATATTCATTCCATCGCAGGCGTATGTTGAAGGAATCTTTCCATTATTTTCAAAAGCTGGACTTGAAATCTTAAACCCTGCCTTTGCGGCCTCCTGTCCTATCCCATGGGAAACAATAAAAAACAGAAGAAAAAAGATCACCATCAGAGATTTCATCTTTTCCTTTCTCCTCCTTTCCTCAAGCCTTAAACCTTGAACCCTGAGCCTTGTGCCTTGAACTTTTCCTTATGTGCACCTGACCAGAAAGATCGGTTTGGGTGAATAACGAAGCACCTTCTCCGCTACGCTTCCAAGAAGAAATCGTTTCACGCCGCTCCGACCATGGGTGGTCATAGCGATCAGGTCAATATCTTTCCCATCGGCATGTTCCAGTATCTCCTCTGCATCATTTCCATACCGGACATGGCTATCCACCTTAAATCCTTTAGCTTTTAGCCGATCCTCCACCTTTTGAAGGTATGCCTCTGCTTCCCGGACAACCTTCAGTTCAGCCTCAGTTGGATCCACCCCCGGAAAGGTATGGGTAAGGGCAACCCGTAAAAGGGCAATACCTGCCTTTAACTCGGTAGCCAGTTTCTCAACCTTGGGAAGAACATTTTCCGCACAACCCGATCCGTCCAGAGGAACCAAAATTCTTTGAAAATTCTCCATCTCAGTGCCCTCCTTTCACCTGTTTCTAATATAAAACTAACGATTCTCAATCGTGCTGTCAATAAAAAACGGATCATCCTTCCATTTTCTATTGACACAGCGTGGTGAAGAGAATAGAATTGAATCCTAATCAGGCACAATGCATCATCATTCCTCCGGGCAGGCGTAAAACCAAATCAAAATGGATAAGAGAAAATACCCCCGGTTCTCAGTCGAAGAGAATGTTATCGTTGCGCTCCAGAACGGAATCAACAGGATTGGTAAAGTCAAAGACATCGGTCTGGGTGGATTATCTTTTGAGCATATCTACGAAGAAGACTTAATTGGGGGGGATTCAAGAAAAAGTCTGATCCTATGGATAAATGATGTCACCCTGCCTAAAATCCCTTGCAGGATAGTTTATGACAAACCACTTCAAATACCTTCCGAATATGACTCGCTCACGATTCGATTGAACACCAGACTTTGTGGAATAGAATTTGAATCCCTCACCGATCAGCAGATCACCCAGCTGGAACTGTTTCTCAAAACCTACACCAAAAACGAAGCTTAGTGGGGTCAGCCCGTTGACATTGGACAAATCGATTTCCAAAATCCCACTAAATATTTGGACAGAGGAAACCCCATGAAAACCGGTCAGCCATTCAGTCGTCGGGAGTTTCTCAAAACCACCGGAGGGGCCCTGAGTCTCTTCACCGTGGCCACCCATCTCTCATTAGCCCTTGCCAACGCGACAGAAGGTGGTCCACAGCGGGTCAAACGCAACTCCGCACCTATCCGTCGATTGCTGGATGAGATGGAGGCCAAGGGCTACCAGTTTTTAAGCGTGCCCCGAAAGGACGGCGAGCTTCTTTATTTCATCGCTAAGGCAACCCGCTCAAGAAATGTCCTTGAGGTCGGCACTTCGCACGGGTTTTCGGCGATCTGGCTCGGGCTTGCCCTTGAGGAAACAGACGGCCGGTTAACAACTATCGAAATCGACAAAGAACGATATGACCTCGCACGGAGAAATGTAAAGGAGGCAGGGCTGTCACGGAGGATCACATGTATCAGGGGAGACGCCCATGTAGAAGTGACAAAACTGGAGGGGCCTTTCGATTTTATCTTCCTCGATGCTGACAAAGAGGGGCAGATGGACTACTTTAGCAAACTCTTCCCGAAGAAACTCGTCCCTGGAGGCATCCTTGCGGTCCATAACGCCATCCGGCAGGCCCACTCCATGAAGGATTATCTCGATATGATCCAGAAACACCCTGACTTTGACACGGTCATCCTTAGTGCAACCATGGATGACGGTTTTTGCCTAAGCTATCGGCACAGGGTCTCATGAATCACCGAACAGGGATGAAGTCTCATTTGCTATTTCCATTTCTGGTGGTCATAATAGATGGAATCGTAAAAAGTCGTCATTCCCGTGAAAACGGGAATCCAGAGAATTCT
>JASEHH010000175.1 GCA_030017685.1 Thermodesulfobacteriota bacterium | reverse complement strand
ATTTGGAAGGGTGAATTATGCCAATCTTTAAATGGGAAGGAAAGACACTGAAGGGATCGATCAAGAAGGGTGAGATGGAAGCCCCGAGTGAAGCAGCCATCCGCATCCATCTCCGGCAGCAGAGCATCATCCCCACAAAAATCGCAACCAAAGGAAAAGAGTTCAAGATTTCCCTGCCGGGGGGGAAGAAGGTGAATCAGCGCAGTATCGCCATTTTCACCCGGCAACTGGCAACGATGATCGACGCCGGATTGCCTCTGGTCCAATCGCTGGACATCCTCTCTTCTCAGCAGGACCATAAGGTCTTCAAAAATATCATCCGAGAGATCAGGGAGGATGTGGAAGGCGGCTCTACCTTTGCCGGAGCCCTTAAAAAGCACCCTTCCACCTTCGATGACCTCTATACGAACCTTGTCGTGGCGGGTGAGGAAGGAGGTATTCTCGACAATATCCTGAACCGACTGTCAAACTATATTGAAAAGGCGGAGGCCCTGAAAAAGAAGGTCAAATCCGCCATGATCTATCCCGCCATCATTGTGTCGGTGGCCATCCTCGTCGTGATCATCCTGATGATCTTCGTCATCCCTGTCTTTGAGACGATGTTCAAATCGGCAGGCCAGTCTCTTCCGCTCCCCACCCTCATCGTGCTCACCATGAGCAAGATCGTCAAAAAATATATCGTCGTCATCATCCCCGCAGCCATCCTTTTCGTCTTTCTTTTCAGAAAGTTTTATAAGACGGATGCGGGAAAGACCCTGATCGATCGCCTCATCCTGAAAGTGCCTGTTTTCGGAATGCTCCTCAAAAAAGTCGCTGTGGCCCGATTTGCCCGGACGCTGGGAACGCTGGTGAGCAGCGGCGTTCCCATCCTGGACGGGCTCCTTATTGTCTCGAAGACGGCTGGGAACAGGACGATTGAAACAGCCATCATGAGTGCGAGGGCCAGCATCCGCGAGGGTGAAACCATTGCAGAGCCTCTTGGCCGGGGCGGGATCTTTCCACCCATGGTGATTCAGATGATCTCCGTTGGAGAATCAACGGGCGCTCTGGATTCCATGCTGTCAAAAATTGCGGATTTCTATGACGACGAGGTCGATGTGGCTGTAAGCAATCTGACCTCCCTCCTCGAACCTTTCCTGATGGTCTTTCTGGGGGTGGTGATCGGAGGGGTCGTCATTGCGATGTATCTGCCAATCTTTCAGATGGCCTCGGCCGTGCATTAACCCATATGTTGCAACGTGCGGGTTAACCTTTGGCATTTGGACCGTTTCGGATGATGGGGTCTTATGAATTCGAATCTGAACTTTCCTCCCGACGCCCAGCAGAAAATCCTTAAAAATGTGAAAGGGTTGATGGTCTCCCGGATCATCATCCTCACCCTTCTGCTGGCCATCGCCTATATCTTTCAGCTCTCCGAGAAGAAGTACTTCTTCATCCCCATGACCAACCAGTTCTACTATTTCATCAGCCTCTTCTATCTGGTGACGATCGCTTATGCCTTTCTTCTCAATCGGGTCAAAGACCTCCGCCGATTCACCTTTGTCCAGCTGGTGATCGATCATCTCTTCATCGCGGGCCTCATCACCTATACCGGCGGAAAGGAAAGCTTCTTCCCGATTGCTTACATCTTCACGATCATCGGATGCAGTATCCTCTTCTATAAACGGGGGGCCTTCTATTCGGCATCGCTCTCCACCTTTTTCTACGGCCTCATTTTACTCCTTCAGCTCTACGAGTGGATCCGTCCCCCCGGTCAGCTCGTAACGCCTGAGGCCAGCCAGGTCTTCTACTCCCTGATCACCTATCTGGCCGCGTATTACATCGTGGCGTTTCTGAGCAGCACGATCTCCGAGGAATTGAAAAAGAAGAAGAGCGAACTCATCCAGAAACAGGTCGATTACGATCAACTTGAAGCCTTCAACCGGAATATCATCCAGAGCCTCGATAGTGGACTGCTCACCATCGATCTCAATGGCAGGATCAATTTCCTCAACCGGACCGCAGAAAAGATCCTGAACCTGAGAGGAGAAGAATTGAAAAATATCTCCATCTATGACCTCTTTCCCGAGATTGCCGGGGTCCTCGAAGAGCTGAAAAGGAAGCCATCAGACTTTTCTCCGGATTACCAGCGTTATGAAACCCTTCTCTCCGATGAGAACGGAAAAAAAATCTATCTCGGGTTCTCCATCTCTCCTCTGACCGACCCCGAAGGATCCGTGATCGGACATACCCTCATCTTTCAGGACATCACCCGTTTCAAGGAGATGGAAGATCAAATGAAACGATACGATCGGATGGCGGCTATCGGGGCCCTCGCCGCAGGGATGGCCCATGAGATCAGAAATCCCCTCGCCTCATTGAGCGGATCGATTCAGATGTTGAAATCGGAACTCTCTCTCGATCAACAACAAGAACATCTGATGGCAATTACCCTCCGGGAGTCGGAGAGGCTCAACGCATTGATCACCGACTTCCTCCTCTTCGCCCATCCCCCTCAGACCCATCGATCCGCCTGGGAGATCGAAAAGATCCTCGACGAAACCGTTGAACTCTTCATCCACTCTGCGGCCTTTCATGAGGGGCTCCGTATCACGAGGACCCACGGAAAAGGAGACATTGAGGCGCTGGTCGACCCGGACCAGATGAGACAGGTCTTCTGGAATCTTCTGATTAATGCGGCCCAGGCGATCCCGGACGGCGGTGACATTCGGATTCATATCGAAAAGGCAAATGAAACCCTCGGAGGGGGCCTTTCCTACCACTCGTCGGGCAGGGGGAAAAATTGGGTGAAGATCGTGATCGCCGATTCCGGAAACGGGATCGCCCCGCAGGAAAAAGAAAAAATCTTCGAGCCCTTCTACACGACCAAAGAAGGAGGGACTGGATTGGGCCTCTCCATCGTCCATAAAATTATTGAAAACCATAACGGAGTGATCAGGGTGGAAAGCGATGTCGGCAGGGGAGCCATCTTCAACGTCTATCTGCCTGCCGGATCAGATGTCAGCCAAACCAATTAAAACAGAGGGAAAAGAGAGTGTTAAAGGATAAGATTCTGGTCGCAGATGATGAAAAGAGCATGAGGGAGTTTCTGGACATCATGCTGAAAAAGGAGGGTTATAAGGTCACGCTCGCCTCTAACGGAGAAGAGGTGATGAAACTGATCGAAAAGGATATCTTTGATCTTGCCCTTGTGGATATCCGCATGCCGAGGCAGGATGGCATCTCCGTTCTGAAAAGGATTAAATCGATTTCACCCGAAACGGTTGTGATCGTGATCACAGCTTATGCCTCTGCCGATACCGCCATTAAAGCGATGAAGGAAGGGGCTTACGATTACATTACGAAACCCTTTAAGATCGACGAGATCAAGCTGATCATCCAGAACGCTCTGGAAAAGAAACATCTCCAGAAGGAGAACCTCCTGCTCAAGCAGGTGGTCAGGGACCGGTACCATTTCGAAAACATCATCGGGCAGAGCTCCAAGATGCTTGAGCTTTATGACCTTTTGGAGAAGGTCGCCCCCACCAAAACAAATATCCTGATCACCGGGGAAAGCGGAACCGGCAAGGAACTGGTGGCCAAGGCGATCCACTATAACAGTCCTCGTAAGGACAAACCCTTCGTTACCTTAAACTGCGGCGCTATCCCCGAATCCCTCATTGAAAGCGAACTCTTCGGACACATGAGGGGAGCCTTTACCGATGCCATTTCGACCAAGAAGGGTTTGTTCGAGGTGGCTGACGAGGGGACCATCTTTCTCGATGAAATCAGCGAGCTCCCCCTGATGATGCAGGTCAAATTACTCCGTGTCTTGCAGGACAGGGAGTTCAAGCGGGTGGGAGGAACCGAGGACATCCGGGTCGATGTCCGGATCATCTCTGCAACCAATAAAGATCTTGAAGGAGCCGTCCGGGAAAAACAGTTTCGAGAGGATCTCTTTTACCGGCTCAATGTCATTCAGATCAGAATCCCCTCTCTTAGGGAGCGGAAGGAAGACATCCCTTCTCTGACCGGCCATTTTTTAAAGAAATATTCGGAAGAACTTGGAAAGCAGATCTCCCAGGTATCTCCGGAAGCCCTCCGGATCCTGGTCCAATATGACTATCCCGGCAATGTGAGGGAACTCCAGAATATTATCGAGAGGGCAGTGGCTCTTGAAACCTCTCAGGAGTTGACGGCCCAAAATCTCAGTTCTTATATCGAGGAACAGCTACCCAGTAAGAAGAGGCCCCTCGATCTCGAAATCCCGAGCGAAGGGGTTGACCTTGAAAAGATCGTGGAGGATGTTGAAAGGACACTTCTGCT
>JASEHH010000061.1 GCA_030017685.1 Thermodesulfobacteriota bacterium | reverse complement strand
TCGATCCTGACGCCAGCTTTTTCTTTATTCTTTTTTCAAAGAGCTAAAGTGTTACCGGTAATACACTGCAAAAGGGAACCGCTTGGAAAGTTGGCGGTGATAACCAAAGACAACTTAGTGAATACCCCCAAAGTATGCAAGGGAGTCAATATCGGAATAAAGGGAATCGAGGAAATACGATCCGAGACCGGAAGATTGCGACTCGTAGAATCGATATCCTTCTTCAAGGTCCTCTTTAGCTACGATGAGAATTCTTATCCTCATGAGACCTTCTTTTTAATTCTTTTTTTAGCTTGTTCCCATTCCGATACTGTCACTTTGCCGGCAGCGAAGGCTTCCTCACGATCTTTAAGGACAGTCTCATGCCAAGCCGGTGATTTCAATTTCTTTTCATCTTGGGTTAAGTCTGCCCAGAGAGTCTCCATCAAGTCCAGCTTTTGGGCAACCGAAAGCTTGGAAAGGGGTAACTCCGCTCTTTTCATAGCATCTCCTTTCTTCCAAACAGGGAATATAGAATATAGGTAGAATATAGGGGACGTAGGTTCTAAAACAACTTAAGATATTTCTTCAAATCCGATACTTCCTCGGAAACAACCAACCGATTGACTGAAGAAGTTGTCACTCCAAGGAAACGGGCAACTTCAGCACCAGGATAACCCATCCTCCCTATCGCCAACTGACAAAACAGTTTCCTTGCTCTCACCACCCCTCTCTTTCGTATCCCTGAACGTAATTCTGTTTCCTCTACCCCCTCTCCCCTAACAATCCTCTTTGCCAACGTCACTAAATCAGGCACTTTCCGCCCCAGCCTAAGAGTCTCCTTCTCTCTCTCCTCAGCTTCAGACATCAGCTTTTGAACAAATTTATCTCCCCCCAAAATCCTTTCATCCGAGGCAACTTTGATACCCTTCCTCTTCAAAGAAAGCACTTGGGACCATCCTCCCAGACTCCGGATCAACCCGCCTCCTACCAATTCCGGTCTCCTCCCCTGCGATAACCCTTCTCTCACAAACTGCTCATACTTCTCAACGGCCTCCTGTCTCCTACCAAAATAGCCAAGAACGGTATCGATGTCCTGCCACTTCCGCTCCACCCTTCCCATGATTACGGAATGACCCGCCCACCGATAGTTGTTCAATTCCTCCAGATCACCCACCTTGCCCGCCCTCAGCGGATTCAAGTGAATGTAGCGTGTCAGTTCCAACAGATAAGGATCGTCTTCACAGATGATCGATTTATACCTGTTCTGAAAGAGATGACCAGTTCTTTTATGTCGTAGATTAAAATTAACAACATAACCGGTCAGAAGCTCCTTCATGCTCCTGGAAATAGGCTGACGACCGGTCCGAACCAGTAAATGAAAATGGTTGGAAAGGAGGCACCACGCATAGACAATGAGATTCCTCTTTATGCATTGGTTGGCCAGCCGGTTTAGAAAATCATCCCGGTCTCGATCAATGCGGAATATGTTTGTCCGCTCGATGCCCCGCCCCATCACATGATGCAATGCCCCGGGAGTATCCAGTCTCGGTTGTCTCGGCATACCGAAAGATTAGATCCTTCACCTCCATTTGTCAAGTTGTTTTAGAACCTACGTCCCCTCAACCCGTCCCCTCAACCGAGAGCACAGGTTGTCGATGCTGCCGGCGCTTGTTGGCACCTCTCTGCCAATGGGCACCAATGGGTGGAATACGGGGCCGAACTCCTCAACCGGAAGAACCTCTGGGTACCGACGTAGGGTCTCTTGCAGCCACGCTTCGCTGAAAGCGCCTTCCGCAGAGTCGACTGGCCGAAACTGCACAGCATCGTGTTGTTCCCGAACCTCTATAACAACTCCCATTTCCTTCAACCTCCCTGTCCGATGATTTTTTGGGGGTAACGCTTAGG
Organism: Thermodesulfobacteriota bacterium; assembly: GCA_030017685.1. Classification (GTDB taxonomy): domain Bacteria; phylum Desulfobacterota; class BSN033; order BSN033; family UBA1163; genus RBG-16-49-23. The sequence continues at coordinate 18,608 of JASEHH010000061.1, read as the reverse complement.
CTGAGGCGCTGGCACACTTTTACGCGCCATCGCCTCAAGCAATTGGTTCGGCATTTTTATCTTTTAAGCGTGCTTCAAGAGCACTTGTAAGGGCGTCAAATACCGATTTCTTATACTGATTTAGCGCTCGTCCTGGATCAGACTCTACTGCTTTGGCTATTAAGAGTTTGACTTCAATCTTTACATCGTCGTCCCAATTTTTCCCTTGGCCTATAAAACACTCGCGTAGTCTATCAGACCACTTTTTCTTGGATTTGAATTTTGGCGATTCGAGCGAAACACGATATTTATTCAAAATTAAATCCTTATAAAAAGACACTTCATAAAGATCCTCTAACTCACTTTCTGATAGGCCGGCACAACTCGCATAATTTACATCACAATCCTCAATGAGCCCTCTTGCTTTGGCTTTAGAGTGGGCATCTTTGCCTGGACGGTCATGATCCAGGAAGACATGACAAAGGCAGATACATCCCTTAATATGAGAGATTTTATAAGCGAGATTACCAGCACCACCTAAAGAATCAAGCGCCAAAGTGCCATTTTGGAGGGCATCTCTAAGATGTATTGAATTATGTTTTAGCAATGCTTCGAGAGCGATTTTATCATCATCTCCTTCGACGAGTAGAACTAATTCAGTCAGAAAAACCTTTCCCGGACCAATGATATGGTAAATTCTCCCCGGACCATCCAGCGTCTATCTTCTTGAAATACCGTTGCCTGGCACGAATTCCCAATTCAGTTTTAATGGATTCCTGCTCCCCGATCAGGTCGAGGACAAGTTTCGCAGGAATGACATTTTTAGAGGTAACCTTAATTTTTACTTGACAAATTTAACGGGTTGTTCTATTGAATTGTGGGTAAATTAAATATTTCACAAAGTTTTTAGTATTCATATTCATATCAATAGGTATAGACGTTGAGTTTCAGGAGGGAAAGATCGCTATGCGTATGACTATTAACGGCAGAGCCATTGAGACAGAAGAGGGCGTAACCATCCTGCAGGTTGCACAGCAAAACGGGTTACGCATCCCAATGCTATGCCACATGGAGAGCCTCATTCCAACGGGCTCATGCAGGATGTGTGTGGTGGAGGTTCAGGGTCTTGAGAACCCTGTCACCGCCTGCAACACACAGGCATTGGATGGCATGGTGATCGAAACCGATACCCCGAAGATTCGGGAGTTGAGAAAAGAAGTCCTTCAATTCTTCCTTGTGAAACATCCTCTCGATTGTCCGGTCTGTGACAAGGGAGGAGAATGTGACCTTCAGGATTATGTCTATGAGTATGGGATTCAAAAAGCGGAGTATCAGGTTGAAGCTTTGGCGAAAGAGTATAAGACCTATTCCACGCCTGCCATCAAATACCATCCGAACCGCTGTATTCTCTGCAGTCGATGCATCCGGACCTGCAGAGAGATAGTGGGCAGGGAAGTCCTCGATCTTAAGGAGACCGGTTTTGATACGCGAGTCGAGGCCGTAAGGCCCGAAAGATGTATCTCCTGCGGCGAATGCCTGGCCGCATGTCCGGTCGGAGCCCTCACGGAGAATATCAGCTCGATCAAAGGAAGGGTCTGGCAAACGAAGCGGGTTTCTACCGTATGCGGCTATTGCGGGGTGGGTTGTAATCTCGAAGCGAATGTGGTCGGAAACCGGATGATCAAAGTCACCACAAAAGAAGGCCTGGGAACAAATAATGGAGTCCTCTGCGTGAAGGGAAGGTTCGGTTATGAATTTGTAAATAGCCCGGAAAGGCTCCGCACCCCCTTGATCAGAGACAATGGCAAGTTGAGAGAGGCGAGCTGGGATGAGGCGATGACCTATGTTTCGACGAAGCTAAGGGAGATCAAAGAGAAGAATGGTCCTGACAGCATTGCCGGTCTTGCCTCCGCAAGGGTCACCTGCGAGGAGAACTATCTTTTCCAGAAATTCATCAGGGCGGCCATCGGAACGAACAATATTGATCATTGCGCCCGTCTCTGACACTCCAGCACGGTGGTCGGTCTGGCCACCACACTGGGCTCCGGAGCCATGACCAATTCCATCGCTGATTTGAAGGAAGCAGATGTCCTTCTGGTGACCGGAAGCAACACCACAGAAACCCATCCTGTCATCGGAATGTTGCTGAGGAATCGCGCCCGCTTCAATGGCTCCAAAATAATCGTCGTCGATCCGAGAAAGATCGACCTGGTGGAAGAGGCCAACCTCTGGCTTCAGCCCAAACCTGGAGATGACATCGCTTGGTTAAATGGATTGGCCCACATCATCATCAAAGAAAACCTCTATAATAAACCATTTATCGACCAGCATACAGAGGGTTTTGAGGCCGTAAAGGAGAAGGTCTCCCGGTATACGCCGGAGTTTGTTGAGAAGATCACAGGAATTCCAAAAGATCAGTTGATCAGGGCGGCGCGGATGTATGGCTCGGCCAAAAATGCGGCCATTCTTTACTGCATGGGGATCACCCAGCACTCAAAAGGAACGGATGGGGTGAAGGCGATCTCAAACCTTGCCCTCCTCTGCGGCCAGTTGGGAAAACCGGGTAGTGGCGTCAATCCTCTGAGAGGCCAGAATAATGTGCAGGGCGCCTGTGATATGGGCTGCCTGCCAACCGTATATCCGGGATACCAGGGAGTGGGTCTAAAGGAATTAAGGGATAAATTTGAAAGCCACTGGGGAGTTTCTCTCTCAGAGAAGCCCGGGTTGACCGTGGTCGAAATGAGCCAAGCGGCTTATGAGGGAAAGATAAAGGCCATATACATCATGGGTGAAAATCCCATGGTCACGGATCCTGACCTTTCTCACCTGAAAAAGGCCTATGCCAAGTTGGAACTGCTTGTGGTTCAGGATATCTTTCTCACCGAATCAGCCCAGGTCGCCCATGTCGTCCTTCCATCCCTGAGCTTCCTTGAAAAGGACGGCGCCTTTGTCAACACCGAAAGAAGGGTTCAGAGAGTAAGAAAAGCGCTCAATGGACCGGAGGGAGCCAAAGCAGACTGGGAGATCATCTGTGACCTCTCTTCAAGATTTGGATATTCGATGAATTACGGAAACCCGGAGGAGATCTTCGAGGAGATCAGGAAGGTGACTCCACAGTATGCCGGCATCACCTATGCCCGCTTGGAATCCGGAGGCATCCAGTGGCCATGCCCGGATGCGAGTCATCCGGGAACGCCTGTCCTGCATAAGGGTAGGATTGTAAGGGGAAAAGGACTCTTTGTCCCGGTCGATTATATTCCTCCCCCTGAAGTGCCTGACAGGGATTATCCGTTTATTCTGAGCACAGGGAGGGATTATTACCATTATCATGCGGGAAGTATGACAAGGAAGGTCCGGCTTCTCAATGAGATGTGTCCTGAGAGCCTTGTGGAAATAAACCCGTCCGATGCAGAGAAGCTTGGAATCAACGAAGGAGGCCGGGTGAGAGTTGTGGGCAGGAGGGGCGATTTTGTTTCAAAGGTGAAGATTACGGATAAGGTATCGAGCGGAGTGGTCTTTGCCAAATTTCACTTTGCAGAGGCTCCTGTCAATCTTCTCACCAATACGGTGCTCGACCCTGAATCGAAGATTACGGACCTGAAGGTGTCCGCAGTTCGAATTGAGAAATGTTGAAGATAAAAAGTAGGCTGAGGATTCATAAATCGCTACTATTGAAATGAGGGTAAGAAGATGTTAATTTTTTCACGAATTATTTTCTGCTCTTTAGGTATTTCTGGAAAGGAAAACTGAAATATCAAATAAAAACGATATGTTATTTAAGTATAGGTTAGCTTTGCTCTTCTCGATATTTATCTTGACAAAAAAGGGGCAATCTTGTAGGTTGTTCCTCGAATGAAGAAACTTTTCACAAGGGGGGTATGATGCTAATAGATTATCTTCCCATCCTTTTTTATTTTGCCATTGCCGTCATCTTCGCCTGCTTTGCCATTACTGCCTCCTTTCTCCTGGGTCAGAGAAAACAGACACTCGTCAAGGAGGCGCCCTTCGAATGCGGCATGACCACTTACGGTTCCTCTTTCCGCAGGATCCCGATCAAATACTACATCATCGCCATGCTTTTTCTGATTTTTGATATCGAAATCGTCTTTCTCTATCCGTGGGCAGTAGTCTTTAAGGAGTTGAAGGTCTTCGGCTTTATTTCAATGTCCGTATTCGTTGGGATTCTCATCATCGCCTATGTCTATGTCTGGAAAAAAGGAGCACTGGAATGGGAATAGAAACCTACCTTGAAAAAACCCCTTTGATGCCTGCCCTGGATTGGCTCGTCAATTGGGGCCGGAAGTATTCGATCTGGCCGGTGACCTTTGGCCTTGCCTGATGCGCTCTGGAGATGATCGTCACCAGTTCGGCGACGTGGGATATTTCGCGATTCGGTTCAGAGGTTTTCAGGCCGTCTCCCAGACAGGCAGATCTCATGATTGTGGCTGGAACGCTGACCAAGAAGATGGCTCCCATGGTCAAACGCATCTATGAACAGATGCCGGAACCAAAATGGGTCATCGCCTATGGAGCCTGCGCCTGCTCGGGCGGGATTTTTAAGACTTATAGTGTGGTTCAGGGTGTGGATCAGATTCTACCGGTGGATGTCTATGTCCCGGGTTGTCCGCCCAGACCGGAATCGCTCCTTACAGCGCTCTTAACACTCCAGAAGAAGATCCAAAAGGAGACCCTTGCGGATCGGAAGAATGTCCGGCTTATCCGGGAAGAGATTGATGAAAGGATAGGATGATATGGCTGAAGTTCATCCCGCCGTGAAAAAAATTCAGGGGAAATTTCCCTCTTCGGCAATAGAGGCGACGACCTTTCGGGGAGAAGTCAATGTGACTGTGCCGAAGAAAGATATCTTTGAGATTTGTCGATTTCTCTATACCGACCCCGATCTCCAGTACCATATGCTCACCGATCTCTGCGGGGTGGACCATTTCCCTCAAAGCCCACGGTTTGAAGTGGTCTATCTCCTTTACTCGTTCAAGGCCAATGATCGATTGAGGCTGAAGACAAAGGTCGGAGAGGGTGAACCGGTGAAGAGCGTTGAATCGATCTGGAAGGCGGCCAACTGGCTGGAGAGGGAGGTCTACGATCTCTTCGGAATCTCCTTCGAGAACCATCCGGATCTGAGGAGGATACTCCTCTGGGATGGTTATGAAGGCCACCCCCTGAGGAAAGATTTCCCGGTCGAAGGACCGGATTTTGACAAACCCTTTGTCCCCGAGGTCTGAAATGGCAGAGACACGATTGATGACCATCAACATGGGCCCTCAGCACCCGGCCACTCACGGAGTGTTGAGGCTTGTGTTGGAACTGGATGGAGAAGTGATTGTAAAGGCAACTCCCCATATCGGACACCTCCACCGGGGAGTTGAGAAATTGGCTGAGGCCAGGACCTATCATCAGGTCATTCCTCTCACCGACCGGTTGGACTATACCAATGCGATGGGAAATAATCTGGCCTATGTCCTGGCCGTTGAAAAACTATTGGGCATTGAAGTTCCCAAGAGGGCCCAATACCTGAGAGTGATGATGGCCGAGCTTCAAAGGATTGCGGCACATCTCATCTGGCTGGGAACCCATGCACTGGACATCGGCGCCATGACCCTCCTCTTCTACAATTTCCGGGAAAGGGAAGATATCCTGAGGATTTTTGAAGAGGTGTCCGGCGGAAGGCTGACCCCGACCTACCTGAGAATCGGCGGGTTAGCCAAAGACCTTCCGGAAGGAATCGAAGGAAAGATCAAATCTTTTGTCGAAGCTTTTCCGGGCCATATGAAGGAGTATGAGACCCTTCTGACGAAGAATGTGATCTGGCTGAAACGGACCAAGGAAGTCGGGATCATGTCAAAGGAGGATGCGATCAACTGGGGCGTGACCGGTCCGACACTTCGCGGTTCCGGGGTGAAGTGGGATGTGAGAAAGGCCTTTCCCTATTCGAGCTATGAGGATTTCGAATTCGATATTCCCACGGGTTCGGTGGGCGATGTCTATGATCGGTACTATGTCCGATTGAGAGAGATGGAGTGGGCGAATGCAATTGTAAAACAGTCGCTCGAAAAGTTGCCCAAGGGCCCTATCCTTGCTGATGATCCGAAGGTGGTTCTGCCTCCCAAGGAGATGGTCCTCACGGATATTGCCTCCCTGATCCGGCAGTTCAAGATCGCTTCCGAAGGGTTCAAGCCTCCGGAAGGGGAGGTCTATGCGAGCGTGGAGGCAGCGAAAGGGGAGCTGGGGTTCTATGTGGTGAGCGATGGGTCGAATCGGCCTTTAAGGGTAAGAATTCGGCCTCCCTCTTTCCTCAATCTGAGCGCCCTTCCAAAGATGATCGAGGGAAGTTTGATTGCGGATGTGGTCTCCGCGATCGGAAGCATCGATATCGTTCTAGGAGAGATCGATCGGTAAAAAGACCATTGCAAATTATAAATTGCAAAATTAGCAGTTCAAAATTTAAGAAAGAGTAACATTTTAGCTTTTTGAAAAACTACAGCAAACAGTGTATTTAATGGGTTTGTCATTCCTGCGAAAGCAGGAATCCAGTTTTTTTGAGGAAACTATCTGGATTCCCGCCTGCGCGGGAATGACAGACAAAGAACCTTTTCAAAAAGCTGAATTGATACAAGAAAAAATATTTTGCATTTTTCAGTTTTCAATTTGCATTTTGTATTGATCATTAAATGATGAGGTTCTTATGACAGACATCCTTTTTAGCAGTTGGGGTGGAGCGGTTGTGGATAACCGGGGAAAACCGGAGGCAGAGAGGGCGCCCATACCCAATCTCAATCTTCCCCTTGAATTTGACAAGGAGAAGAAGGTCAGAGCCTTCATCGGTTGGGACGGAATTGCCATCCGGGACCCTGAAGTCAATTTGATCGATCTGATTCGGGCATACATGGAAGCGGTTCAGAAGGAGTCGTGCGGCAAATGCACACCCTGCCGGGTGGGAACGCGGATCATGTCATCCATCCTTAACCGGATTGCAGGGGGGCAGGGGAAAGTAGAGGACCTGGATCGACTGAAGTATTTGGGCGAGATGATCGGGAAGAGTTCAAAATGCAATCTTGGACAGACCGGGCCCAAACCCGTGCTCCATGCCCTCGACCATTTTAAAGCACAGTTCTCCGAAGTGATTCAGTCGAAGAAGAAGATCCCGCGCGAAGAGTATAAGGTGAAGGTGACCGCTCCGTGCGAAAGCGCCTGCCCTTCGCATCTTCCCATCACCCGCTATGTCGAATTGATCAAGGAAGGCCGGTTCACGGAATCGCTTGCCGCCATCCGGGAGGCGACCTGTCTTGCAGGCGTTTTGGGAAGGGTCTGCATCCGGCCCTGCGAGGATAACTGCAGGCGGCAGAATGTGGATGAATGCGTCTCCATCAAATGGCTCAAACGATTTGTGGCTGATTATGAATTGGACAAAAGAAGAGAGCCGGGGGTAACCCGGGTTCCCACCCGTTCCGAAAAAGTGGCCATCATCGGTGCCGGTCCCGCCGGTCTTACCTGCGCTTACTACCTTGGCCTCAAAGGTTATCCAGTCACGATCTTTGAGAGGCTGGGGGAGCCGGGAGGAATGGCCGCTGTCGGAATTCCGGATTACAGGCTTCCGAGGGATATCGTAAGATATGAGACAAGCCTCGTGGAAAGGATGGGCGCTGAGATCCGGTATAACACTCAGGTGGGAAAGGACATCACGCTCTCCCAGATCTTCGAGCAGGGATACAAAGCCATCTTTATCGGTGTGGGGGCCCATACCAATACGCCCATGGGTGTTGAGGGAGAGGACAAAGGATATAAGGGATTCATCCCTGGAGTTTATTATCTCCTTGAGATCAATCTTGGAAGAGACCCCTATCCCGAAGGAAAGAGAGTAGTGGTTGTGGGCGGCGGGAATGTGGCGATTGACTGCGTACGCTCTTCATTTCGCATCGGCAAAGCCGATGTGAACCTGGTCTATCGGAGGACGAAGAAGGAGATGCCCGCTGATCGGGTGGAAATCCACGATGCCGAAGAGGAGGGCGTAAAATTCCATTACCTCTGCAATCCGGTCCGGATCATTGAAAAGGATGGGAAAGTGACCGGCATGGAATGTATCCGGATGGAATTAGGCGAGCCGGATGAGAGCGGAAGGCGTAGACCCGTTCCGATTAAAGGTTCGGAATTCTTCATTGAGGCCGATATCGTGATTCCCGCCATTGGCCAGGCGATCGACCTCTCCTTCCTCGACGAAAAGGACGGGGTGAAGACAACAAAGCGCTCCACCATCGCAGTGCAGGAAGGAACATTTCAGACAAACCGTGCAGGGATATTCTCTGCGGGTGATTGTGTGATCGGTCCGGATGTTCTCGTTCGGGGGGCGGGCCATGGAAAGAGGGCCGCTGAAAAGATTGACGCCTTCGTTCAGGGAAGAGAGGTAAAGGAATCCGAGGACGAACGGCTCGAGACTCTGGTTGAGAAAATCAAAGTCTACAGCAAGGATGAAAAGATCGGAAACCCGGGTGGGCAGAAGAGGGCGATGCTGGAGCTTCTTCCTCCTGATTCGAGAAAGTGGATCTTCGATGAAGTGGAGAAAGGGTTTTCCATCCCGATTGCACAGAAGGAAGCCGAGCGCTGCCTCCGGTGTGTGCGGGTAGGGCTCTTAGCGGTTTAGCTGAAAAAAGGGGATTAGAGGAGAAGCAGGATGCAGGTCTTATATCTTCTCATTGAGACAATTGTAAAGTGTGTGGTGGTCTTTGCTTGCCTGATGCTCTCCGTGGCCTATCTGACCTGGCTGGAGCGGAAGGTCCTGGGCCACATCCAGATTCGTTTTGGCCCGAATCGCTGCGGTCCCTTCGGACTGCTTCAGCCCTTTTCGGATGGGATCAAGGCCTTCTTCAAGGAAGACCTTGTTCCGGGAGGGGCGGATAAGCCGGTCTTTGTCCTTGCGCCAATGATCTCTATCATTGCGGCCATTTCCCTCTTTGCGGTCATCCCTTTTGGAAATGAGTTCACGATTCCCGGGACGAGCTGGGTGGTCAAGCTCAGGATTGCGGACATCGATATCGCGCTCCTCTATATCTTCGGCATCGCCTCCCTCGGAGAGTTCGGGATCGTGCTCGGGGGCTGGTCTTCGGGCAATAAGTATGGCCTGACCGGTTCGCTTCGTGCCGCCGCTCAGATGATCAGCTATGAAGTGGCCCTCGGCATTTCGATCATCGGCGTGATCATCCTCTCCGGGAGTCTGAGGCTGACGGAGATCATCAATCATCAGGCAGGAGGGTTCTGGAACTGGAACATCTGGTATCAACCCGTGGCCTTCGTCCTATACATCATCTGCGGTCTGGCTGAGATCAACAGGACTCCGTTTGATATGCCGGAGTCGGAATCGGAACTGGCCTGCGGGTTTAATATCGAATACAGCAGTATGAAATTTGCCCTTTTCTTCATGGCCGAATATGCCCATATGATCACGATGGGCGCGCTGGCCGTGACGCTCTTCTGGGGTGGATGGCAGGCCCCCCTGCCCCAGCTCAATTTCATTCCAGGGGTGTTCTGGTTCTGCGGAAAGCTCTTCCTCTTCCTCTTCTTCTTCATCTGGCAGAGAGGGACCTTCCCGAGGTTGCGTTATGATCAGATCATGAAATTTGGCTGGAAGATTCTGTTTCCCCTGGCGCTGATCAATCTCCTGATCACGGCGTTGGTCGTTTCATTAAAGGGTTAAGAGAGAGGCGAACGATGATCATTCCATTGCTCAAAGGTCTGGCCTTTACACTGGGTCGGTTCTTCTCCAGGCCGATCACCATCCAGTATCCGGAGGAGAAGGTGCCTCCTGCGAAACGCTGGAGAGGAATCCAGTATTTTGAGAAGGATGAGCAGGGAAAGACGAAGTGCGTGGCCTGCGGCCTCTGCATGGCGGTCTGTCCTTCTCAGTGCATCTACATTGAGACCGCCGAGGATGAGGAGGGAAAACGCTACCCCCTCACCTACGAACTGGATGTCCTGAGATGTATCTTCTGCGGTTATTGCGAGGAGGTCTGCCCGGTCAATGCCATCTTCGTAGGAAAAAATTATGAATGGGTGGAGAGAGAACGCACGCCCTTTCTCATGAACACGGAGAAACTTCTGGAGGAGAAGAAGTATAATCCGTAATAGAATTCTAAATACGAAGCACGAAATCCGAAATTCGAAACAATCTTAAATGACCAAATTTGAAATGATCGAAACAAAAAATAGTTTGAGACATTTGGATTTTTAAAATTCGGATTTGTTTCGAGTTTCGATATTCGGATTTAGAATTTTTTAAACACAAAAAGCCTGTTTGGTTCTGGCTTGGCTAAGTTAGGAGTAAAACAATGGCTGAAAATTTCGGAATACTCTTTCAGTGGTTGATCTTTCTGGGAGTGGCCTTCGTCTCGATCGTCGCCTCCCTGCTGGTCATCACACGCAAAAACCCCATCCACAGCGCCCTCTTCATGGTGCTGACCCTCCTCTGTGTGGCCGTGCTTTATGTGTTGCTCCACAGTCCGTTCATCGCCATCGTCCAGGTCGTCGTCTATGCGGGAGCGATCGTGATGCTCATCGTCTTTGTCATCATGCTCCTCGACCTCGAGACGGAGCTCCGTTCCAAGCTGAAGATCGTCTATTCAAAGGTCATTGGAGGATTTGTGGCCGCTCTCTTCCTCTTCGGGATCCTTTACACCGTCGTGGCCAAATCCCCGACCGGCCAAACAGGCTCCTATACCCCCGAAAAGATGGCCGGCAATGTGAAAGCCGTGGGTGAGATGCTTTTCACGAAATATCTTTTTCCCTTTGAAATCGTCTCGATCCTTTTGGTCGCCGCCATCATCGGCGCAGTCATTTTGAGCAAGAAAAGGACATAAGGAGAATCGACTATGTGGGTCGTTCCAACCATTCCCCCTGCCCTCTATCTCATGTTGAGCGGAATACTCTTCACGATCGGTGTGATCGGGGCATTGACCCGTCGCAATGCGATCGTCGTCTTCATGTGCATCGAGTTGATGCTCAATGCGGTCAATTTGACCTTCATCACCCTTTCCCGTTTTCTCCAGTCGATGGACGGAGTGATCTTTGCCTTCTTCGTGATGGCTGTGGCCGCGGCGGAGGCAGCGGTTGGGTTGGCGATCTTTGTGATGCTCTATCGTTCAAAAGAGACGATCAATGTCGATGAGGTGAATTTACTGAAATGGTAAGAAATAGGGTTCAAGGGGTCAAGGATTCAAGGGGTCGAGTGAACATTCATAAAAACCCTTAAACCCATGAACCCTCGAACCCTGGAACCCTTTATCTAAAAGGAGTTATCAATGTTAGATTTAGTCTGGTTAATCCCTTTATTTCCTGCCATCGGATTTCTGATCAACGGGTTATTGGGGAGACGTCTAGGAAAGGGCGTGGTCAGCGTGGTGGGCCCCTCCGCGATCGGGCTCTCCTTTCTCACCTCCATCCTCATCTTCTTCGAACTGATCAATAAACCTCCTTCAGAGCGGCTTTTCGAGAAGGTGATCTTCGACTGGGTCGTCTCCGGCTCCTTGCAGACCGTGATCGGTTATCAGATCGATCCCCTCTCCATCCTCATGGCTTTGGTCGTGACCGGAGTGAGCTTCTTCATCCATATCTACTCCGTGGGATATATGCATGACGACCCGGGTTACGCCCGGTATTTCACCTATCTCAACCTCTTCGTCTTCATGATGCTCAACCTCATCCTGGCCAACAATTTCCTTCTGATGTTTGTGGGTTGGGAGGGCGTGGGCCTCTGCTCCTATCTCCTGATCGGCTTCTGGTATGAGAAGGATTCGGCGGCCAATGCGGGAAAGAAAGCCTTTATCGTCAACCGGGTGGGCGACTTTGGTTTCATCCTGGGGATGTTCCTCCTCTTCACCAGCCTGGGCCAGCACGGGATCTGGACGCTCGATTTCACTGAGGCCTTCGCCAATGCCAACAAACTCGACACAGCGACCGTCACTGCCATCGCGCTCCTGTTTTTTGTGGGCGCCTGCGGGAAGTCGGCGCAGATTCCCCTCTATGTCTGGCTTCCGGATGCGATGGAGGGCCCCACGCCGGTCAGCTCTTTGATCCATGCGGCCACCATGGTGACGGCAGGCGTCTATATGGTCGCCCGGTGCAATGTCCTCTACAACATGGCGCCCATCGCCATGGCGGTTGTGGCGATCGTGGGCGTGGCCACAGCCATCTTTACCGCCTCCATCGGTTTCTGCCAGTATGACATCAAGAAGATCCTGGCTTATTCGACGATCAGCCAGTTGGGATACATGTTTGTTGCCGTGGGCGTGGGAGCGTATGCCGCAGGGATCTTTCACCTGATGACCCATGCCTTTTTCAAAGGGCTCCTCTTTTTAGGGGCGGGGAGTGTGATGCACGCCCTGAGCGGAGAGCTCGATATCCGGAAGATGGGAGCCCTGAGAAAGAAGATTCCCATCACCTTTGGGACCTTCTTCATCGCCACACTGGCGATCGCGGGCGTGCCCGGCCTCTCGGGATTCTTCAGCAAGGATGAAATCCTCTGGATGGCCTTCTCCAGCGGACGCGGACATTTCCTGCTCTGGCTGGTGGCTGCCATAGCCGCGGGGATGACGGCGTTCTATATGTTCAGGGCGCTCTTTATGACCTTCTTCGGAGAGTCGAGGGTCGATCACCACGTGGCGCACCATATCCATGAATCGCCGAAGATCATGACCGTTCCTTTGATGGTCCTGGCTGTGGCTTCCATCATCGGAGGCTATGTGGGCATTCCCCATGTCCTGGGCGGAGCCAACCACATCCACGAGTTTTTAGCGCCGGTGGTGGGTGGAGGCGCTGAGCCTGTAAAAGCCCAGGCCATATTCTCCCTCATCTCCGAGGCATGGGCCGCAGGAGGAGGGGCCGGAGGCCATTCCGCCGCGCTCGAACTCTTTCTAATGGCCGTCTCCGTGGTCATTGCCCTCATCGGGATTGGAATCGCCTACTTCTTATATTTGAAGAACCCGGCCCTGCCCAGGATGCTGACTGAGAAATGGAAGGGGCCGTATCGACTGGTTTCCAATAAATATTATGTGGACGAACTCTACCAGTTCCTCTTCGTCAACTCCCTGAAGAGACTGGGCACAGGGCTCTGGAAGGGGTTCGATGAGTTTGTGATCGATGGAACGGTCAATGGCATTGCCTATTTCATCGGATGGCTGTCCGGCGTGATGAGGAAGATGCAGACAGGATTTGTTCAGAACTACGCCTTTTCGATCGTTCTCGGCGGACTGATCCTGGCCGTCTACTATATCATGCGGGCATTCTTCTAAGGAAAAAACGAATAAAACGAATGAGAGCGAATTCACCGAATATTCCCTAATTTTCATTCGCCCAATTCGGTGTCATTCGCATCATTCGTGTAAAAAAAGGAGCAATTTCATGGACATCTTGGGAATTCCCATTCTATCCTTCTTGATCTTCTTCCCGCTGGCAGGGGCGATCATTCTCCTCTTCATTAAAAAAGAGGAGACCATCCGATGGACGACCCTGGCCATTGCGCTGGTCGAATTTGTGGCCTCGCTGCCCCTGTTCTTTAAATTCGATTCCGCCACTGCGGCCATGCAGTTTTTAGAGGACTGGTGGTGGGTGGAGGCCTACGGGATCAGTTATAAAATCGGGATCGATGGGATCAGCCTCCTTCTCGTACTACTCGCTACCTTCCTGACCGTTCTCTGTGTCCTCTGTTCCTGGACGGCGATCACCTTCAGGGTGAAGGAGTATATGATCTCCTTCCTCTTTCTCGAGACCGGAATGATCGGCGCGCTCGTGGCTCTGGACCTCATCCTCTTCTATGTCTTCTGGGAAGTGATGCTCATCCCGATGTACCTCCTCATCGGCATCTGGGGGAATCCACAGAGACGGATCTATGCGGCGATCAAGTTCTTCCTCTTCACCATGGCCGGAAGCGTGCTGATGCTTGTCGCCATTTTGGTCCTCTATTTTATCAACCTGAAGGCGACAGGGAGGGGTACCTTCGATGTGCTTGAACTTTACAAGTTGGGAATCCCCATGGGCACCCAGCACTGGCTCTTCGGCGCCTTTGCCCTGGCTTTTGCCATCAAGGTGCCGATGTTTCCCTTTCATACCTGGTTACCCGATGCGCACACCGAGGCGCCGACCGCAGGCAGCGTGATTCTGGCAGGAGTCCTGCTGAAGATGGGAACTTATGGCTTCATCCGGTTTGCCATGCCCCTTTTTCCGAATGCGGCCTTAGACCTGATGCCGTTGATCTCCATTTTGGCGCTCATCGGGATCATTTACGGAGCGCTGGTCTCGATGATGCAACCCGACCTGAAGAGGCTGGTTGCCTTCTCGAGCGTCAGCCACCTGGGCTATGTCATGCTGGGCATGTTTGCCCTAAACACACAGGGCGTTCAGGGATCGATCTATCAGATGCTCAACCACGGGATCAGCACAGGCTCTCTCTTCTTGATCGTCGGAATGATCTATGAGCGGAGACACACCCGAATGATCTCCGATTTCGGAGGCATCTCGAAGGTGATGCCGGTTTTTGCAGTCTTCTTTATGATCGTCACCCTTTCCTCCATCGGACTTCCCGGGACGAACGGCTTTGTGGGAGAGTTTCTGATCCTCTTAGGGGCCTTTCAGGCCAATATCGTCTATGGCGTCCTGGCTGCGGCCGGAGTTATCCTGGGTGCGGCCTACATGCTCTGGATGTTCCAGAGGGTGATGTTCGGAAAAATCACCAATCCCAAGAACGAAGGGCTGAAGGACCTCAATGCGCGGGAGATCATCACCCTCATTCCCATGGTGGCCCTGATCTTCCTCATGGGGATCTACCCCAAACTCTTCTTCAGCAAGATGGATGTGAGCGTGGAGAAATTCCTGAAGGACTTCAGGGGGAAGGTTGAGATGAAAGCGGACCTGCCTGCACCAAAGGTCGCGGAGATTAAAAAATAGAAGTGCCAAATTCGAAGCACGAAATCCGAAGCTCGAAACAATTTCAAATTTTCGAAATATAAATTTCGAAACGAAAAACCTTGTTTTGGTAATTGGATCATTTGAATTTAAAATTTGTTTCGGATTTCGACATTCGGATTTTTGGTTTAAATAGCGGAGGCTTTTTAATGAAAATACCAGAGATTGATCTTTATCTCATTGCGCCGGAAATCATCATCGCCGCCTTTGGATTCTTAGTCCTTCTTGTTGATGTCTTCGCACCGAAGGGGGAGAAGAAGGGATATCTCGGAGTCCTCAGTCTGATCGGCGTGGTCATCGCCTTCTTCTATACACTTCCCCTGGTGGGATCGGATAAAACGGGGTTTGAAGGGATGTTCACCTCCGATGGATTCGCCATCTTCTTCAAAATCACGATCCTCATCATCGCTTTTCTGACCGTCTTGATCTCGATGGGCTATGCCTCCAGGGAAGGGATCGGGTTCGGGGAATACTATGCCCTCATCCTTTTTGCCACACTCGGGATGATGCTTATGGCCGCCGGGACCCATCTGATCGTCATCTTCCTCGGTCTGGAGACGATGTCCATCTCCATCTACATCCTGGCCGGAATGCTGAGGGAGGACCGGAGGTCGGTGGAGTCGGCCTTCAAATACTTCCTCCTCGGCGCCTTTGCCACCGGTTTTCTCCTCTATGGAATTGCTTTCCTCTACGGCGCCACAGGGTCCCTCTATCTGAAGGATATCGCTTCTTACATCGCTTCGAAAAAACTCCTTGACAATCCGATGCTCCTGATGAGCCTGGCCTTCCTCACCATCGGTTTCGGGTTCAAGATCGCCTCTGTTCCTTTTCATATGTGGACGCCCGATGTTTATGAAGGGGCTCCGACTTCGATCGCCGCCTTTATGGCAACGGGTGTGAAGGCCGCAGGCTTTTCAGCGTTGATCCGGGTCTTCTTCACCGCGCTTCCGGAATTCCGTCCGGACTGGACCTCGATCATGTGGCTCATCGCGGTCGTGACCATGACGGTCGGAAACATCATCGCCATCTCCCAGAACAACATCAAGAGGATGCTGGCCTATTCGAGCATCGCCCATGCCGGATATATCCTCGTTGCCTTTGTCGCCGGAAACAAGTCAGGAACTTCCGGAATCCTCTTCTACCTCATGGCTTATGCCTTTATGAATCTGGGGGCTTTCACCTGCGTGATCCTCCTCGGCAAGAAGGGTGAGGAGAACATCCTGATCGCCGATTATGCAGGAGTGGGTTTCAAGTATCCCCTTCTGGCAGCCTCGATGACCATCTTCCTCCTCTCCATGGCAGGCATTCCTCCCCTGGGCGGATTCATGGCCAAATTTTATATCTTCAGTGCGGCGGTGGAAGCGAAATTTTACTGGCTGGCCATTCTCGGAGTTCTCAATAGCGCCATCTCCGTCTATTACTACCTGCGGGTGACGGTGTTGATGTATTTCAGGGAATCGGAGCGGGAGATCACAGGCCTTCAGTTTTCACCTGCGCCGGTGATCGCCCTGATTTTGGCCCTGATCGGGACCTTCTACATGGGACTCTTTCCTGCGAATGTCCTCTCCTTCGCCCAGAAATCGATTGCAGGATTGATGTAAGAGGTTAGGGAAGGTTTAGAAAACAGAAGGGGGCGTCGGCTGATATAGCCGGACGCTCCTTTTTTTCTTTGCAATCCCGGGAATGTCCTTTTACAATTTAACAGGATGCTGAAAAAACGCCCATCTACTTTAGCGAAAAATATTTTTACAGAAAGGGGTCGAAATGAAATACCATTGGATCGTCGTTTTAGGACTCATGTTTTTTTCAAGTCAGGTCCTGGGAGAGGAGAAGGGGGCGCCTAAAAACCAGAAGGATAGGGTGAGCTACATCATCGGGATGGATGTCGGGGCGAACCTGAAAAAACAGGCTATCGATATTAATCCGGATATCCTGTTCAAGGGGTTGAAGGATGGACTCTCCGGCAATAAACCCTTATTGACAGAGAAAGAGATGCAAGACACGATCGCCGCATTCCAGAAGGAGATGAAGACCAAACAGGAGGAGATGATGAAACAGACAGGAGAGAAGAATAAGAAGGAGGGAGAAACCTTTCTTTCCGGGAACAAGAAGAAGGAGGGGGTTGCGACCTTGCCCAGCGGCCTGCAGTATAAGGTGATGAAGCAGGGCAGCGGGAAAAAACCAAAATCGACCGATACCGTGACCACTCACTACAAGGGTACATTGATTGATGGAACCGAATTCGACAGCTCTTACCGTCGTGGGCAACCCGTCAGTTTTCCTGTGAATGGTGTGATTGCGGGTTGGACCGAGGCCCTCCAATTGATGGAGGAGGGAGCGAAGTGGCAGCTTTTCATTCCCTCTCCGCTCGCCTACGGGGAAAAGGGAGCAGGACCCCAGATCGGAGCGAATGCCACCCTGATCTTCGAGGTCGAACTGATTTCGATCCAGGAGAAAAAGTAAGACGGTCATTAAATACTACACCAAAGACATTAGAAATTTTAGTATCACTTTTTTGTCATTCCTGCGGGAAGCAGGAATCCAGGTTTCTTTTTTTTGGGAATCTTTCCGGATTCACGCCGAAATTTATCCCGCACTTCGATGCAGGGCGGAAATGACAAGATTCATCAGTGTCAGAAGCGAATCCTTAGCCTTCGATGCGAAAGAATCAAGTGTCAGGGTCTGGTCCCTCCCCTTTATTTGAGGGATGCACCAAATATGTTCTTGATTTTGTCAAAATTAGGTGATAAAATTTTTTTGACAAACCGCATCGGGAGGAAAAGCCATGCCTATCATTAAATCGATTTCAAGCCTGCGCAATCAAACAAGGGATATCGCTTCCTTGTGTCATGAACAGGATGAGCCCGTTTATCTGACCACAAACGGAGAAGGCGATCTTGTGGTCATGAGTATTGAGCATTATGAGCGACTCAAAGCAAGAGTCGAACTATTTGGAAAACTTGCAGTGGCCCAAGCCCAAGCCGCGGCTGGTGAAAAGGGGATTCCCCATTCTCAAGTCATAACAAAGCTTAGGCGCCGCTTGCATGGCAAATAGATATACTCTCCGCTACCTCCCCATTACCGTTGATGATCTGATCTCAATCTTCGACTGGATTGCGGATGATAGTCCGGCCAATGCCGAAGCTTTTATCGAAAAGCTCGACCAGCGCATCGGCCGTCTTAGAATTTATCCATTTCTTGGCCATATACCAAGAGATGACAAACTTAAAAATTCGGGGTATCGGGTCCTTGTTATCGAATCCTACCTTGTCTTTTACATCGTTCGTGGCAAAATCGTTGAGATTCACCGGGTTGTTCAAGGCTCCCGTCATTTAGACGACATCATATAAACCCTTGTTCTTTTCCTTTGTGAAACATTTTAGATAAAGGTATGAGTGCTTGAGAAGGGCGAAGCCTTGGGGTGTTAACCACAAACTCTTGGTTATCTGACGGTGCGGGAAAAGTTTTCTTTTCAATCTCTTACTCAACTTATCCAACGTCAAGGGTTGGTTCTCTTTACCCAACTCAATTATTCCTATTTGACTTCTTCCTACAAATTCAATAAACTCTAAACCAAATTGAGGCCATTACCCCCAAACCTTATACCGCTCTCCCTCCCTTTTATAATTGTGCCAAATGGCAATGAGAAGAGGTTTAGGATAATCATG
>JASEHH010000174.1 GCA_030017685.1 Thermodesulfobacteriota bacterium | reverse complement strand
GACCTGAGCCTCCGTGTGGATAAGGGGAAGATGGTGGGGGTGATCGGGTCGAACAGCGCCGGCAAGACGACGCTGATGAACACCATTTCAGGGCTCATCATCGATATGAAGATCAAGGAGAAGAGAAGGGGCGGGGAGAGGATCACCGTCATGGGTGATGTCATCTTTAACGGAGAGACGATTACTCATATGGAGCCCTATGATCGAGCCAAGAAAGGAATTGCCCTCTGCAGGGAGCGACATCCCATATTTCCGGAAAGCGATGTCCAGGAGAATCTCAAAATTGCAGGGTATTTGATCAAGAGGTCTGAGTTGAAGGAACGGATCGATTTTGTCTTTGATCTTTTTCCCGCACTGATTGATCTGAAAAGGAGGCGCGCCGGTTTTTTAAGCGGAGGAGAACAGCAGATGCTGGCCATTAGCATGGCCTTGATCATTAAGCCCGTCCTCCTGTTGCTGGATGAGCCGTTGCTGGGGTTAAGCCCTGCGATTCAGACGAAACTGGTTCAGGCCATCAAGAACATTCAGAAGGAGATAGGAATCACAACGGTCATCAGTGAACAATTCGCCCGGCCCATCCTTCCGATGATCGACTACGGATATATCATTGAAAACGGAATGCTCACACTCACGGGGTCCGGAAAAGAATTGATGGATAATCCCGAAGTCCGGTCGGCCTATTTCGGAGTTTAAAAAAAATCATTGCAAAATTGGCAATGTAAAATGATCAATGTAAATTCAAAACCACAGACCATCATCGAAGCCTTTGAATCGAGGGTGGAAAAACATCCCGATAAAACGGCGATCATCTTTCTCGGAACAACATTTTCTTACTCCCGGATAGGCGAGTATGTAAGAAGATTTGCCGCCGCCCTGTATGAGTTGGGAGTGAGAGAGGGAGAGAAAATGATCATCTATATCCCGAACTCCCCTCAGTGGGTGATTGCCTGGTTCGGGATTCAGAAGATCGGAGGAATCGCTGTTCCCATCACTCCCATTTATACCTCCTATGACCTTCAGTACATTGCCAATGACAGCGGTGCGGAGACCGTTATCTGCGCCGACACCAATTACGGATATGTTCAGAGGGCCATGGCCGGAGCCAACATCAGAAGGATCATTGTGACCAATGTGGTCGATCTCCTTCCATGGTGGAAAAGGATATTCGGAAAAGCTTTTGATAAGGTTCCGAAGGGGAAGGTCTCAAGGGATAACAAAACCTATCTCTTCGAAAAGTTGATGCGGCAATCCGTCTCTCTTCCTCAGACAACCGGATCAAGGGGAGAACGGATTGCGGAGATCCTCTATACAGGCGGAACGACCAAATTCCCGAAAGGGGTTCCCATTGCCCATGACCTCTTTCTGGAATCGGCGGAGGAACAATTAAACGTGAGCATGCCTCTCTTCCCGATGGAGGAGAATACCATTCTGGCCGGCGCCCCTCTGTTTCATATCCTCGGCCAGGCATGTGAGCTTGCCACGCTCTGTTTCGGAGGCACACTGATTCTGCAACCCAAAGTCAATCTGGATGGGATGTTGGAGACGATCCAAAGGTTTAAGGCAAAGACCTTCGTCGGTGTCCCTACTCTTTACCGGATGATCCTGGAACATGACCGGATTGATTTTTATGATTTACAATCCCTTCAATATTGCTTCTGTGCAGGCGATGTCCTTCCGGTTGAAATCGGAACCCGGTGGTTCGAAAAATATAAGAAGGCGATTTACCAGGGTTATGGGGCGACCGAGACCTGCGGAGGGGTGACCATGTGCCCGGTGGGAGTGGACAATCCTCCCAGGAGTATGGGCTGCATCGTTCCGAGCAAAAAAATTAAGATCGTCAACCCCGATACCCTGGCCCCGGTTCCTTTAGGTGAGCCAGGGGAGCTGATCGTTTCTTCTGAGAGGATGGTGACGGCTTACTGGAATAAGCCGGAGGAGACTGCGGTCTCATTCGTTGAACTGGATGGCCGGAAGTGGTATCGGACAGGTGACATCGTTTCGATGGATGAGAAGGGTTACCTCTATTTTGTGGACCGGACGGTTGATACAATCAAACATAAGGGCTATCGGGTCTCCGCCTCGGAGATCGAATCGGTTCTGCAGGAGCATCCGGCAGTGATCGGAGCCTGTGTGGTTGGCGTTCCGGATCAGGATGTGGGGGAGAGGATCAAAGCCTTTGTGGTTCTCAAGGAGGATATAAAAGGCATCACCGGGTACGATTTACTCAAATGGTGCCGCCAGAAGCTGGCCTCCTATAAAGTTCCCCAATATATCGAATTCCGCGACATGCTCCCCAAATCGAAGGTGGGCAAACTCCTCAGGCGAGAACTTCGAGCCGAAGAACGAAAGCGCTACGAAGAATAAGAAATTAAAATAGGGTTCAAGGATTCCGGGGGCCAAGGGTTCCAGTAAAAGAATTTAAATGAAGGAAACAGGAGCGCTCCTTTAACAGAAATCGAGGGAGGTTTAGGATAAACAAAAAAGTTATTGACAACTCTATCGTCATTTGTCATGATATATGACGATGAAGATGCCAAATAAAATTAATGGCAATGCCCCGCCTTATATTGACCGAGCATTAAATCTCTCTGCCTTGCTGGAAAAGAAATCTTATTTCCTCTTTGGGCCCCGACAAACCGGCAAAACCTCTTTGATTCGCCATTCCTTAAAAGGAGTGAAAGTTTATGACCTTCTTGACACCTCCATATATCTTGCCCTAAGTCAGAATCCCGGGCGAATAGGCGAAGAGCTGACCCCCAAAGACCGTCTGGTGGTTGTCGATGAGATCCAGAGGCTTCCGGATCTATTGAACGAGGTTCACCGCCTCATCGAGACAAGAAAGATCCGGTTCCTGCTTACCGGTTCCAGCGCACGGAAACTGCGCCGAGGGGGTGTTAATCTTTTAGGCGGGCGAGCCCGGACAAAGTATTTACATCCCTTAACCTATAAAGAGTTGGGCGAAAAGTTTGACTTAACCCGTGTCGTGAAATGTGGGTTACTCCCTTCAATCTATTTTTCAGATGACCCCCTGGCTGACCTCAAAGCCTATGCCGGGTCCTATTTACAGGAGGAGATCGTGGCAGAGGGGGCGATTCGTAACCTACCGGCCTTTAGCCGTTTTCTCAAAGTGGCGGCTTTATGCAATGGCCAGATTGTTAATTTCACCAATTTGTCCAATGATGCTCAGGTGGCACGAACGACCGTATATGAATATTTTGATATCCTTAAAGACACCCTCATTCTTTATGAGCTTCCTGCCTTTCGGAGGTCGAAAAAGAGGAAGCCAATCGTTTCTTCTAAATATTACTTTTTTGACGTCGGGGTTGTTTCCGTGCTTCAAGGACGAAAATTTCGACCCGGCACACCCGAATTCGGTGAGGCTTTCGAGACCTATCTCATACATGAGCTGATCAGTTATAGCGATTACATGTCTGGAGAACCTTTAAGTTATTGGCGGTCGACCTCTGGGTTCGAGGTCGATTTTATTATTGGGGAGCACACAGCAATCGAGGTGAAAGCAAAGGAGAATCTGTCGGCCTCTGACTTAAAACCACTCCGGATGCTTGCCGAAGAGAAAATACTAAAACGTTATCTCTGTGTCAGCCTTGAGCCACGCATGAGAAAAATCGGTGATGTGACGGTGCTTCCCTATAAAGAATTTTTAGAAGCCCTCTGGAGCGGCGAGTTTTCATAAGAGGTCCATCAGATCACCCTATCCATCCAGGCTTCTTCCTGTATTCGTTATTCAAGCTTTTTGCTGCAATAGTGTAGCTTTCATCCCATAATCGATAAACCTGTTGCGGTGAGTTGGCATTCTAAGCCATATCTGAATTGCCGGCCTTATTGACTTCGTGATTTTTGTTTTATAGAATGCCAACCAGACTATAAATGAAAGAGTTCCTTGACGTAGGGATCACCATTATTGGAATAGTGATTGTAGCCATCATCCTTTGGGGGATGGGTGTGGCACTCTGGATGAAATGGCGGATGAGGGGGGAAATGAGGAGGACGGAGGTAAGAGGATGTCAAACAAAGACAAAATACCATCAATTGCCCCACTTCACTATAAGTATCCATCATTATCGGCAGAAAATATGCCCGATAAGTTCATATTATTCCCCATTACTTTTAGGAATGAGGAGATTGAAGAGTTTGAGGTTCTTTTCTTTCATCGCCTTTTGAAAAGAAATTACGGGTTTCCTTCCGATTGGGAAGAAATCAAGCGTGAAAAAATAGGGGAAGGACATTATATAATACCTGAAAAAAGCGTGAAAGGTAACGTTTCAGATTTAAAAACCTTTAAAACACT
>JASEHH010000173.1 GCA_030017685.1 Thermodesulfobacteriota bacterium | reverse complement strand
GAGATAAGGGCGATCAGGGCTGTGACGATGAGCAGTTTATCGGCAAGGGGATCCAAAAATTTCCCCAGGGTTGTCACCATCTTTCGACGCCGGGCGAAATAGCCATCCAGCATATCGGTTAACGCCACCAAGAGAAAGACAATGGCCGTGATGACCTGAAAGGTCCTGCCGGAGGTAAAGAGAAGCAGGAGGATAACGGGAATAGCCAGAACCCGGATGGCCGTCACCCCGTTCGGGAGACTCAATATTTGCTGGTAGCTCATTTTTTCCATTGAAATGGGGCTAAAAAAATCAGGGTTTGTAGGATTGGTAATAGTTCAATACCTTCCGCACATAATCTACCGTCTCGCGATAAGGCGGGATGGATCGCAATTCAGAAACAATATTTTCACCCGCATTGTAGGCGGCAAGGGAGAGGCGAAGGTCGTTATTAAAGAGAGAGAGGAGATGCCTGAAATAGCGAACCCCGCCATCAATATTCTCTCTTGGGTTGAAGATATTTGCAACATTCATTCGCTGGGCGGTCTCCGGCATCAATTGCATCAACCCCTTTGCCCCTTTTCTGGAGACCGCAAGCGGGTTAAAACCTGATTCGGCCTTGATCATCGCCTTGACCAGGGCGGAATCGACATTATGTTTCTTTGACAATTCCTCGATCAGTGAATCAAATTGGCTCTGATCCCTTACGGTCGGGATGGAGGAGTTGTTCTCCTCTCCTCCCACATCGTCCTTGCTCTCCCGAATGTAGAGTTTAAATTGAGGATCTCTTGGGCAGTTGGTAAAATGGATAACTCCCCGTTCATCTACCCAGCGGTATATTCCCGCAAAGGAAGGCCCGGCAAGCAGAACCAGGTGAAAAAATAAAAGAGAGGCAATAAGGATGGTCTTGTATAAAATCCTAAAAGGCCATTTTCTGTCATTCCTGTCCCGTATCAAAGTACGGGATAAACTCCAGCAGGAATCCAGTTTTTTGATGTAGTTAGAATTCTCTGGATTCCCGTTTTCACGGGAATGACAACTTTTTGCGAGTTCATCAATAATCGATTTCACTGAATGGATATCCTCAACGGAGGAATTTTGATAAAAAACTTACCAGAACTTGCCTGTTCTGTCAATAAGTATTAAGGGTTCAACTTCTTCAGAAATTATTTAACCTATTGATATGTATAACTTATCCCTAAAATGGCCCCCCGATTATTAAAGGATAATTATGCAATCTTTATGCCTCATTGAACCTTATGATCAATTTTTTCCTCTCTCTCCATCCGAAAGACCCTCCTCACCATCAAACGGATATCATCCATAAGGGTATAAGCCACCGGCACAACGAAGAGGGTAAGGAGTGTTGAAGCAAACATCCCTCCGAAGGTTGCCCGGCCCATTCCAGCCCTCAGCTCTCCTCCTGCGCTAAAACCCAGGGCCACCGGAAGAACCCCTAACATCGTCGTCACAGCCGTCATCAGGATGGGCCGAAGCCTCACCGGCGCCGCTTGAAGCACGGCTGAATTCCTATCCATTCCTTTTTCTCTTAATGTGTTTGTATAATCGACCAGCAGGATCGAATTTTTGACAACCAGGGCCGTCAGGGTGATCAACCCGATCATGCTGATGATGGAGATGGTATCACCGGTCAGATAGAGGGCGCCAAAGGCTCCTGCTGTGCTCAAGGGAAGGGCCAGCATCACGGTGAGAGGATGGAGAAAGCTATTAAATTGAATCGCCAGAACCATATAGATAATGATGATGGCCTGGATCAGGGCATTGATCAGGTAGCGGAAAGATTCTTTAAACGCCTCCGCCTGACCGAAAAAGCTGTGGGAATATCCTGAGGGGATCATCTTTTTAGCCAAATCCTCCATCTCTTCGATCGCCTCGCCCAGAGCCTTTCCGCCCGCTGTATCCGCATAAATCGTTGCGCTTCTCTGTCTATCTTTGCGGTTGATCAAATTGGGCCCGATTCCCTCTTCCACCCGGATGACTTGGGCCAATTTGATCAACCCCCCTCTGGGAGTACGAATCGAGATCTGTGCGATGTCTTCAGGACTCATCCTTTGATCCTTAATCAACCTGACCCTTACATCATAACGTTTGGCCCTCTCCGCATCCTTAAACTTGGAGACCTCCTGTCCTCCGATCATCTGTCGGACGGCGGAAGATATCTCGCGGACATCCACGCCCGCATCGGATGCCTTATTCCGGTCGATAAAGACCCTCACTTCAGGCTTCGTCAATTCGAGATCGGAACTGACATCCACAAACCCCGGACGTTTCATCATCTCCGCTATAATCTGACTGGATATCGCCTCCAGTTCCTTCACATTTGGACCTTTAATGTCAAACTGCAGGGGGGCTCCGCGCCTTCCCCCCACGGCAACGGGCTCGAAGTCTTCGATATAGACTTTACATCCCGGAACTCCCCTAACCTCTTCCCTTAGGCCGGCCATAACCTCATGCTGTGTGCGCTTTCTCTCCCCGCGGTCTTTCAAGGCGATCAGCAATATCCCTTTGTTCACCTCTTTTCGGGCCCCCACACCAATCGTGGAAAAAATATTTTTAACTTCAGACAAGTTGAGGACCAGTCCCTCCACTTTCCTCATTTTATCGTCCGTGTAATGGAGGGTGGATCCCGTAGGCGTCTCCAGATGGATGAGGAAACGGCTTTCGTCCGATTTGGGGACAAACTCGCTCTTCAGATTGATGAGGATGGCCACGCTCCCGATAAAAATCAATGTGGCCATGACCCCAACGAGCCACCGATGACTCAGACAGAAGGTTAGAGCCTTCCGGTATTGGTCTTCAAGCCTCTCATAACCTCGTTCCAAAACATGGGTGAGTTTGCTCCTCTTGTCTTCCACCTTCAGGAACCGTGAACAGAGCATGGGGATCAGGATCAGCGCAATGACCAGTGAGGCGATGACGGAGGCGGCTACGGTGACACCGAACTGATAGAAGAACCGCCCGATAATCCCTCCCATGAAGGCAACAGGGATAAAGACTGCGGCAATGGAGAAGGTCGCGGCAGTGGCGGCAAAGGCAATCTCCGAAGCTCCCTCTTTCGCAGCAGACATTGGATCCTGCCCCTCTTCCATGTGACGGTAGATATTTTCGAGGACGATGATCGCATCATCGATGACCACCCCTACCATCATCGAGAGGGCCAGCATCGTCATATAGTTTCGTGTAAAACCCATAAAATGCATGATGCCGAAACTGGTGATCAGAGAAGCGGGAATCGCAAGGGCGGTGATGATCGTACTCCGGACGCTGAGAAGAAAGAAGAACATCACTCCCGCAGCCAGGATCCCGCCCAGGAAGACATCATACCCCACATCGGAAATCGCCTCCTCGATGAAAAAAGAGCTGTCGAAAGACACGGAGACCTCGACCCCCGGAGGAAGGGTCTTATTCATCTCAACGAGTTTCGATTTGACCGTGCGGGCCACCTCCACCACATTGGCTCCGGAACGGGGGATGATGCTCAATCCAATCGCAGGAACCCGGTTAAACCGGGCAATCGATCGGACCGGTTCTGTGCCATCTTCCGTCCAACCGACATCCTTCAGGCGGATGGGCGCCCCATTCTGATAGAGGATGATCAGGTTGTTGAACTCCTCGATACTACGGAGTTCACCCAGATTCCGGACGGTAAACTCACGATCGACGCTCTCGATGATCCCACCGGGCAGTTCCACATTCTTTGTCAGAAAAGCCTTTGCGATATCATTCGAGGTGAGCCGGTGGGCTTCCAGCTTCTTTCCGTCAAGCCAGACCCGAATCTCCCTTTTCGCATAGCCATCCAGGTTGATCGTCCCGACCCCCTGGATCGACTCCAGCTGAGGCCTCAACACCTCGTCGGCGATCATCCCCATTCGCTGGAGGGGGAGATTGCCCTTCATGGAAAGCCATAGGATGGGAATGGCATTGATGTCGAATTTATCGATGATGGGCGGATCAATATCGGTCGGTAGTTTCCTTCTCGCCAGATCGACCTTTGCCCTCACATCCTGAACTGCGGAATCGATATTGCGATACAGTTCAAATTCAACCACCACCTGTGAAAATCCATAACCGCTTGCGGAGGTGATATGTTTGACGCCTTCGATGGTGTTGACCTGCTCTTCAATGGGATCAGTAACATCCGTATCCATCACTTCCGGTGCGGCGCCGAAAAGGGTTGTGGTGACGGTGACATAAGGAAAATCAACCTGGGGAAAGAGATCGATGCCAAGGCGCTGGTATCCGAGGACTCCAAAAAAGACAAGGGCTAACGTGACGATCGTGGCGACGACAGGCCGCCGAACAGAGGTATCGGAAAGGAACATAATAAGTGCCTAAAGTGAGCTAAAGTTAAAAGTGACTATAGTGAGCTAAA
>JASEHH010000060.1 GCA_030017685.1 Thermodesulfobacteriota bacterium | reverse complement strand
ACATAGAACTTAGCCCCTTGTGTCCAGCCCCCCCATTTATGGGTAAGGATCAGCTTTCGATGGGGGAGGGGAGGGTGGGGGTGAATCCACTTAATCCACCAAAAGTATCCTCACATCCATCATCACATTGGTGCGGGTCGGGCCGGTGATGAGCAGGTCGCCCAGTTTCTTGAAAAAGTGGTAAGAGTCGTTATTCTCAAGATATTTCACGGGATCCAGGCCCATTTGCCTTGCCCTGGTGATCGTCGTATGGTCAGCCATGGCTCCGGCCGCATCGGTTGGGCCGTCCGTTCCGTCCGTACCCCCGCTCAGAAGGACCACATTTTCCAATCCGCTGATCTCAAAAGCCCCTGATAGGGCAAACTCCTGGTTTCTTCCTCCCAGGCCGCTACCCCTGATGGTTACGGTTGTTTCTCCTCCTGAAAGGATACAGGCAGGCCTACCTATGGGTTTGCCTGTAGATACCACCTCCCTTACTATGGCTCCGTGGAATCGTCCTGCCTCCCTGGTTTCCCCCACAATGGAAGAGGAGAGTGTAATCGTATTGAATCCGGCCAATGAGAATTCCTTCTCCGCAGCCTGAAGGGCAATGATATTTGAACCGATGATCATATTATGAACCTTTTCAAAAACACTCTCCCCGGCCTTTGGAGTCTCCTTTATCTTACCCTCTCTCCCTGCCTGAAGATGGTTTCGGATGGAGGAGGCGATCTCATTAATCAGACCATATCTCTTGAGGATCTCCCAGGCTTCTTGAAAAGTGGAGGGGTCGGGGACAGTAGGGCCGGAGGCAATCACATCAAGGGGATCTCCAACGACATCCGAAAGGATGAAAGTGATGATGGTCGAAGGATAAGCCCATCGGGCAAGCCAGCCTCCCTTCATCTGCGAGATATGTTTCCGGATCGTATTGATCTCCTTGATATCCGCTCCGCAATCTAAGAGAAGCTGGGTTAACTCCTGCTTCTCTTCAAGCGTGATCCCATCCGCAGGAAGTGGCAGAAGGGCGGAGCCTCCTCCGGAGATGAGAAAGAGGACGAGATCTTTGGGGCCGGTGTTGGTGAGAAGGTCTTTAATCTTCCGGGCCCCTTCCAGCCCATTGGGGTCGGGTAAGGGATGGCCTGCTTCTATGATTTCGGTAAACCTTAATGGCAGGGCATGTCCATATTTAGTGGTGATCAATCCTTTTGTAATTCGACCACCAAATAACTCTTCAATGGCTTGAGCCATGGACGAAGAGGCTTTTCCGGTTCCAACGAGGAAGATCCTTTCAAATTCATTCAGATCGAAGACCTTTTCCAAAACTTCTTCAGTTCCGATGATCAAACGATTCTTATCGATATGAGCGATCTCTCTAAGCCTCTGATAGGGATCAACCGCAGAAACAGCCTTTAAAAAGACGGCTTTGGCCATGTCCCGCATTTCTTCGAGTCTAAATCTGCTCAATTTAATTCTCCTCAATATTTGTGAAATTTATAACTAAATTGCACTTTGCTGTCAATTATTGTTTTATCGTTCTGACACAGTTATTTGACATACCTGTAACCAGACGAAAATCTGTAGCCCTGCGCCCTGTGACACCGTCACCCTCGGCTTGCGAGAAATGAAGTCATATTTCGCAATAAATTGCAATATTGCAGGCCTGACCCCGTAATCAGTATCTAAATTGCAATAAAGAAAAAAGCTTGACTAATGTGCAATCATTTATTACCATTAAAATGACATCACATTGTGCATGTGGAGGACGACGATGAAGACGATTACCATTCGCGGCATTGACCCCGGACTGGACCGGGTGATCAAGTCCCGGGCGAAGCAGAACAGCCTGAGCGTGAATCAGTGGATCCTGCAGGTGCTGAAAAAAGTGACCGGTATGGGGAAAGAACCGGTGTTTAAAAAGCACCTCGATCTGGATGCTCTGGCTGGCGGTTGGAGCAAGGAAGAAGCAAAAGCTTTTCAGAAAAACACTCAAATCTTCGAGAAAATCGATGAGGATGTCTGGAAATGAGACGGATTGCGATCGATACGAACATTTACACCTCTTTCAAGTGCAATGACCAAAGTGTCGTTGAGGCGCTCAGAGATTGCGACCTCATCGGCGTAGACATAACGGTCATCGCCGAGCTCTTTTCCGGGTTTTCTCTCGGAGACAAGGAAAAGAAAAACAGGCAGGAATTAGAAGCGTTCCTCAACTCTCCCCGGGTTGATATGCTCCTGCATGATCTCGAAACGGCAGATTACTATGCTTTGATTGTCAAAAGATTGAAGGCAAAAGGCCGGCCCATTCCCACCAACGACATCTGGATAGCCGCCAATGCCATGAAGCATGGTTTGGCGCTCTATTCATGTGACAGTCACTTTGAAGAGATTGAAGGCCTGCCGTTATTTTAAAAAAATAAATTAGTCATGGCCAAAAGGCCTCCCTCGAACCATGAAAATTTCCAAATATTATCCTCCCCCACAAGGGGAGGCTGTGTCGCAAGTCCGTTCATGGTTCGACAGGCTCACCACAAACGGACTACGGCACATTAAAAATCAATTACTTAGCCGTTCGTCCTGAGCGTGTCGAAGGGCTAACGGCTAATTGCGACACAATCTCGGGGGGAGGAAGGGTTAGAGAAAAGAGGAGGTCTACAGAAATGAAAAGAATTCTGGTCATCGAGGATAATGAGCAGAACCTCTATTTGGTCAATTTCATTTTGAAGAAGAACGGCTATGAGGTGATTGAGGCTCGAAACGGTGAGGAGGGGATAAGGCTTGCGATAAAAGATAAGCCCGATCTTATCCTCATGGACATCCAGCTTCCGGATATGGGTGGCATGGAAGCAACGAGGAGGATAAGGGCGTCAAAGGGGGATGGGAGGGTTCCCATTGTTGCCATCACCTCGTATGCCATGAACGGCGACAGGGGAAGAGCGCTGGCCGCAGGCTGCACAGGGTATATTGAGAAACCGATTGACCCTGAGACCTTCATGGGAGAAGTGGAGAAGTTTATAAAATAAGTTTCAGGTTTAAAGTTTAAGGTTTCAAGCTTAAAGTTGATGATTGGAGGGATAATATGGCAACGATTGAGAAATTTGAAGAAATAGAGGTCTGGAAAAAAGCGAGGGAACTTACAAGTGAAATCTACACCATATCTAATCGAGGTGCCTTTTTAAAAGATTATGGGTTGCGTGATCAAATCAGGAGGGCTTGTATTTCAATCATGGCCAATATCGCAGAAGGGTTTGAACGAGGTGGAACAGGGGAATTTCTTCAATTCCTTGGAATAGCGAAAGGATCTACGGGCGAAGTAAGAACACATCTCTATATTGGCCTTGATCAAGGTTATATAAACAAAGAGATGTTTGAAAGATTATATAATTTTACAAATGAAATTGGAGGCATGGTCGGTAGATTAATGAATTATCTTCGGAAAACAAAAATTAAAGGGGTAAAATACAAACCTTAAACCTGAAACTTTCAAAAGGGGTTAAAGATGAAGATCCTGATCGTTGACGACAAGGCTGAAGAGCGCTATCTCCTGGAGACCCTGCTCAAGGGAAGCGGCTACGAGGTAGTCTCTGCCCAGAACGGAGAGGAGGCCCTTAAGAAGTTACGGGCCGAAAGGGTGGATATCATCCTCTCCGATATCCTCATGCCTGTAATGGACGGGTTCCAGCTCTGCAAGGATGTGAAGAGCGACGAAAAGCTGAGAGGCATTCCGTTTATTTTTTACACCGCCACCTATACCGATGCAAATGACGAGGAATTCGCGATGAGCTTGGGAGCAGAAAGGTTCATCAGGAAGCCGATGGAGCCTGAAGTGTTTGTCGGGATGCTGCGGGAGGTTATTGAGCAGCACAATTCTGGTCAACTGGTGGTGAAGAGGAAGGCAGTGGCCGAAGAAACGGTCTATTTGAAATTGTACAACCAAGCCCTCATTCGAAAGTTGGAAGATAAGGTGGAGCAGTTGGAGGAGTCTAACAAGGCTTTAGGGCAGGAGATAACCGAGCGCAAGCGGGAAGAGGAGGAACTGAACACGGCACGCTTTAAACTGCAAGAGTTCTTCGAAAACTTGCCGATTATAGCTTACAATGTCTCCCTGGATGGAAAGATCTTGGAATGTAACCCGATAGCGGTCAAAACGCTGGAGTATGAGAGCAAAGGGGAACTGATAGGTAAGGTGCTGGTTGATACGGTTTATGCCCCGTCTTCTCGCCCCAAGGCCAGTCAGCTTTTTGAGAGGTGGAAAAAAGAAGGAAAACTCAAGAACGAGGAGATGCAGATAATCACCAGGCAGGGAAAGATACTGGATGTCCTGTTGAACGTGGATACGATCAATGACCTGAACGGGAATCCTCTCTACAGTATTTCCACCCAAGTGGATGTCACCGAGCAAAAGCAAATTGAAGAGGCGCTCCGGCAGAGCGAAGAACGGTACCGGAAGCTTTTTGAAAATGTTCCGGTGGGGATCTACCGCACAACACCCAAAGGCGAGATCATCGATGCCAACCCTCCTCTGATACAGATGCTGGGGTTTCCGGATCGGGAATCTTTAATTATAGCAAAATTAGAAGAGACCTATGTCAATAAGGAGGATCGGAAGAAATGGCAGGAGATGATGGACCGCGAAGGAGAGGTTCGAAATCATGAAAAACAGCTCCGTTGCCGGGATGAAACAGTCATCTGGGTCGAGGAGGATAGCAGGGCTGTCCGTGATGCGAGCGGCCGGGTGATCTATTACGAGGGAGCGATGGAGGACATCACCGAACGCAAGCGCGCGGAGGAGGCATTAAAACAAGGTGAGGAGCGATACCGAATATTGGTAGAAGAGAGTTTTGATGGGATCTTTATCCAAAAAGGTCCAAAGATTATTTTTGCTAATCGACGTCTGTACGAGATGCTCGGTTATGATAAGAACGAATTAGAAGGAATGGATCATTGGTTGGTCTACCATCCTGACTATCAAGCTTTAACCCGGGAGCGGGCACGAGCGAGAATGTTGGGAGAGGAGGTTCCCTCCCAATATGAGGTCAA
This sequence comes from Thermodesulfobacteriota bacterium, assembly GCA_030017685.1. Classification (GTDB taxonomy): domain Bacteria; phylum Desulfobacterota; class BSN033; order BSN033; family UBA1163; genus RBG-16-49-23. The sequence goes on along the minus strand of JASEHH010000060.1, from coordinate 15,852 downwards.
ATTACAGCGCAAAGATGGTTCTGCCTTTGATGGAGAGGTTTTAGCCCGTGGGATCATGTTTGGAGATGAACCAGGAATCCAAGTTTGGATCAGAGACATCACCGAACGGAAGCGATCTGAAGAAGAAAAGGTATCTCTTCATGACCAGCTTCGTCAGTCTCAGAAGATAGAGGCGATTGGTCGCCTCTCAGGAGGCATTGCCCATGACTTTAACAACCTTCTGACGATCATTTCCGGCAACGCTCAACTCTCCCTGCTTGATCTCAAGCAAGGAGATCCATTGAGGGGAAATATCGAAGAAATCAGAAAAGCTTCTGAAAGGGCGGCGGACCTGACGCGCCAGCTTCTGGCTTTCAGTCGGAAGCAGGTCATGGAGATGCAGGTCCTGGACCTGAACCTTATTGTCAAGGGGCTTGATAAGATGCTTCATCGGCTCCTCGGAGAGGATATAGATCTGGTGACCGTTCTTCCCGAGGGGATTGGAAAGGTCAAGGCTGACCCCGGGCAGATTGAACAGGTGATCGTCAACCTTGCAGTCAATGCGAGGGATGCGATGATAGAGGGGGGAAAACTTACGATTGAGACAGCCGATGTGGAGTTGGACGAAGAATATGCACATAAACACATTGCCGTTGAACCAGGTCGATATGTGATGCTTTCGGTCAGCGATACGGGAGTGGGGATGACACCGGAGGTGAAGGAACGGGTTTTTGAGCCCTTCTTTACGACGAAAGAGCAAGACAAGGGGACCGGGCTGGGCCTATCAACCGTCTACGGAATAGTGAAGCAGAGCGGAGGCAACATCTGGGTCTACAGTGAACCCGGTCAGGGGACGACCTTTAAGGTCTACTTGCCTCAGGTGGACGAACCCTTAACAGAGCAGAAGCAAGAGGTTGTCAAAGAGATTCCGAGGGGCAATGAGACGATTCTGGTGGTGGAGGATGAGGAGACGGTTCGGAAACTGGCGGTGCGGTCGCTGAAAAGTCTTGGATATAGGGTTCTGGATGCTCCTGAAGGGGGAATGGCTTTACTTCTCTGTGAGGAGTTCAAAGGCCGGATTCATCTGATCCTGACGGATGTGGTGATGCCTGGGATGAGCGGTCGCAAGTTAGCGGAGCGACTTAAACAAATTCATCCGGAGATGAAGGTTCTCTATATGTCAGGTTACACAGATAATGCGATCCTTCATCATGGGATACTGGAACCAGGAATAAATTTTATGCAGAAACCTTTTACCCTGGAGAATCTGGCCAGAAAAGTGCGGGAGGTGCTGGATAAAGCTTAGTTCGGAGTAGGGAGTTCGCCTGCCTACCCTGTCTACCGGCAGGCAGGCGCAGGCAGGGAGTTCGGAGAAGAAAGAAACGGTGCGCTTGAGGCAGAAAGCAAGTGGCAGAAAGCAGTAAGCAGAAGGACCCGACTACACTGAAGTTTCGGCGGGCAAGCGATAGACGATGGACGATAAAAAAGAGAAAATAATGCGGAATTCGGAAAAAGACTTAGGAAAGATAAATTACGGGCCATTTTTAAAGCCCCTTTTACTCCCTGAATCCTTTCTGTTATATTTACACCAACATGGAACTTCCTTTCCGGTATATCCTTACCGTCTCAGAACTGACACAAGAGATCAAGGCCACCCTTGAGGTCAAATTCTTCGATCTATGGGTCGAAGGAGAGATCTCCAACCTCAGGGTTCCTCCTTCCGGGCACATTTATTTCACCTTGAAAGATGAAAGTTCTCAGATCAGGGCTGTCCTCTTCAAGATGCAGTCCCGGACCCTCCGCTTTGTTCCTGAAGACGGCCTTCATGTCATCTGCCGCGGGAGGGTTACCCTCTATGAGAAGAGGGGAGATTATCAGCTCATCCTGGAAGGGATGGAACCCAAAGGGATCGGCGCTCTTCAATTGGCCTTTCTTCAGTTGAAAGAGAAACTTGAAAAGGAAGGGTTTTTTGAGACCAGCAGGAAAAAACAGATTCCGATCCTCCCCCAGACCATTGGAATCGTCACCTCACCTACCGGAGCAGCCATTCAGGATATGATCCAGATCATCCATCGGAGATTTGAGAATGTCGCCATTCTCCTCCATCCTGTCCGGGTTCAAGGTGAAGGGGCCTCACGGGAGATTGCCGAAGGGATAAGGCGCTTCAACAGGATGAAGAATGCGGATGTAATCATTATCGGAAGGGGAGGGGGATCACTGGAGGATCTTTGGGCTTTTAATGAGGAAGAGGTGGCAAGGGCAATTTACCATTCAGGGATACCTGTCATCTCTGCGGTGGGCCACGAGACCGATTACACGATCTCGGACTTTGTTGCCGATCTGAGAGCGCCGACACCCTCTGCCGCAGCAGAGCTGGTGGTCAAGGATAAAAGAGAGTTGAAAAGGAATCTTCATCATCTGAAGGGCGTTCTTGAAAATCAAATGACTCAATATTTGCAGGAAATGAAAACCAATCTGTTTCATCTCAAAAAAGGTTTAATCGATCCCCGAAAGATGATAGAAGACTACCTTTTAAGACTGGATGACCTGGTCAATCAATCTCGAAGGCTCCTCCTGTGGAACGTAACAAGGAGGAAGGAGAAAAGGTTATTCCTTGCCGAAAGATTAAATCTCCAGAGCCCCTTCCAGAGAATAAGGAATATGGAGACCTCCCTCTCGGATGCGAGGAAATGGTTAGGCCAGAATATGAGACATAAGATTCAAATAAGGAAACAAAATTTAAAGGGAATTTTAGGGAAACTGGATTCACTGAGTCCCCTCTCCATCCTTCAGAGAGGATACAGTATCACCCGAAAACTTCCCTCCCTTAAAATCCTGAGGGATGCGGCTGAGGTTTTGGTTGGAGATAAAGTGGAGGTAAAACTGCACAGGGGAACCCTGTCCTGCAGTGTTGAGGAAAAAGAGAGGTCTTGACGATAGCAGCTTTGAAGAGATAATATTATATATTACATTAATACTATTGGAGATTTCGAATGCCAAGAGAAAAGAAGGAGAAGTTTGAAGACGCTTTGGATAAGTTGGAAAAGATCGTCTCTCAACTGGAGGAGGGGGATATCTCCCTGGAAGAATCCTTAAAGCTCTTTGAGGAAGGGATTCGACTTTCCAGTTTCTGTAACCAGAAACTGGATGAAGCGGAAAAGAGAGTGGAGATCCTTCTTAAAGGCAAGGATGGAGCTCTGGAAACGGAGCCCTTTGATCCTTCCGGAAACCCCGGACAGGGTCCTTCAATAAACTCAGGACAATTTTCTTTTAAATATTCAGCTGATATCGAACCCGAAAAAGATGAGTAGGATCTAATGGATATCAAAAAATATCTCCAGGAGAAAAAAGAGATTGTGGATAAAGCTCTGGAGAACTATTTGCCCAACCGGACAGAGAAGAGCGGGGAAGCGGGTTTCCCAACCTCTCTTCGCAAGGCCATCCAGCACAGCCTTTTTAGCGGAGGAAAGAGAATACGGCCCATCCTGTCCGTCGCTGCCTTTGAGGCGGTAGGGGGAAAGGGAGACAAAATCCTGCCCTTTGCGTGCGGACTGGAGATGATCCATACCTACTCCCTGATCCACGACGACCTTCCAGCCATTGACAATGATGACTACCGAAGGGGAAAGCCCACCTGCCATAAAGTTTTCGGAGAGGCGATCGGGATCTTGGCAGGGGATGGTCTCCTCACAAAAGCTTTTGAATTGATGACGAAACCGTCTTCCGGTGATTTGGCAGTTATTCTCGATATTGTGAATGAGATCGCCCGGGCCTCGGGAATTTCCGGGATGGTTGGAGGTCAGGTCGCTGACATCGAATCAGAGGGAAAGGAGGTCGATTTCCCAACAGTGGAATATATCCATACCCATAAGACCGGGGCGCTTATTTTAGCCTCGGTCCGGACAGGGGTGAAATTGGGGAGAGGGGATGATGAGACCCTGAAGGCCTTCACCCGGTATGGAGAGAGAATTGGCCTCGCCTTTCAGATCGTTGACGATATTTTGAATGTGGAGGGAAAGGCTGAATTGCTGGGAAAGAGCACGGGAAGCGATCTTTTTAAGAGAAAGGCAACCTACCCCTCCTTATTGGGGCTTGAAGAGTCGAGGAGGAGGGCAACGGAATTGATGGAATCCGCCATCGATCTCCTCAATCCTTTTGGACCTGAAGTCGAGCCGCTCAAAGAAATTGCCAGGTTCATCATCCTGAGGGAATCCTGATTGATGACGAAATTATTGGACCAGATCAACCACCCGCACGACCTTAAGAGACTCGACGGAGAGGAACTGGAGACGCTCTGCGAAGAGGTCCGTAAGGAGATTCTTGCCACCGTCTCAAAAAATGGGGGACACCTTGCCTCCAACCTGGGCACGGTGGAGTTGACCATCGCCCTTCACTTTGTATTCGACCTCCCCAGAGACAAATTGATATGGGACGTGGGTCATCAGAGTTATGCGCATAAACTGCTCACCGGGAGGAGGAATCGTTTTCACACCCTGAGGCAATACGAAGGGGTCAGCGGCTTTCCCAAGAGGGATGAGAGCCCTTACGACACCTTTGATTCCGGCCACAGCGGCACTTCCATCTCAGCCGCGCTGGGGATCGCAGAGGCAAAGAGGCTTAAGGGGGAAGAAGGAAGACCGATCGCCATCATTGGGGATGGATCGATGACCGCAGGCCTCGCCTTCGAGGGACTCAATCAGGCAGGCCACATCGACCAGGACCTGATCGTCGTCCTGAATGATAATGAGATGTCGATCTCTCGCAATGTGGGCGCCCTTTCTTCCTATCTCAACCGATTGATGACCGGCCAGTTCGTCAACCGGTTCCGGGATGAGATGAAGGACTTTCTCGAGACCATCCCGAGCATCGGGAAATCGGCCCTCCGTTTTGCCAAAAAGGCTGAGGAGTCGCTCAAAGGCCTTCTCATGCCCGGGCTCCTCTTTGAAGAGCTGGGCATGAAATATATCGGACCGATTGATGGTCACCGTCTCGATCATCTGATTGAAAACTTTCAGAATATTAATAAATTGAGAGGCCCCTTCCTCGTCCATGTGATCACCAAAAAAGGAAAGGGCTACGGTCCTTCGGAACGAAACCCCTCCCTTTACCATAGCGTGCCGCCTTTCGACATCGAGACCGGAGAGATCCGGAAAGGACAAGCTCCCCTTCCTCCCACCTATACCGAAGTCTTTGGAGAGACGCTCTGCACATTGGCCGGGGAGAATAGAAGGCTCATCGCCATTACAGCGGCCATGCAGAGCGGGACAGGTCTGGAAGAGTTTGCAATAAGGTTCCCTGACCGGTTCTATGACATCGGGATTGCGGAACAGCATGCGGTCACCTTTGCCGCAGGTCTTGCCCTCGAGGGCATGAAACCGGTCGTGGCCATTTATTCCACGTTTCTTCAGAGGGCGTACGATCAGATCCTTCAGGATGTCTGTCTTCAGAACCTTCCGGTTGTTTTTGCACTTGACCGGGGGGGAATTGTGGGGGAGGACGGGCCGACCCATCATGGCCTCTTCGATTTCTCTTATCTCAGGCACATCCCGAACCTGATCGTGATGGTGCCCAAAGATGAAGAGGAGTTCCGGCACATGATTAAAACCGCCGTGGATTGTCCTGCGCCAGTGGCCTTCCGGTATCCGAGGTCAAGGGGAGTGGGCGCGAAGAGAAGTGAGATCCTCAATTCGATCGAGATCGGTAAAGGGGAGGTGCTCAGGGAGGGCAAGGATGTCCTCATCGTGGCCATCGGTTCCACGGTCTATCCTTCGCTCCGTGCCGCCCAGAGACTTGAGGAGATCGGAATCGATGCCGCAATCATCAATAGCCGGTTTCTGAAGCCTCTTGATGGAGACCTCCTCTGCCACTGGGCAACAAGAACAGGGAGAGTCCTCACCGTTGAGGAGAATGTTCTGATGGGAGGGTTTGGAAGCGCGGTTCTCGAACTCTTCCAGGAGAAAAACCTCTTATCCATTCCGGTGAGGCGGCTGGGCATTCCCGACTGTTTTATCGAACACGGACCCCAATCTCTTCTTAGAGAGAAATACGGGATCGATGAAAACGGGATATTCGGAGAGGCAAAAGCGATGGTCGAGGAATGGAGATCGCCATCGGTACGGTCGAATCAGGCCATTGCCTCCATCGTCGATCTTTCACACAACCCCAAGTGACGATTTGCCGATGGTCAGCCACACGCGCTATGATGAACGAATGATCGAGCCTGGTGTTTCGGTCAAAGGCAAGGCGGCAAGGAAAGAGAGGCTCGACAAGCTTTTAATGGAGAAGGGTCTTGTTCAAAGCCGGGAAAAAGCGAGGGCCTTTATCATGGAGGGAAAGGTTCTCGTCGATGGAGCGATGATTGATAAGCCCGGAGTAAAAGTGGATCCGGAGGCTAATATCAGGCTTCAGGAAGAAGATCCGCTCTATGTGAGCCGTGGAGGAAGGAAGTTAAAGGGAGCGATCGAAGCTTTTGGAATCGATCCCACGGGGATGGTGGTGATGGATGTGGGCGCCTCAACAGGTGGATTTACGGACTGCATTCTGCAGGAGGGAGCTCGAAAGGTTTATGCCGTGGATGTGGGCTACGGGCAGTTGGCCTGGAAATTACAGAAAGACTTTAGGGTGATCAATTTGGAGAGGAGAAATATTCGTTATTTGAAGAGGGAAGAGGTGGATGAAGACGTCAACCTGATCCTAATTGACACCTCTTTCATCTCCATAGAAAAGTTTCTTTCCCATCTTTTAGGGTTTCTGAAAAATGGAGGGGCTATCCTCGGGCTCATCAAACCCCAGTTTGAGGTGGGGAAGGGCGAGGTCGGAAAAGGTGGGGTGGTGAAGGATGCCGTCCTGCATCAGAAGGTGATCGACAGGATTTCCAACTTTTGCCATAGCCTGGGGTTGAGGGTTTTTGGCGTGATCGAATCTCCACTGTTAGGTCCCAAAGGAAATAAGGAATTTTTCATCTATTTAAAAAAAGATTGAAAAGATGGGAAAACCCGGCGAACCTCGACCAGCAAAACTGTTTATGAGTTTGATTACCGGAGAGGATGATATCTTTTACCAAGGGATGGAAGAATTGAAGAAGGATTTTGGTGAAATCGACTTTGTTAGCGAAAAACTTCCATTCGATTTCACCGACTATTATGCTCAAGAGATGGGAGAAAACCTGTTTCGTCACTTCATCACTTTCGAACAGCTCGTTTCACGGGATTCCCTTCCCGACATTAAACTCATCACCAACCGTCTGGAAGAGAAGTTTGGCGGCTCCGGCGGAAACCGGAGGATCAATATCGACCCGGGCTACCTCTGCCTGGTCCATGTCATCCTGGCTACGACGAAGGGCTATGCGCACCGGCCCTATCTCGCAAAGGGCATCTATGCCGATTTGACGCTAATCTACAGAAATAAATCTTTTCAACCATTGGACTGGACCTATCCTGACTACCGGCAGGAAACGACCATCCAACTTTTCAACCAGATCAGAAAGCGATATCTCGAAAATTAAAAGGAAAGGGAAGATCGTTTATGTTAAAATCGATGACAGGATATGGAAGAGGGGAAGGGGAGAGCGGTCTGGGAAAGGTGCTTGTGGAATCGCGCTCTGTCAATCATCGATATAGCGATATCAACATCAGACTTCCCAAACGTCTGGCAATCTTTGAAAACCGGATCAAGGAAATCATCCGGTCGCAGGTCTCAAGAGGGAGGATCGATGTTTCCATTAAACTGGACGCCCTGGGAGGGGAAAAGTTTCAACTCCAGGTCGATTCCAACCTCGCCGAACAATACTTTCAGGCCCTCCTCTCCTTGAAGGATAAGTTCCAGCTCAGGGGTGAGATCACCCTGGAATTGCTGGCGGGAGCAAAGGACCTGATCTCCCCAAAAGAAGAGGTTGGAGATATCGAACCCTACTGGCTGGAGATCGTGCCGATCCTGAAGCGGGCTTTGCAGGAGATGGACGAGATGAAATGTTCGGAAGGGAATGCGCTTGTGAAGGACATTCAAACCCGGCTGGAACGGATTACTCAGCAACTAAAAGAGATCAAAGCGCAGCTGCCTTCTTACGTTGAGGCCTATCAAAACAGGCTTCGGGAGAGGCTTCAATCTCTCCTGGGCGGGATCGAGGTGGATCCCGGCCGGTTACAGCAGGAGATTGCTCTCCTGGCCGAACGGACGGACATCACCGAAGAAATCGTGAGAGCGGAGAGCCACCTCAGCCAGCTTGCGCTTCTCTTCAATGAGAAAGAATCTGTGGGCAGGAAGATGGATTTTTTGCTTCAAGAGATTAATCGCGAAGTCAACACGGTGAGCGCAAAAGCCAATGATGCGGAGATCTCTCAGAAGGTGGTGGAGATCAAAAGCGAATTGGAAAAGGTCCGGGAACAGGCGCAGAATATTGAGTAGTTAGTTAGAAACGTTCAACGGTAACGGCAAGGATGCCCGTATCGTTAATAAAAGGTTACGTTTATCGTCTTTAAATTCTTTTTACGTAACCTTAACCAATAACCGAAACGGGCTTCGTAACCGTAACCCTCACCTACAGAGAATTTTATCTTCCGGATTGGGTATGAAAGATAAGAACCAGGAGAATAAAAAAGGGAGGGGTTTAATCTTCATCATCTCTGCTCCATCGGGGACAGGGAAGACCACGCTGGTGAGAAGGGTGATGGAAGCATTGCCTTGCCTTCGCTTCTCTGTCTCTTACACCACACGGCCTCAGAGGGCCAATGAGCAGGAAGGAGTCGATTACCACTTTATTCCCCATGATGTTTTTATGGAGATGATTGAGAAGGACCAATTTTTGGAGTGGGCGGAGGTACTGGGACACTATTACGGAACGGCCCGGGTCGATCTTAAGGCCCTTGAAACAGAAGGGGTGGATCTGATTCTCGACATCGATACTCAGGGAGCAAAGAAGGCGAAGGAAAAGCTTGACCATGCCATATTGATCTTCCTTCTCCCGCCTTCCATAGACGCCCTTAAGGAACGATTGATGGGCAGAGGCCTCGATTCGCTTGAAAGAATTCAGTTCCGTCTCGCCCATGCGAAGAGTGACATTGAGGAAGCGCACTGGTACCACCACATCGTCATTAATGAGAGGATTGAGGAAGCCGTTGAGAAATTGAAGGCGATCATCATTACAGAGAGGGGCCAAAAGGAGAAAAATCATGGCAAGAGTTACGGTAGAGGACTGTTTGAAAAATGTGGAAAGTCGGTTTGAACTGGTCACCCTGGCTGCGAAAAGGGCGAAGATGTTGATGAAAGGGGCAAAACCCCTGGTGGAGACGGATAACCGGGCCATTGTGAACGCCCTGAGGGAGGTGGCTGCAGGGAAGGTAAAGTTTGTCAATCCAAAAGGGAAGCAGGCCCGTTCCTCACAAGAGGAGTAATGAAGACAGGGATCACAGAAAAGAAAGGGGCGGTCGAAGGTCAGGGGACCGGACTGATTGCCGATCCCATCTATCACTATATAGTGATGACCGACCGCATCGCAGGGGAGAAGACGGAAAGGGATGTGATCGATTCTCCTTATGTTCAGCGACTCCGCCGCATCTTTCAGCTCCAGAGCGCCCGCTGGGTCTTTCCTTCAGCAGAGCATACCCGCTTCCAGCATTCCCTCGGAACGATGCATGTGGCAGGGATCTTTTCGGAGCAACTTTATCCTTCCCTCTTTGATCTCTTTAAATCGGAACTTCCATCCTTCTCCTATATCGAAGAGCTTCTGCGGATGGCCGGGCTGCTTCATGACATCGGCCACGGCCCTTTCTGCCATTTCTTCGATGAACAATATCTTTCACGCTTTAAGACCAATCATGAGGAGATCGGACAGCACATCATCATTGAAAAAGTCTCTTCCATCCTGAAGGGAATCCGGAGAAGCGTTAGAGGCGCTTTCAGAAAATCGGAGGCGCTCGATCCGGAGCAGGTGGCCTTTCTCATTAAAAGGCCGCTAAAAAGGGAGAGGCGAAGACATCCGGAGTGGCTCGTCTTCCTCCGGCAGCTCTTCCGGGGAATCTTCACTTTTGACAATATCGACTATGTCCTTCGAGATGCTTATATGACTGGCGTCTCCATCGGCCCAATCGACTGGAGGCGTCTCCTCTATTACACCTTCTTCCGGAGAGAGGGATTGGTTTTGGATAAAAGGGGAATGGATGCCCTGGCTATGTTCCTCAATGCACGGCTCTACCTTTATTCCAATGTTTACTATCACCGGACGACACGCTCGATCGACCTACAACTCCAGGACATCTTTAAGGAGACCATGGAGATCCTCTGTCCCTATCATCCGCTCAAGGAGATCGAACAATACCTTGCCTTAACCGACTGGTTTCTGATGGAGAAGGTGATGGAATGGAAGAAATCCCTGTCGGCGAAGGAGAAGCGGCTGGGTGAAAAATGGGGCGAAGTTCTTTCGAGAAAGTTGAAATGGAGCAGTGTCTTTGAGGAAAGATTGACCCTTAAAGAGATGGAGGTTGGACGCCCCATCTTCCTGACTCCGGAAGAGGTAAAACGAAGGATGGAAACCTTTTTGCCAAGGCAGTTGAAAAAGGTCGAATTTCATGTCGACATGGCCCATCACGACCCCAGGCCCCTCAACCCCTGGCATGAGACAGAGGGGGCGACCCTGCTGATCTACGACCCGGGAACCCAAAGGATTTCAAGGGAACCCCTCCGGAGGTTGTTCCAGTATATTCCGGCCAAGGTGGCCATCTGCCGCGTCTATGCACTGGGTCATCGTTTTGACCGCCAGCTCGGTCAGGCCGCACGCCAGGCCCTTGCTTCGGAAGGGCAGATAGAAATTTCTGAAACGAATCTTTAAGGGGCTCTATTTGTCTTAGAAGCATTGACCGTGTTATGATTAATAAGAATGGTTTAAGTTTTTAAAAATCTTTTTTGATTAAATAAAAAAAAGCCTGTCATTCCTGCGGAAGCAGGAATCCAGATGTCTTTAATGGGGAACTAAATCCTGGATTCCCGTTCCCCGATTAATACTTTCGAGGACAAGTTTCACGGGAATGACATGCAGTTGGGTCATCAAAGTGTTAATAAAATTTCGAAATGAATGATAGAAAGGTGTCAGTCGTGGAAAAGAATGGATATCAGAAACAAGTGATGGCGATCTACCGATTCATCAGCGACCATCTCTACTTCAACCGACCCGATATCGAAATCAAAGGCGAATCCTATAATTCTACCATCCTCTTAAGCCTGCTGACCGGCCTGACTAAAGGGAAAGAACTGATCATCGGGGAACCGGGATTGGGGAAGACGACTTCCGCTGAATTTATCTGTTCATTGGTGTATCAATTTCCATTAGGTGTGATCTGGGGGAGTGAAGTTTCAGGCCATCCCGAACAGACCGAGGAGAAGATCATCGGCAGGCCCGACCTTGGAAAACTGAACCGGGGGGAGGAGGATGTGGTGTGGACCAATTTTTCCCAGATGCCGGTCAAGATCGTGGATGAGATCAACCGCCTCCCCGAGACCAAGCAGAGCATGATTCTCGACGGGGTGGACCGAGGGAACTGGGAATACCTGAACGAGATGATCATCAACGATGAATATTGCCTCTTTGCCACCGCCAATTATCAGGACGGAGGGACCAACACGCTGATCGCCCCGCTGGTCGATCGGTTCGATGTCATTGTGGAGTCGAGATATCCGGGCGCCAATCTCTCCTTTCTCATCGGGAAGTCCCGTGGAAAGGAGCACATCCTGAGGCATCCCAAATATGAGAAAGACCTCTATCGGGTTCTGAAATCGAAGATCGCCTATGAGAAGAAGATCCCGAAGCTGGAGGAGATCTGTAACGCCTTCGGCGAATATGTCCATGAGACACTGGAAGTCAAACCCCTTCGGAGAGGGGACCGCGATCGGATTCGAACCGAAATGGGAAGCCTCGATCTGGACCTTGATGCCAGCGCTTTTGCACGGATGCTTTTGGCCGAACTCTCCTTCTGCGAACGCTACGGACAGAAAAGGATCGTAGAAAATTGTGAGGAGGGGTGCCACTATACAGGATATCTCTGCCGTCAGATCAAAAACTGCGCCTCGAATCGCCTTCCGACTTCCATCAAACTATTCTCGCAGGGACTGGCATGGTTGTTGGGGGACTCCGAAATCGATATCGAACATGTGAAGGCGGTCATGCCCTTTACCCTTTCGCACCGGGTCCAGTGGAAGGATGAGGTCCTCTCTCAAAAAGAAAGAGCCAAGCGGGATGATCCTTTTCAGATCTTCCTCGCCAAGGAAGCGGTGAAGACCGTTTCCCAGAGATACCGGGAGCAGAGCGATCATCTCAAGGATGCGCTTGCGCTGGGATCGAAGATCTTTCAGGGCGAATCCCTGGAGCCCCTGGAAGGAGATCATCCGATTTATACCGAAATCAAGAAAGATATCCGTCATAGAAGAAATCATTGATGAAGAACGCTTGTTTAAAGAAGAAGACTCCAAATCCTCTTCAGCAAGAGGTTCACGACACCCTTAACCCCTTCGAAGAATTTAAGACCTTCCAATTTCGAAAGACGGAGATCCCTCTGGACCAAATCGTCCAATCCACCGAAGTGATCATGGACCAGATTCGTCTGGGGTATGAGAGGCTTCTGGAAGAAGAAGCAAAGGAACTGGTCTGGATGGTGCAGTATAATACCATCATTAAGGCTTATGAGGTGGCGGAGAAATATATTAAGGAGATCGACTATTCGGCAGAAGATATCGAGGATTTTTGTTTTGCCCTGGAGAGTCCCCAGAAGATTCCCTATCTCATTCCAGGACCGGCGGGAATCTACATCTCCGCATTGTGTAATTATGCGAAGGAGGAGGAGATCGTTCTGAAGCTCTCGGAGCTGAAGACAGAGATCAATCTCATCGGATTTCGGCTGCCCAAGGGGAAACGACTGATGGTGGAGGGGGATACGGGCGATTTCACGGGCATTGGCCTTGAAGGTGGAGAGCTGGTGGTAGAGGGAAACACAAAGAACTGGACCGGAGCAGGAATGAGGGGCGGAAAGATACTGGTGAAAAAGAACATCGGCCTCCATACCGGAGAGTGGATGATGGGCGGTGAAATCTATGTGGGAGGAAGGGTGAGGGGACTTGGAAATATCGTTGAAGGAAAGGTTTACGAGAGGGATAAGCTTGTCTATCCAGGAAAGGCCCGTTATCCCAACCTCTATTATTAGGTGACCCATGGAGGAAAAAAGACTGCAGGCCATCATCGAAGAGATCTGGCCCCGGCTAAAGAGGAAACATCTCTACCCTGAGATACCCATCCCGAAGATCGGAAAGGTCCACGATCCTTTGGACGAAGGGAATGAAAAGAATGACGGGGTTGGATTAGAGATGAAAGATAAACAGATGACCATCAACCCGGCCTTTCTCTCCACCCTGAACGGAAAAATGGCGGAGGAGAATCTGATTGAGGCTCTTCTCGATCACGGAATTACTCATTATACCTTCTGCCCATGGGATTTTCAGACCCACCTCACGCTCTATTCGGAAGCTAAAAAGGTGATGGGCGATAAGGAGTCGGCCAAACAGGCGGCCAATTACTTTATCGATGTCATTGCCGATACCCACTGCGTTAAAAAGAGGGCTACGGAGATTCCGGAATTGCATCGAAATCTGAAAAAGGGAACCGTTGAGGAAGTGATTGCCTCTCTTTATCAGAGAATCTGGGGAATCGACCTGGGCATTTCTCCTTCTAAAAAAGGCGATGATGAGGTAGTCCGAAGGCTTGCGAGGATTCCCTACCTGGATCGCTCCAGGTGGCCTGAAAGCATCCGGAAGTTTGCCCGCTCCCTCAAACCCCTTCTCATCTTGGAGCAAAATGAAAAGGAAGCCAGAGGCGGGAAAGGAGAGTCCAATCCTCAGGGAGAACATGATCTGGATCACTACTCCTATGAAGAGATCGATCAGGGATTGAGGGATTATGCTCAAAAGACAATGGGGCTTTCAGAATTCAAAGAGGTGGTGGAAGACTTCTCCGCGGAACTGAAGGAGATGGGTTATGGAATTGAAGGGGGAATGGGAAGGGGAAGGGGGGCTCCTATCGATGCCGATGTTCTCTTCTATATGAAGCTGGCCGAAAATTATTCCATTCCGCTGAGGAAAATTCCCCTCGAAGAGGTAGGAACTCTCCATCCCCATTCCCATTCTCCGTGGGAAGTCGGATCGCCCTTCCAGGACATCGACATCTGGACCAGTTTTGGAAAAATCATGCCGGGGATCACACAGATCTGGAAGAAAAAAGAGGGAAAAGGCCGGGGAAAAATCGAAGGGGCACCGGACTGTCTGATCATCATCGATTCATCGGGAAGCATGATCAATCCGCGGAAAAACCTTTCCTATGCGGTTTTGGGGGCCGCCTGTGTGACCAATGCCTATTTGAGGAACGATTCAAAGGTAGCGGTCTATAATTTCAGCGATGCCCCGATGGGGGGGCGAGATGTTCTCGATTATACCGCCAACCGGGAAGAGGTCTACCGGGTGCTCTGTAAATATTTCGGAGGCGGAACAGCCTTGGATCTCGAAGATATCATGCCCATGATTAAGAGAAAAAAAGAGATGGATCTCTTCATCATCACGGATATGAAGATTACCAACTTGGAGACCCTGATCGGATTCTTCGGAAAGATCCAGAATAGGATCACCGCCGTCCATATCGGAGAAAATCCTTATGCGGCACGTTTTGAAAAGGCGGTGGAGAAAAGAAAGAATATTAATATATTTACGGTAAAAAAGAAGGAAGATATTCCCCATATTGTTTTAGGGAGCATCCGTGAATATTTTAATCCGATTCATAGAGGCCGTTGAGATCATCCACAGGTCCTCAAAAAAATCTTGACTCTTATCCTTTAAATCTTGTAAGTTATTAACCAACTCTTTTTCATCATACGGTGGGGTTCGATCTATTCCATCGACTGAAGAAATTTCATGGAACGAAGTAGCCTGGAAACTCGAAATACCCAGAATGGGATTGTCAGGGAATATAAACGGAATTCCCGGCCTATGATATCTAAGGAGATGATCTGACCGAAAAATTTTTATAACCAGTTGAATATATTCGCTTATTGATTGATTAAAGATTAGGCAAATCGTTAAAGAATTTGAAGGACACGCCATTTAAAACTGAAAATTTTAAGTTATCAACAGGGTTTAAACAAAAAATGTGGGAAATAAGTCTAACTAATTAAAATCATTTGATAAATGGAAAAGGGATCAGTTAGAGGAGGGCTTTAACTGATCCCAACCAGTACATCAATTGGGGGTGAAACAAGGAGGTGATATGGTTTGATGCACTGGCCATATTCAATATAACAGATAAAAGAAAAAATATCAAATTGTAAATTGCTTTTGGCATAGGATTTGCTGGTATTATTGTATTATGAAGATTATTCTCCTTATTATTCTTTTCATCTTTATTTCAACTCCTGGATTCGCCCAGATTTATAAATGGGTGGACGATAAAGGGGTCGTTCATTTTACGGACGATGTGACAAAAATTCCCGATAAATACAGACCTAAAACTGATAAAATTGGAGTGTCAGAAGAAAAAAGCGGAACAAAAATTGAAGGTGATCCATCCTCAAAGAGAAAGGAAGATACTTATAAAGACCAGTTAGGCAGGGGTGAGGAATACTGGAAGAATAGGGTTGAGGAATGGAAGAGGAAATTGAGGACAGCCCAGGAAAAAATGGAGAACACAAGAGTTAAGTATAATGAATTGACGGAAAAGTTTAATGATTCGAAAAGTTCCGCAGAGAGAAACCAGCTCAGGAGAGAAAGAGATCAGGTCAAGCAAGAGATGGATCAATATAAAAACCAACTTGAAGAAGCCAAGACAATGCTTGAAAAGAAGATACCTGAAGA
>JASEHH010000172.1 GCA_030017685.1 Thermodesulfobacteriota bacterium | reverse complement strand
GGTGTGACCTGGGAAGCCTTGTTTTCCCCGTTGATATATTCTTTTACGGTCTCGTAGATTTTATCGCCGATCAAACCAACACTATGAAGCCAGTCCATCGCATCAGATATTTTAAACAGGACATGAGGTTCAATGCGGGAGGCCCTGAGCCTTTCTCTCCCTCCTTGTTCACGGTCCAGCAGAACAACCAATTCATTGACCACACCGCCCTGATCTCTCACTACCTCTGCCGCTTCAATCACGCTCTCGCCTGTTGTGATCAGATCATCCACGATGAGAACCCGGTCGTTTCGGCCCAGAGTGCCCTCGATCTTCTTTCTGACGCCATGCTCCTTCCGTGCCTGGCGGTAGTAAATGAGGGGGATGCCTAACTTCTGACTGACCATTGTGGCAAATGGAACCCCTGCGGTAGGCACTCCCAATATCTTATCGATCTTATCCTTGCCGATCTCATTGACGACGATTCTGGTCAAGGAGTTGGCGATCCAGTCCATCGTAATCGGGCTGGAGATGGTCAGTCTCAGATCGATATAATAAGGGCTCTTCTTTCCCGAAGCAAGGATATAGTCCCCGAATTTAATGGCATCGTTCTTGATTAAGAGGATCCCGACCTGTTTCGTCAGGAAGAGCTTCTCTTCCTCCCAGACCTTCTTCTCAATCTCTTCAATTCCTAAAATCATGATATACCTTTTATAAAAATCTTCTTGCTAAGTCAAGAAAATTTATTTAGTGACGGTGGTTCCCGTTTCTCCCCTGGTCGCTTTCAATAGGTTCTCCGGAGAAGTAATGACCGCTTTTTGGCCGCCTCCTTCAAGGAACTGGATGATGGCTTCGATCTTCGGTCTCATCGAACCGGGCTTGAAATGTCCTTCTCCCAGATATTGCTTTATTTCAGGAAGGGTGGCGCAACGGATAGGTTTTTGATTCTCTTTTCCGAAGTTGAGATAGACAGCATCCACAGGCGTTGAAATAATGAAAGTGTCTGCGCCAAGATTTCTTGCGAGAAGGGAAGATCCCATATCTTTATCAATGACGGCTTCAATGCCTTCGAGGTCTCCCTGCTCATTCCGTATGACAGGGATGCCGCCTCCGCCGGCAGCGATCACAATGGTGCCGTTTTCCACCAATAACCTGATGACATCCAACTCGATGATCTCTCTGGGGATGGGAGAGGGGACCACTCGCCTGAAACCCCGACCGGCGTCTTCCATTACCTGCCACCCCGCTTCTTTCCTGTGGGTAGTCGCTTCTTCCTCCGACATAAAGGAGCCAATCGGTTTTGAGGGATGTTGAAAGGATGGGTCATTCCTGTCAACAATGGTTTTGGTCACCACGGCGGCCACCTTTTTTTTGACTCTTAATCTACGAAACTCATTCAGAAGGGCCATTTGAATCATATACCCGATGGCCCCCTGCGTGTCCGCTCCACAAATGTCGAGAGGAATAAGGGGAAGTTCGTGGCGGGCAAGTTCCCCCCTTCTGTAAATAAACCCTACCTGGGGACCATTCCCATGCGTGATCACCAGTCTCAAGCCTTCAGCAATTAGTTCAGCAATATATTTCGAAGTTTCCTGGATCGCTTCATACTGGGAGGACAGAGCGATATGGTCTTTATCTTTGATTAGAGAATTTCCACCGATGGCAAGAATGGCTAACTGAGATTTCATGGAATAGCCTTGTGCAGTGAGTCAAATTCCAATAACCAATAAGGAAATAACCAAATTCCAAATACCAATATCCAAATAAATTCCAAGCACCAATACCCAAAGACATATTTTCTTAAACACTTTTAATTGCTAATTGTAGTTTGGTCATTGGTCATTGGTTATTATTTGGAGCTTGCCTGCCTGCCGGTAGGCAGGGGATTTGGTTATTGGAATTTGACTATTATCGTTTACCGAAAATCATGGCTAATAAAGCCATCCGGACGAAGACACCATTTCTCATTTGCCGAAAGTAGGCGGCTCCGGAATAGGTATCCACATCAGGGTGAATCTCATCCACTCTTGGAAGGGGATGGAGTATTGTAATTTTTTTCTTCAATTTTTCGAGGAATGTCTGGTCAATGATAAAACTGCCCTTCACCTTCTCATATTCCGAGAGGTCGGCGAACCTCTCCTTCTGGATCCGGGTCATATAGATGAGATGGCTTGCATTGGCGGCTTCCATCATGTCCTCTGTTTCAATGATTTTCATTCCTTTTCTTTTTAAATTCGCAGTAATCTCTTCCGGCATTCGAAGGAAACCTGGAGAGACAAAATAGAGTTTCGACTGGAAAAGGGATAAAAGTTCAACCAGGGCATGAACCGTTCTTCCATTTTTTAGATCCCCAACCAGTGAAATGGTCAGGTTTTTAAGGGAACCCAGTTCCTTATGGATGGTATAGACATCAAGGAGCGCCTGAGTGGGGTGCTGCCCTGCCCCATCTCCGGCGTTGATTACAGGGATTGGGGTGGCATCTGCTGCTTCTTTGGCTGATCCGGTGCGGGGATGGCGAAGCACAATCACATCGGCATATTGAGAAACGGTCCTGATGGTATCGACCAGGGTCTCACCCTTTGCAACCGATGAGCTCTCAACAGATCCCATGCCGATGGCTCCTCCTCCCAGCCGCTGGATGGCCGCCTCAAATGAGAGTCGGGTTCGTGTGCTAGGTTCATAAAAGAGTGTCGCGATGATCTTTCCTTTTAAAAGCGGTAGACCATCTTTCTTCTTCAACTCCTTCTCAAACTCTGAAGCCACCTTCAGGATGGCTTCGACATCTTTCTTCGAAAATTGATTTCCATGGAGAATGTCTTTTCCTTTTAGGCTGGCCATTTGTAATACCTCCCTCTTTAATTTAAAAATTTGATTATCTGCAGATTCTGGCCTCTGGATACTTGATGCTGGTTAAAACCAGAATCGAGTATCGAACACCCAGCATCGGGAGTAATGGTTTCAATCTTTTTAGAATTTTGTGCTTCGAATTTATAATTTAACCCTATTTATCTTCGTTGAAAGAAACTTCCCATCACCCGGTTTTCCTTTCATCTCTCCGTCTTCAATCAATATCTTTCCTCTCTGCATCACAAGAATCGGTTTCCCTTTGCATCTTCTACCTTCATAAAGCGTATAAGGGGCTCCTGAGTGCTGGGTCTGATGTTGGATGGTATGGGTCTTTTTTGGGTCGAAGAGGATTAGATCGGCATCGGCATTTTTCTGAATCGTCCCCTTCTCCGGGTAGAGGCCAAAGATTTTAGCAGGGTTCTCTGAAAAAAGTTGAACGCATCGGGTTGGTTTAATTCTTCCTTTATTGACACCTTCGTCGTAAGTGACGGTGAACATTGTCTCAGTCTGAGGAGAGCCATATGGAGATTCAAAAAAGGGATCATCCATCTTCTTCACCTTTGGTGCATGGTCACTTGCCACGGTATCTATGATGCCTTCCTGGATCGCCTTCCACAGGGTGACCCGGTCTTTTTCATTCCGAAGGGGAGGCCCGATTTTAGCCAAGGGCCCTAATTTTTGAAGTTTGGCATCGGTCATCGTTAAATATTGGGGGCAGGTCTCAACATAGACGGTCTGCCCCTCTGCCCTTGCCTGTTGAAGAGGAAGCACACCTCTCGCCGTGCTCAGATGGACGATATAGAGGGGGCAGCGAGTAATCGCCGCAATGGATATCGCCCTGAAGATCGCCTCTGCCTCCAGATAGTCAGGTCTCGTTTTCAGAAAAACGGTCTTCTGATCCTCTCTCCTCTTCAAAGACCGGTCCTCGAGATAGTCGGTCACCAGACCATTCTCTGCGTGGACCATGGCCATGCCGCCACATTCTGCGATCAGGTCCATGGCGGCGGCGAGGTGATAATCATCAGTCATCCACTTCAGCTTGGCATAGGCCATGAACATCTTAAATGAAGAGACGCCGAGTTCGAAGGCCTTCGGTATTTCTTCGATTTGAGAGGCCGGATCGAAGAGCGTTCCATGTATTCCAAAATCGAGATAGGATTTTTTTGAGCCTTCTTCCTGATACTGTTTGATCGTGTCGATCAGCTTCATCCCAGGTTTTGCATAGGCAAAATGGATGAGGGTTGTTACACCTCCGTAGGCCGCAGTCAGGGAAAGCCCTCCCATATCATCCTCATAAACAGGATGGACATGGACATCGATCACCCCTGGCATCACATATTTGCCTGAGGCATCAATGACTCTATTGGCCCCTTCCTTCTTCAACCCAGGTCTGACAGATATGATCTTTTCTCCTCTGATCCCCACATCAGTCCTGCGGAGTCCTGAACCGGAAACAACGAGTCCTCCACTGATTAAAAGATCGAATTCCCTGGACATATTACTCCCCCTATTCGTCCCTTCATAGGCCCCCCCTCACCCATCCCTCTCCCCTTTTGGGCATAAGCGCTAACTTAATTATTGACTTATGAGGGGGAGTTTTGATATAAT
>JASEHH010000059.1 GCA_030017685.1 Thermodesulfobacteriota bacterium | reverse complement strand
TCCCGAGTCTCACGATGAAGAGGTCCGAAAGGCCTTCGGCAGGCCTTATGCCAATTCGCCCATGGAGAAAATGATCGCCGATGCGATCGAGCTCGGCTGCAAACGGATTGACCTCTTCTTTATGATCGGCCTCCCGAAACAGACCTACCAATCGGTCATGGAGACGGTCGATTACTGCCGGCTTCTGCTTGAGCGATTTCAACCCTATGACAAGCTCTTTCCCTTCATTTCTCCCCTTGCTCCCTTTCTCGATCCCGGAAGCACGGTATTCGAAGAACCGGAAAAGTTCGGATACCGTCTCCTCTACCGGACTGTGGAGGAGCACCGTCAGGCATTGACGACACCAAGCTGGAAGTACATCCTCAACTATGAAACCGAATGGATGGATCGCAATGAGATCGTGGCAAGCACCTACGAATCCGGCAAGAGGCTCAATCGCCTGAAGGCCGAATTTGGTTTAATCGATGGAAAGATGGCTGAGTCGGTCGAAATGCGGATCGAAAGGGCGCTCCATATGATGGAGGAGATCGACCGGATCATGGCCTTGTCGAATCTTGAGGAGAGGGAATCCGCACTTGAGTCCATGCTGAACCAGCCCTTTTCTCTGGAGACTTACAGTATGTCCACGGTCTGTGAGAAGAGAGAACTGGAATGGCCCACCCGATTCATCCGGATGAACTTGTTTAAAATCATCAAAACATTGATTGCGAGGAGGAAGCCCAATGTCTCCGACCCTTCGCCAGCAGGTTCTTCGTAAGATACCGAGCGTGGATGAAATTCTTTCCAGAAAGGAGATCCTCGATCTCTTAAGCGTTCATCCCCGAGCCGTGGTCGTAGAGGCCATCCGGAAAGGTTTGGAACGTTTGCGCAAAGAGATCCTGAACCGGGACAACCTCTCCGGTGACGAGGAAGCCATCCTTTCTTTCGAAAACATATTTCCCCTCTTTCAGAAAGAGATCAACCTTCAGGTTCAGCCTCGACTTCGCCGGGTCATCAATGCCACAGGAATCGTGATCCATACCAATCTGGGAAGAGCCCCTCTCCATCCTCTCGCGATAAACCATATGGTCGAAGTGGCAAAAACCTATTCCAATCTCGAATACGATCTCGCCCTCGGTGAGCGCGGGGATCGGTACTCCCATGTGGAGGAGATCCTGTGCCGGCTCTCAGGCGCAGAATCAGCATTGGTCGTTAATAATAATGCCGGAGCGGTCCTGCTCTGTCTCAATACCCTGTCAGAGGGAAGAGAGGTGGTCATTTCGAGGGGAGAGTTGGTTGAAATCGGAGGAGCCTTCCGGATCCCTGATGTGATGAAACGAAGCGGAGCCTTTCTCAGGGAAGTCGGAACGACAAACCGGACCCATCTCAATGACTATCAGCGGGCAATAAGTCCCCAAACCGGTCTGCTTCTGAAGGTCCATACCAGCAACTTCAGGGTGATGGGCTTCGCCTCGGAGGTCTCCCTTAACGAACTGGTCCAGATGGGGAGGGAGCACCATCTCCCTGTGATGGAGGACCTCGGAAGCGGCTGTTTCGTTGACCTCTCTCAATATGGAATGGAAAAAGAACCCACGGTTCAGGATGCCATCAGGACCGGCGTGGATGTGGTCACCTTTAGCGGCGACAAACTTCTGGGTGGACCCCAGGCTGGAATCATCCTGGGAAAGAAGGATATTCTCGAATCGATCAAGGTCAATCCCCTGATGCGGGCATTACGCATTGATAAGCTTACCTTGGCCGCTCTTGAATCGACGCTTCTTCTCTACCTCGATGAGAAAAGAGCAATGGAAGAAATCCCAACTCTTCGGATGTTAGGATTGGACATGAGGAAGTTGAAGAGAAGAGGCAACCGCCTTTTGAAACGGCTCCAGGAGAAGGTCAAAAAAGGGGTCCAATTCACCCTGAGAGAAGATGTTTCCCAGGTGGGCGGGGGGGCCCTCCCTCTTCAGGAACTTCCGACGATCATCCTCTCCGTTAAATCCCCTGACCGTTCCGTTAACAGCCTTGAACAAGGTTTGAGGAAAGCTGATCCTCCCATCATTTCCCGAATCAGTAAGGATGAATTGGTCTTTGATATGAGAACGGTTTTCGACGAAGAGATTCCTATTTTGGCACAGGGGATTGAAAAGGCACTCATGAAAATCGCAGAGGGCAAAGCGCAGAGTGCATAGCGAAGAAGAAGTCGGATAGTTGAATAGTCGCTTAGTCGTATAGTCAAAACCTGCCTGCCGCAGGCAGGGACTACAAGACTATGAGACTACAGGACCATGGGACTTAAGAATCTATTCGATCAAGGCAAATACTTCTCTATTCAGATACCTTTGAAAGACCAGGGAAGACGGATCGATCAGTTCCTCTCTGAAACCAACCTCCATCTCTCTCGTTCTCAGGCAAAAAAGCTGATTGAAGAAGGAACGATCCTTCTCAATAACCAAAAAACCAAACCCAGCGCCCATATCAAATCAGGAGACCTGATCTCGGGTAGGCTTCCCGAACCCGAACCCCTCTCTCTGGAGCCCGAACCCCTCCCCCTCCCTATCCTGTATGAAGATTCCTCCATCATCGTGATTGACAAACCAGCCGGCATGGTTGTCCATCCTGCTGCGGGAAACACATCCGGAACATTGGTTAATGCACTTCTCCATCATTGCAAAGACCTCGCTGGAATTAACGGTGTGTTGAGACCAGGCATCGTCCACCGTCTCGACAGGGAGACTTCCGGCGTGATGGTCGTCGCCAAGGATGAGGAGGCTTTTCACCAATTGGCCAGACAATTCAAGAATCGCCTCGTGGAGAAGGTCTATCTTGCTGTTGCCCATGGAATTTTTAAGCAGGATGAAGGTCTGATCGATACTCCCATCGGAAGGCATCCTGTCCAGAGGAAACGGATGTCGACCAGAACCAGAAAAGGGAAAACTGCGATGACCAGATGGAAGGTCCTTGAGAGATTCGGCCCCCTCGCCTTTCTCGAAATTTATCCCCAGACCGGTCGAACCCACCAGATCCGCGTTCACCTCTCCTCTCTGGGCCATCCCATCCTCGGAGACCCCCTCTATGGAAGAAAAGGAAAACCCGGAATGATTGATCACCCTCTGTTGAAAGAATGTGTGAAAAGGATGAACCGTCAGGCCCTCCATGCCCTTCGGCTAACTTTTCACCACCCCCGAACCGGAGAAAAGGTTCAATTCGTCGCCCCCATTCCTCAGGATATGGAAGGGACATTGGAATGCTTACGGTCAATGGTATGAACATACTCAATCGAACCCATCTGGAAGCAAAGGATGGTATTCCCTACTTTGAAAATCCGGAGATAAAAATATTAGGATGGGTCATCCACGGCTTTCTCACACGCCAGGGGGGAAGAAGCCTGTCTCCATATCACTCACTTAATATAAGCTTCAGCAATGGGGATGAGAAAAAAACAGTCTCCTCGAACAGGGACCGGATCACTGAGGCATTCGGGTTTGACCGGAATCGATTAGTCCTGCTTAAACAAATGCAACTCGATGGCATTCTGACCCTGAAAGGCGCGGCGGAAGCAAATCCAACTCCTTTGAAGTATGATGCCATGATCACGGATATCCCAAACCAGTTCCTTGGGATTCGTACCGCGGATTGCATTCCCATTTTTGTGGTGGATCGGAAGAGGAGGGTCGTTGCCGCCATCCATGCCGGAAGGCAGGGCACCGCCCTTCAAATCACAAAAAAGGCGTTAAGGAAGATGAAAGAGGAATTGGGTTGTTCGGGAAAAGATCTTCTGATCACTTTAGGCCCATCCATTGGCCCTTGCTGTTATGAGATTGATGAAAAGGTATTTTTAAAAGAGTGGGAACCTTTCTCCATCGGCAAAGGGATGGGAAAGTGGATGGTGGACCTCGCAAGAATCAACATGGCTCAACTGGAGGAAGAGGGGATCAAAGAGGATCAAATTTATCGCTTCGATCTCTGCACCCGTTGCCACAACGATCTTTTCTTTTCCTACCGGGGGGAGGGACGAACCGGAAGGCAACTCTCCTTCATTGGAATAATATAAACCAACTGGAATAATGGAACATTGGAATAATGGAATAATGAGAGACAATCCTTTTTGAAAAACCCACTATTCCAGTATTCCATAATTCCAACATTCCCTTTCTATATCTTAATATTCCACTATTCCACGTAATTGACATGAATCGGATCGGTGCCAGAAAATGGAAAACATCGTCTTGAAGGTTTACCTCCAACCCAAATCTTCAAAAAATGAAATCGTGGGCCCTATCGAAATGGAATCAAAGTTAAAGTGACTGCCCCACCTATAGAGGGAAAGGCAAATGAGGCTTTCATTCGATTACTCGCCAAAGAACTTCGAATTTCTCCATCCTGCATTGAAATTTTCAAGGGACACCACTCCCGAGAAAAAACATTAAAGGTTTCTGGAATAGACAAACACGCTTTGACGGAAGAATTCGAACTTGCAACCTAAATTCAGCAGTTTATGTTTTGGAGAGTCTATGGGGGTGATCGATTCCTTAATTCTTTTTGTGTGGTTCCAATCACTTCTGAAATCACCTCCTTATTGATTTCTTTATCCTGATTTAGTAAACTCTTATTAAATTCAAAATTTATCGCCTTTAACAGGGTAACTTTATGAAGCATAGCGATCTCCCTTTTGGAAGTGAATTCTCTCCCTCACAAATAGAACTTCCTATAGTTTTTCAGTTTGCAGATCAGTATGGAGGGGACTGGAAAGCTTTTGAAGGGGCTATCTACGAAAAATATTTTAAAAAATACGCCACAAGCGAATACAACAAACGAAAGCTTGCGAATAACTGCAAGCTCGGAATGATTGCCTACGGAATCATTGACCGCGATGCTCGTTTGACACCTTTCGGACAGAAATTACTGAGCCTCCGCAATCAAGATGACCCTCTTTATACCGAACTTGCACGGCATGTTCTTCTGAAGCTCCACGGCCTTACCTTAGTACAGACCATACAAGACATGGAGACCCGTCAAGAATCCATAAACCTGCGTAAATTGCGTGAATGGCTTGAGGAACGAAATGTCCATTACCCAAGGGGAGGGAAGCATCCAAGCATCATGCGACTATGGCTCGAAAAGGCTGGTATCTTCGCAAGGGGCTCATGGAGGGTGAATGATAAGAGGCTTCTGGAGATATTGGGCACTTCATCCGAGGAGATAGATCTTCTTTCAGGTTTTAGCCCTGAGCAGAGGGCCTATTTGAAGACCCTCGCGAACATGGGCTCCCCTGGGCCATTTCCATCGAATGAGGTGGAAAAACTTGCTACAACTACCTATGGCATCAAATTTGACGAAAAGGCCCTTCCCAAAAAGGTGTTGTACCCCCTTCAAGCAGCTGGCTATATCGACCTTGTAAGGGGAACAAAAGAGATTGGTAGGGGAGCCAAGCCTTTTCTTGTATCCGTGACCGAAAAACTTGTAAACGCATTAGTGGCACCACTTCTTGAAACCCTGGAAAAACAAACTCGACCAGACCTCAGAAAGCTTCTCCGAAAGTCTCTTCCTGAAATTCTTCAAGAAATAAAAAGCCGTGATAAATACCTCCGTGGATTGGCACTCGAAGCATTAGCCTTTTATTTGATGCGCCTTATTGATCTTTCCTATATTGCCACCCGATTGAGAGGGTCAGCAACCGGTGGCGCTGAGGTTGATCTCATCTTTGAAGGTATTCGCCTTATTTTCTCCCGCTGGCAAATACAATGTAAAAATACTACACGTGTTTCTCTTGATGATGTGGCAAAAGAGGTCGGGCTTACCCATATGCTTAAAAGCAACGTAATTGTCATTGTGTCAACGGGAGAAATTGGATCTGAGGCCCGTCGCTATTCACAACATGTAATGAACACAAGCAATCTTGATATTATCCTTATAGACCGGGATGACTTGAGCATGATTTCCAAGAATCCTACATATATAGCCGATGCACTCGAACGAGAGGCAAAGCGTGCAATGCAAATAAAAAAATTGGACCTTGAAAAGTAAAATGAAGCCCTTACCAAAACCATACTATACAACAAATCATGGTATCGCCTATCTTGGGGATTCTAGGGAGATCCTTGCTTCTGGTGCTTTCGACGGAAAAGCAGATTTAATCATGACCTCCCCTCCCTTTGCACTAAGGCGAAAGAAGCAATATGGCAATGTCGAGGCGGATAAATATGTGGCTTGGTTCATGGATTTCGCACGCCTTTTTCACAGTATTCTCAAGCCTCAAGGTAGCCTGGTAATCGATATCGGCGGGAGTTGGAATCAAGGAGAACCGACTCGAAGTCTTTATCATTACGAGTTGTTGATCGAACTCTGTAAAATTCCTGGTCACAAATTTTATTTAGCGCAAGAATTTTACTGGTATAACCCCTCAAAGTTACCCTCCCCAGCTGAATGGGTTACTGTACGACGTGAACGTGTGAAAGATGCTGTAAATTGTATCTGGTGGTTCTCAAAGGAGCCCCACCCGAAGGCGGATAATCGTCGTGTCCTCAAACCTTACTCAGAAAGCATGAAAGAGTTACTTCAACGAGGTTATAAACCTCAACTGCGACCAAGCGGCCATGATATTTCTTCCAAGTTCAACAGGAATCATAATGGCGCTATTCCTCCGAATCTTCTTGAAATTGCTAATACGGAGAGCAATAGCAGGTATCTGCGAGCCTGCCGCCAAGCAGGGTTACCTCCCAACCCAGCACGTTATCCACATGGATTACCCGAGTTTTTTATAAAATTCCTTACCGAACCAGGTGATTTGGTACTTGATCCCTTTGCAGGGAGTAATGTGACTGGCGAAGTGTGTGAGCGGCTGGGCAGGAAATGGATCGCTATCGAGATGATAGAGGAATATCTGAAAGGATCCAAATTCCGCTTCGATGAATTTTGTATTGGTGATTGGTTTGAGCGATCCGGACAAAAAGCCTTTTTACTCAGAGAAAGTAGAGTCAAATATGAATCATCCAAATCTCAGGTGAGGAAAAAGCGTCATTGATTCGCTCTTAAGTCTATTAAGCCTGCTCGCAGTCTCTGTAAATGACCTTATCATTTCTTTTCTCCTCTCTTTACCCAGTTTTGGACCAAAAAAGATGGATTCTTACTCGTTCAGGAATGGCTCTCTTCTTCTGGCTAATTCAAATTCCTCTAAATGCCTTGACTTTAAAGGGAAAATCGATTAGTCTAAAAACGGAAGTGGACAGGTTCTGGTGGGCCTCCTGGACTTCAAATCCAGTGACGGGCAGAAATGTCCGTGGTGGGTTCGATTCCCATGCACTTCCGCCAATTCGAAAGGCAAAGTGCGTAGGGCAAGACGAGGCGCAAAAACAAGAGGAAGGAGAAAAGAATGTTTGGAATCGGAATGCCGGAGTTGTTGATCATCCTGGTCATCATCCTTGTCATTTTCGGCGCAGGGAAACTCCCTCAGATTGGCGAGGGGATTGGAAAAGGGATTAGAAACTTTAAAAAGGCGACCAAAGACAGGGATGAGATTGATGTAACTCCGAACAAATCTGAAGAGATCTCTGAGAAAAAGTAAAGTGCTGTGTAGCCTTTGACTTCGTTCAGAATGGGATATACTGCCTACATCGGGATCGGCTCAAACGCCGGCGATAAAGTTCTTAACTGCGAAACAGCCATTTCTGAAATCCTGAAAATTGACCGACACAGGCTCCTGGTCAGATCTTCATTTTTTAACACCCGCCCCATCGGTTATACCGCTCAGGACTGGTTCGTCAACTCGGTGATAAAAATTGAGACTGATTTGGAACCGATTGATCTTTACCGGATGCTGAAGACCATCGAAATCAGGCTGGGGCGCAAAGAGACTTTTCGAGGGGGTCCTCGGGTCATCGATCTCGACCTTCTTCTCTTTGATGATCGGAGAATAGAGACAGAAGAGCTTCAGGTTCCACACCCGCGCTTTCACGAACGACAATTTGTTCTGATCCCTCTATCTGAAATCGACCGGGACCTTATTCACCCCGTTTTGAAAAAGACGGTTGGAGAACTTCTAAAGAAGATCAAGGAAGATCAAGGGGTGGAAAAAATCTAAAACAAAGGGGAAGTATGCTCCGACTTATTTTCTTCGTCTTTCTCACCCTCATCCTCTACTCTCTCCTCCGTTTCCTTTTCAAAGCGATGCTTTCATCAGGGAAGAAGAGGGACAGAAAACAGGACCCGGAAGAGCTTGTTCAAGATCCTTATTGCCAAACCTATATCCCGAAACGGTCCGCTTTGAAGAAAAAGGTGGAAGGTCAGGTGCTATACTTCTGTTGCGAGAAATGTTTGAAAAGTTATGTCCGAAAAGAGGTAAAAACCAGTGCTTAAGTGCCTAAAAAAAGGTTGACAAATTGAAAAAAGTTCCTTATGTTGTGATGCGTTTAGATATTTAACTTGTAGCACTTGAAAAGGGGTACTTTATGAATAAAAAAATGTGGACATCTTTGGTGGTAATGATTCTCTTTCTCTTATTGGGAACCTCCTGTTCCATGCAGCACTTCGGATTATCCTATAGGGCCATAGTCGTTCCATCAGATTTTGATCGGACGGAGGCCGCTATTGCCCGGGCTGAGAAGTCTGAGGGGGCGAAGTATTGTCCTGAAAAGATTGCCAAGGCCAAGGAATTAGGAAGAAAAGCAGTTGAGACCTACTTAGCCTGTAGAACGGAAGAAGCCTTGAAGTTGCTGGCGGAAGCTCGGAAGCTGGCTAAAGAGGCTGAAGGTTGCCAACCACCACCCCCTCGACCTATTGTTCCAGCGCCACCTGCAGTGGCACCACCTCCACCAGCGCCACCCGCAGTTCCACCACCCGCAGTTCCACCACCCGCAGTTGCGCCACCAGCAGTGGCACTACCTCCACCAGCACCACCAGCGCCACCGGCACCAGTACCGCTTGCACCGGCGCCCCCTGCAGTCGCGCCACCTGCACCGGCACCCAAACCAGCGCTCGTCTTGGATACGATCTATTTCGCCCCTAACAAAACCAATATCAGTCCCTTTGCAGCCAAAGCACTGGATCGAAGCGGGACGATTCTGAAGGAAAATCCACAGATCAAAGTCGAAATCGGTGGTCATACGGACCCGGCTGGTCCTGAAAAGGTGAACCAGAAGATGTCGGAGAAGAGGGCTCAGAGCGCAAAGAAGTATCTCACGGATAAATTTAGCATTGCCGAAAATCGGTTGGTCCTAAAGGGTTTTGGGTCAACCAAACCCATTGCAGATAATAAAACTCAAGAGGGTCGGTCCAAAAACAGGAGGGTTGAATTCAGAATCATTCCATAACCTTCCCCGGAGTGATGATCCATCTGCCTTAAAGGTGGTGGGAAGAAATTCCTACCACCTCTTTTTTATCTTTCAAGGAGGTAAGCGATGAAATTCTTTATTGATACAGCAAATCCTGGTGAGATCCGAAAGGCTTACGAGATGGGAGTGATCGATGGTGTTACCACCAACCCTACCCTCATATCCAAAGAGAACAGGGATTTCGATTCCCTCATCAAGGAGATCTGCGGGATCATCCGGGGACTCCCCATCAGCCTCGAAGTCCTGGGACTGAAATCCGAAGAGATGATCCGGGAGGCTCGAACCCTCTCCAAAATAGGGGACAATGTCGTGGTAAAGATTCCGATGACATCGGAGGGTCTGAAGGCGGTTCATGTTCTGATACCGGAAGGGATTAAGACGAACACGACCCTTGTCTTCTCGGCCACGCAGGCGCTGCTCGCCGCCAAGGCAGGCTCAACCTATATCAGCCCTTTCATCGGAAGGCTGGACGACATCTCCCAGACGGGGATGGAACTGGTGGAGCAGATTGTAACGATCTTTAATAATTATGATTTCAAGTCTGAGGTGATCGTATCGAGCATCCGTCATCCCATCCATGTGCTGGAAGCGGCCCTCATTGGCGCAGATGTGGCCACCATTCCCTATAAAGTGATTGAACAGCTGGCCAAACATCCCCTGACCGATATCGGGATTGAACGGTTTCTCGAGGACTGGAAGAAGGTCCCAAAGAAATAAAAAAGGCCCTCTGAAAGAGGGCCTCACTTGGTTCGGGTATAGGCTCGGATTTAGCTCGTTTCCACTGAAATCTGTTTGGGATGGACATCCTTCTTTCGGGGGAACACGATCCGCAGCACCCCATCCTTATAGGAAGCCTTGATTCCCTCTTGATCAATGGCCTTCGGTAGGGCAAAAGTCCGGTGGAAGTGTCCATACGGCCTTTCGACCTGGATATAATTCTCTTCGGGATTCTCCTTGATAAACCTTCTCTCTCCCCGGATGATCAGCGTATTCTCCTCCACCTTAATCTCAATCTCACTCTGATTCATCTCGGGCAGATCAGCCTTCAGGATCACTTCTTTCTCCTGCTCCACAATATCGACAGGGGGAGACCAGACGCCCCGGGGCGCTTCCTCTTTGAAGATTCGGGAAAGCGTCTCATCGAAGAGACGGGTCATCCGATCCTGCATCGCCATCAGGTCCCGGAAAGGCTCCCACTTCACATAATGGACCATGTCTCTTCCCTCCAAAATGGCTCTTAATTAAATATACTCCCTTTGAAGGGGAATTTCAACCTTTCGATTTTCGGCTTTCGATTTTCGGCGTAAGCATCTCTTTTCCCGCGATAGAAATCCATGGGAATGCTGAATCCAGAGGGGTGGGCGGGCCAGCGGAGAAAGATTTAGGGCGGCACCACTTAAGGATTGACTCCAGACGCTCCAAGACCAATAAAAACGTCATTTCCATTGACTACGAAAGTTTCCCTTTAACGTCTAATGATCCGCAATCCTAAAGATTTCGGAGTCTGGTCCGCCTGCCTCTCTGGAGTCCATTCTGTCATCACAAAATTGGAGATGCTTCGACTTTCGGCTTTCAAAGCCAAGGCCTTCTCAAGGTTGACCCTGAGCAGCACTTCTTTACCCCGACTTCAAAGGCAGGGCCTGGCGCTGTCGAATGGGTCAACTTCTGCAGGTATAACAGACGTCGTAGAAATCCTTCGGAAGCTTCGCCTTCTCCCTGAACTTTTCCAGTTGGAACCACGGAGCAAAGTAGTTACCGCAAACCTTACAAGACTTCATCTTGAGCGTATGTTTCCAACGGATGATCGTCCGCTCATCTCCTTCCTCTTTCATCCCCACCACATTGACCGGACAGGCCACTACACATGCTCCGCAGGCGATGCAATTCATTGCCTCTTCTCCAAAAGGAGGAACCATCTCTCTTCGGTCTCCCCGGGATGCAAATTGTATGGCATGAGCCCCTACGACTTCATCACAAACACGTGCGCAGAGGCCGCAGAGAATGCAGTCCTTATCCTCTTTCTTGAACCGGAACTCCTGAACCCCCATCTTGGCTGCCATCTCCTGAAGGAGTTTATCTCCGGGGCACATCGAGACAAGGAGTTCGATGATCATGCGCCTGGCCCGAAGCACCTTCTCCGACTGAGTAAAGACTTCTATCTCTTCCATGACGGGATAGTTGCAGGAGGTGGTCATCCTGGATCGTCCTTTTTTCGTCACCTCCACCAGACAGAGGCGGCAGGCGCCATAGGGCTTTACCGACTCATTGTAACAGAGATGGGGGATCTCAATCCCTGCATCAAGGGCCACCTCTAAAATATTGGCGCCCTCTTTTCCCTCAACGGACTGACCATCAATCTTAAAAGAAACCATAAGCCACTCCTCTATTGAACCTCGACCGCATCGAATTTACAGGATTCCAGACACATCCCGCATTGGATGCATTTGGCCTGGTCGATCTCGAAAGGTTTTCCCTTCTCTTTTTTCGTCTTCTGAACACCGGTGATCGCTTTCTCCGGACAGACCTTGGCGCATCGGCCGCAAGCCGTGCATGCCTCGGACAGAATTCGATAATGCAGAAGCGCACGGCAGACCTTTGCCGGGCATCGCCTGTTCAGAATGTGTTCCTCGTACTCCTGGCGGAAATATTTGATGGTGGACAGAGCAGGATTGGGCGCCGTCCCTCCAAGGGCGCAGAGTGAGGCTTCCATGGTCACCCAGCCCAATTCCTCGAGGAGATCGATGTGCTCGGGTTTTCCCCGGCCCTCGCTGATCTCTGTCAGGATCTCATGCATCCGTTTCGTCCCCTCCCTGCAGGAGGTGCACTTCCCGCAAGACTCGTCCTTTAGGAAGTTCATAAAATATTTGGCCACATCCACCATACAGGTTGCCTCGTCCATGACGATCATCCCTCCGGACCCCATCATGGAACCCACTTCGGTCAACCGATCGAAATCAACGGGCAGATCCATCATGGATTCGGGAATACATCCGCCTGAGGGCCCTCCGGTCTGGACAGCCTTGAATCTTTTCCCGTCAGGG
The DNA here is from genome assembly GCA_030017685.1 of Thermodesulfobacteriota bacterium. Classification (GTDB taxonomy): domain Bacteria; phylum Desulfobacterota; class BSN033; order BSN033; family UBA1163; genus RBG-16-49-23. The sequence continues at coordinate 8,789 of JASEHH010000059.1, read as the reverse complement.
ATTCCCCCTCCGATGTCATAGACGATCTCCCGTAGGGTGATCCCCATGGGGACCTCCACGAGCCCTGTATTATTCACCTTGCCCACAAGGGAGAATATCTTCGTTCCCTTGCTCCCTTCGGTTCCGATCCGGCCATACCAGTCCGCTCCCTCGTTGATAATGACCGGCACATTGGCCCACGTCTCCACATTGTTTAGATTGGTCGGCCGGTCATAGAGACCGCTCACCACAGTGTGAATATGTTTTGCCCGGGGTTCTCCAACATTTCCTTCGATGGTGGCCATGAGAGCCGTTGATTCCCCAGCCACAAAAGCCCCCCCTCCTCGACTGATCTTGATATCAAAATTGAATCCCGATCCGAGGATGTCTTTTCCCAAAAGCCCCAATTCCAGGGCCTGCTGGATACCAATCCCGATATTTTCAAGCGCCAGCGGGTATTCATGCCGGACGAATATATAGCCTTCATGAGACCCGATGGCAAATGCGCCGATGATCATTCCTTCGAGAACGCTATGCGGATTTCCCTCAAGAAGACTTCGGTCCATATAGGCGCCCGGGTCCCCCTCGTCCGCGTTGCAGATCAAATACTTGATCTCGCCCGGGGCATTGCGGCACTGCTCCCATTTTAAACCGGCAGGGAATCCGCCGCCTCCCCGTCCTCTCAGATTGGCCTTCTTCACCTCCCGGATGATCTCCTCGGGTTTCATCGAGAAGAGAGCTTTGGACAATGCCTGGTAGCCTCCCACGGCAAGATAGTCCTCAATTTGAGTGGGATCAATGCTCCCGTTATTTCCGAAGACGATCCGTTTCTGTTTCTGGTAGAATGGCACCTCTTCTTCTGAGACAATCTTTTCTCCCGTAACCGGATGTTCATAAAGAAGGTCCTCAAGGATTTTGCCGTTAAGGACCGTCTCCTGAAAGATCGTTGGAACATCCTCGGGTTTGACCTTTTGATAGAAAACCTTTTTCGGATGGATGACGACCAATGGGCCCCTTTCACAGAAACCATGACAGCCCGTCACCCGCAGGCCGATTCCATTGCCTGAGGCCTTCTCCTGAAGGACCTTTTTGAAGGCATCCACCACTGCATGGCATCCTGAGGCATGACATCCTGTTCCGCCACAGACCGTGATCAAGGGCTGGTCAGGATTTCTCTTGCCGAGGATCTCATCCCTGTATTTTCCCAGCTCCTGAGGAGAACTAAGCCTAACCATTCGCCCCCTCCTTCTTCTTCTTGTCAGAACGAAATTTTTTAAGGGTCCCATCGACCTTTGCAGAGTTCATCTTTCCGAAGTACTGACCGTCGATCGCTACCACCGGTCCGGCCGCGCAGACGCCCAGACAGTTGACCGTCTCCAGGGTGAAATTCCGATCCTTTGTCGTCTCACCCGGCCGAATGCCCAGTTCCAGTTTGATCTGATCGGCAACTCGCTGTGCCCCGCGGACATGGCAGGCTGTTCCCACGCAGACGCAGACCTCATGCCGTCCCCTGGGCATCAGGCTGAGAGCCCGGTAAAAAGTGGCAATTCTGTAGATCTTGTTAATGGGAATGCCAAGTTTCTCCCCGAGGTGCTCCATGGCCTCTCTCGGAAGATATTTTTCCTTCGCCTGGATATCCTGAAGGATCGAAAGGATGGCCGATTCCCTGCTTCCGTATTGTTCGATGATGACTTCGATCTCTGAATGTGTCATGTTAAAATCCCCTTTTGTCTCTCTCTTTTAACTGTTCATAATCGTGGGTGATCCGTGTCTGGATCTCTTCGATCATCTCTTCTGTCAGGTGCCGAAATCTTCCCTGAAGTTTGATGTATTCCTTAATCGGCTTCAACTTCGGGAAATCGATATTTAAATGATACTTGCCATGTTCCACCTCATAAAGAGGAAACGTACCCGTCTCCACCGCCAGCCGGCCCAGTTTGATCGAGAGGTCGGGTGCAGACCTCCACCCCGTAGGACAGACCGAAAGGATATGAATATAGGCAGCTCCTTTGATGTCCGCCGCCTTCTTCACCTTCTGAATCAGGTCCATGGGATAACTCGGGCAGGCGGTGGCCACATAAGGAATATTATGTGCAGCCGCAATGGCGGCCATATTCTTCTTCCAGGTGATCTGGCCCATCTTCGTCTTTCCGGCAGGCGAGGTGGTGGTCGAGGCGCCAAAAGGCGTGGAGGACGATCGCTGGATGCCCGTATTCATATAGGCTTCATTATCCGTACAGACATAGATGAAGTCATGCCCCCTCTCAAGGGCTCCGGAGAGCGCCTGGAGTCCGATATCCGCAGTCCCTCCATCACCTGCCAGCCCGACGGTGACAATCTTTTTCTGAGGGATCCTCCCCTTTCGCATCAATACTTTTAATCCCACCTCAATCCCGGATGCCACAGCCGCTGTATTTTCAAAAGCGCAATGAAACCAGGGAACCTTCCAGGAAGTGAACGGAAAGGGAGATGAAACAATCTCCATGCATCCCGTGGCAGACGCAATGATGATATTCCTTCCCAGGGCCTTGCAGACCAGTCTGACGGCCAACGCCTCGGCGCATCCCTGGCAGGAGCGATGCCCGGGCGCAAAATATTCTTTCTGGGTCAATGTTCTGACTGCAAAGACATTCAGATTTTCAATCATTCTCTCACCCCGTAAATTTCAAAACCTTCCTTATTTCCCTCTTCAATTTCGATTTCGGCTTTATCCACCATCTTAATAAAGTCAAAAGGAGTCACATCCCTTCCGGAAATCCCTGCGGCAAAATTGTAAACGGATGGTCTGATGGGCTCTCCATAGATGGCCGCCTTCACTTCCGAGGCAACCGGACCGCCTGGTCCCCCAACAGAGACGGCACGATCAATCACCACTAAGTTTTTTGCATGGAGGGTAGCTTGTTTTAACGCCTCAAAGGGAAAGGGACGCCAGAGGCGAATTTTCACCAACCCCACGGATCTCCCTTCCTCTCTCATCTGATCCACAGCCACAGAGGCTGTCTCGCCAATACTCCCCATCGTGAGGAGGAGGGTCTCAGCATCCTCTGCTCTGTAAGTCTCAACGGGCTGATAGTATCTGCCCGTCATGTCACCAAAGGCTTTCCAGACTTCAAGGATTTTACCCATGGATGCCCGCAGAGCCATCTCCTGCGCCTTCTTCGTTTCGGCAAAAATCGCAGGAAGAGCAAAAGCTCCCATGGTTATAGGTTGGTCAGGATGAAGTTGATAAAGAGGTTGATAGGGAGGCAGAAACTGATCGATTTTTTCCTGTTCGATCAACTCGATCGGCTCAATGACATGGCTTAGGACAAAACCATCCATATTAATAATCACCGGAAAGAGAACATTTCGATCTTCCCCCAACCGGTAAGAGATGAAGACATGGTCATAGACCTCCTGGCCATTCTCCACAAAATATTGAACCCATCCGCAGTCCCGGATCATCATGGCATCGCTATGGTCATTCCAGATGCTGAGGGGTGCGGAGAGGGTCCGATTCGCAACGATCATGAGAATGGGGAGCCTGAGACCGGAAGCAATATAGGTCATCTCGGCCATCAACGCTAATCCCTGGGCGCTGGTGCAGGTAAAGGATCTTGCGCCTGTCGCCTCGCTTCCGATGCAGATGCTCATTGCGGAGTGTTCCGATTCCACGCAGAAGAACTCCGCATCCATCTCTCCGTTTGCCACGATTTCGGAGAGGTGTTCAACGATGTGGGTCTGCGGAGTGATGGGATAAGCGGAAATCACATCCACATTGGCCTGCTTCACTGCTTCGGCTGCCGCAATCGAGACCTCCATTCCAACCCTTTTTGCCATGATTACTCCTCCTCCACCACCATAGTGATCGCTCTGGTGGGACACTCTTTCGAACAGATGCCGCAACCTTTACAATAGTAAAGGTCTGAGATGAAATAGCCCTCTGCGTCCAGATTATAGGCCATATCCGGGCAGAAGATGTAACACAGTCCGCAATGGATACAGAGCTCCTTATTCAAAATCGGTTTAAAGCTCTTCCAGTCCCCTGTCCGATACACGCTGGCATTCCCGGGTTCCAGGATCACATTCCCAACGGGTATCTCCTTCCATGTCCATTCTGATTCTGGTTTTGTCATGCCTTCCACCTCTTCCGATCTAATAAATTCAATCACCCCTATCCTTTTATGAAAGAAGGAAAGAAGGGATGATTAAATCTCTATTGAATGACCACCGTTTCCTGATAGGCCCGCTCAAAAGCGGAGATGTTCTTGTCAGCAATTCGGCCAAAACGTTCCTTAAAGGGAGGAATAAAGGACTCTTTCTTCACTAAATCTGAGGCTTTGACGACGGACCCCAGCATCGTTGTGTTGGTAATGGGAAGGCCGAGGACCTCCATGGCAATTTTGGCGGCGTTCACCACCCCAACTCGGTTTTTAACCTTCAAGCTCTCTTTCACCTTTTCAGGAGAATCCTTGCTCGTGGTGACAATGATGCCATTTGGCTTTAATCCAGAAGCCACATTGACAATCTTTAAGAGCGAGGCATCAAGGACGACGACGATATCTGGCTCATAGATATTTGCCCTGATCCTAATAGGCTCATCACTAATCCGGCAGAAAGCCACAACGGGCGCACCCCTTCTCTCGGGTCCGAAACTGGGAAAAGCCTGTGCATACTTTCCTTCCCAAATTGCTGCCAGGGCTAACAGTTCCGCAGAAGTTACCGCTCCCTGCCCCCCTCTTCCATGAAAACGAATTTCAATCATCTGGATCTCCTTAATAAACGATATATAAAATATTTCACATGTTACAACAATATCTTAATAAATTATACGATTTCCCATAAATGCGTTAGCGTTAACATTTTTATTTCATCATGTCAATAGCAAAATCTATTTTTTGTCTATCTCTATGATATTATTGGTTATTTTAGTTTTATTTTCTAAACCTCTCTTCGGCCCTCAAGCGCCTTTGATAACGTCATTCCATCCGAATATTCGATCTCTCCTCCCATCGGAACACCATATGCAATTCGTGTCACTTTGATTCCTAAGGATCTAATCAAATCTGTGAGGTAGAGAGTGGTCGCTCCCCCTTCCACGGTCGGATTGGTAGCAAGAATAACCTCAGTAACCTTTTCCCTTTGAAGACGCCCCATCAGTTCCTCTATTTTTAACTCTTCCGGACCAATCCCCTCCAGAGGTGAGATGGCTCCATGTAACACATGGTATCTCCCGTGATAGGTCCCTGTATTTTCAATGGCGATGAGGTCATTGGGGCCTTCCACCACACAGAGAACCTCTTGAATCCGTCGCCCATTCTGACAGATCCAGCAGGGATCCTCATCCGTTAAATTGAAGCAGATGGGGCAGAGGTGGATTTTCTCCTTCACATCTAAGACGGCTCTAGCCAGTTCCTGGGCCTCCGAGAGACTCGATCGTAAGATATGGAACGCTAGCCTGGAAGCTGTCTTTTTTCCAATGCCAGGAAGTTTTGACAGGGCCTCGATCAGATGATCAATCGGTTTGGCATGAAGCGGCATAACTAAAAAACCAGTTTAAAATGAAAATTGTAAAGTTAAAAATGCAAAGTTTTCGGAAATATCCTCACCCACTGGGGCTTTTATGCTTTAATTTAAAACTATTTTCTGCTTCGTATTGCCCTGTAGTCAGTCTGCAGGGTTACGCTAAATTGCTAATTTTGCCACGCTATAGCGTGGCTAATTTTGCAATTTACATTGATCTTTAAAATAGCCCTGGCACACTTAATCCTCCGGTGATCTTCTTCATCTCCTCTGTCATCATCTCCTGCGATTTACGGATGGCTTCATTCACGGCGGCGGCAATTAAATCCTGAAGCATCTCCATATCTTCTTTATTGACTACCTCCGGATCGATCTGGACGGAGAGAACTTCCTGCTTTCCATTCATCACAATATTGACCATCCCTCCTCCGGAGCTGGCTTCCACAATCTTTCCGGCCATCTCCTCCTGGAGTTGAGCAATCTTAGTGTGCATCTGTTGGGCCTGTTTTAAGATATTTCCGAAACCTTTTGACATCGATCCCTCCTCCTCTTCGTCTCACTTCTCTACGATCTTTCCGTCAAAGAGACGGAGCGCTTCCTGAACAAGAGAGTTCTCCCCCATTCTGTTTTTTACCCTCTCCTCCGGCTTATCCTGTCCATTTCTGTCTGCATGGATGATGGCTCCTTGCATCCTTGTCCCTCGTTCCAGGGGTGATATGATCACCTTCGTATCCTTTTTAAAGTACTCCTGGCAGATCGGCTCTAACTGGCTTCGATTCCCTTTCTCCAACATTCGGTCATAGTGGAAAGAGTCTTTCTCAAAACCGATTTCAACCTTCTCATCGCTAAGACGGATGGGAATCCCGAAAACCAGGAAAGAACCCAGTATGGGATTCCTGGCCCGTGTAAAATCGACCAACCCTCTCCATACTTCTTCGGAAAACTCTCTCGATTCTTCTAAATTCCTCTCTTCCCGATAAACCTCTAGGTCCTTTGCCTCTTCTCTAATAGAGGGTAATACCGCCTCACTCACCTTACCGGAGATCTTTTCCTTTTCTATAACCTTCTCTCCGGCCTTTACTACTGCAATACTCTTCTGGGCCTGCCCTCCTTTTCCTGAAACCGATTTTGACCCGATGCTATCCCCCGGCTGGGACATTTCTGGCGTTTTCGTTGCTCCCCTGACGGAAGGAGTTTTTTCCATCCCTTCCAATTTTTTCAGAATCTCATCGATGGGAAGGACGGGGCGAAGGGTAGCCATCCGGATCAGGGTGATCTCCAGCATCGTCCGGGGATAGGTGGACTGGGCAACTTCCTCCTCTCCCTTAAGGAGGAGGCTGAAGAGATGATTCAATTGCTCGAACTGAAACCGCTCCGCCTGTTTTTTCAACCCTTCCAATTCTTCCGGAGGCAACTCCACTAACCCTTCGGGATGCTCGCTCAACTTGATCAGGATCAGGTTGCGCAGAGTGTGAAGGAGATTCTGGCAGAAGTGTTGAATGTCGTACCCGTAATGATAAATGTGCTCTACGATCTCAACACAGCGTTCCCCATTCCTGTCGGCAATGGCCTCGATGGTGTCGTAAAGGATCTTCTGGTCGATCAGCCCGAGGACTTCGGTGATATCCTCATCCCGTATCTTCTTCCCTCCATAAGAGATGATCTGATCGAGAAGGCTCTGGGCATCCCTCATGCTGCCTTCCGATTCTCTCGCAATCACCAGGAGGCCCCTCTGGCTGATTTCAATCCCCTCTCTTTCGACAATCTGTTTCAGGTTCTCGACCATCTCTTTTAACGAAATCCTCTTGAAGTCATATCGCTGGCATCGAGAGAGGATGGTGGCTGGAATTTTATGGGGCTCGGTAGTGGCAAAGACAAAGATGATATGGCCGGGAGGTTCTTCCAGGGTCTTCAGCAGGGCATTGAAAGCCTCCCTCGTCAGCATGTGCACTTCGTCGATGATGTAAATCTTATATCGACTCTTCGCAGGTGTGTAACGGACATTTTCCCTCAACTCCCGACTCTCATCGATTCCTCGATTGGATGCGCCATCGATCTCGATCACATCCATAGAGATCCCATCCGTGATCTCCTTGCAATTCGCGCATTGATTGCAGGGATTGATCTGGGGGCCCTTCTCGCAATTCAGGGCTTTCGCCAGAATACGGGCGGTAGAGGTTTTACCCACTCCTCTGGGCCCTGAAAACAGGAAGGCATGGGAGACCCGATTTTGAGAAATGGCATTCTGCAGGGTCTGGGTGATGGGTTTCTGCCCGATCACTTCCTCAAAGACCTGGGGTCTCCATTGCCTTGCTAATACCAGATAAGACATCTCTTCTCCAATGCGGATTGCGCCTGCCTGCCGGACAGGCAGGGATTGCGGAATTAAAAATCTGCTTTTAAAGCTCTCGGCTTTCTATTTCCTACCGTCCACTTTCTACGTTCTACTTTCCAAAAAATAACTTGTTGATAGCCAGGCGCCCCTGCGGCACACAAGGTGAATTACTACCGTTGCTTCCTTCCGGACCTGGCGGGGTTTGTAATCTCTTGTTGCGCAGGACCCGGCTATCAACAAGATTTGACCAAAGGTCAAATACTTTAAACCTTTAATAACATTTAACCGCCTAAGCAAAGGTTAATCGTTAAATGTTACGGGTAAAAATTTGTGCAACAAATTTTTCTGGCGGAGAGAGAGGGATTCGAACCCTCGATCCCGTTTTTAGCAGGATACTCGCTTAGCAGGCGAGCCCCTTCGGCCTCTCGGGCATCTCTCCTAGATTTTGCTTCGCAAAATACCTTTAAAATAAACTTGTAACTTGTTGCTCTTAGCCAGACAAAATACTAACCCAACCTAATTTTGCTTCGCAAAATACACTTAACAATTAACGTAAAACTATATAACCGACGAAGATGCTAATTCGATTTTAATGAATTTCGAAATGCGCTCAGTTGTTTGACGAGTTCGTGGGCATCTGCCTCAATTTTCTCATCGATTTCCTCACTTATTAACTCATAAAGTAAGGCCAGATCAAATCCTGCAACCGTTTCATAGGTCGAGCGAATTGAAATCCCCAAAAACCTCGCAAATTCGATATCGGAATTGTCGGCGGACCCTTCGGCAATATTAAGGACAAGGGAATGGAGAGCCCTTCTGATCTGTGATGCCAAATCCTTATCTTTGGGTTCAATATATTCTTCGACAATTCTCCGGCAAAATTTACAGAACTTCTTCGCATCCTGATAAACTTTAAAGTTTTAGCCAATTCAAGAATTCAAAAAGCAATGTTTTCGACAGGGTATCCTAAGAT
>JASEHH010000008.1 GCA_030017685.1 Thermodesulfobacteriota bacterium | reverse complement strand
GAATCATTGGAAAAAACATCCTCTCTCACCTCTGCATTAAGTTAGCGCTTATGCCATTATTGGGGGGGCTTGAAATAATGCACTTCTGGTATTGGGTTATGCTCCGCCCTTCAATTGGCAAAGGTATAAGGTATTATGATTACGAAAGCAGAATTTAATGTTACAACAGGGTAGACTTATCCGGTAAGCATCAGGAATTTTGATGCAGGAATTTTGAAACAATTGCCCGGAAATGCTTCGCACCTTCCAAAACGGTGGACGATCTGGTAAAGGGGGATTCCGAGCCTTTTCCCAAAATATCTCCCGGAAGGACTGATTTCGGAATCTCCTTCCTTTGTTTCAAAGAGCGCCATTGGTTTGTTATCTTTAATCAGGACGAAGTCAACCTCGCGCTTTTCTTTGTCCCGAATATACATGATTTCAAAACTTCCCAAACCCATTTCTGTGAACCTAACAGCCATCCTGACAAGGCTTACTGCCATCAGGTTTTCGAAACGCCTTCCCGGATCCGGAAGGCTGGACCAGTCGAAAAAGAAGAGTTTTGTTTCTTTCTTGATTGAACGGAGGATATTTCTGTACCACGGGCGGATGGTAAACACCAGATAGAGCTCCTTGATGATATTGATCCAATTGACGAGGGTACTGTGATGATATCCCAGGTCTTCTCTCAATGAATTAATACTGAGTGGGGAACCCACCTTCGAGGGAAGGATGTCAATCAGGTGTTCAAGACCTCTAATGTCTGAGATCCTTGAAAGATCCCGAACCTCCTCTCTTGTCAGCAGCGTTTTATACTCCTTGATCCATCGCTGATGGAACCTGGCCGAAGCTTTCAAGAAAGGCTCTGGAAATCCTCCAAAGGTCAGGAGCTTTTCAAGAGCTTCTTCGACGTGTTTGTTATTAACCTTCCTCGCGTGTTCCATCAGTGATTCGCCGGCAACAAGGGGACTATCTTCTTCAAGAATCCGGGAAAAATCACTCGCAACCTCGGGTAGCCCCATAGGGAACATCTGAAAGGAAAAGTATCTGCCGACAAGGGAATCCCCTGACTTCCGATAAAGCCCCAGACGGGCACTCCCTGTCACAAGGAGTTGCACTTTTTCCCTGTTGGGATCGTAGACTCCTTTGAGAATGTTCTTCCAGTTTTTCTGCTTGTGTATCTCATCAAAAACCATGGGAACAGGTCTGCCCTTAAACTTAGCGTTGACAATATTTCGGAAATAAAGAGGGTTCCGGTTGTACTCGCTCCTGACTGCCGGATCATCCCAGTCGAAGTAAGTATCCTCAACTCTTTCGGAAGAAAGCCAGTTTTTTGCAAAAGTGGTTTTGCCGACCTGGCGAGGACCCGTTAGGAAAACCATCTTTCCAGCACTGATCTCAGGGTCAAAGATATATTTTCCGACCAACCTTTCCATACCGACTTTTTTTCATAAATACGTAAAAAAGTCAAGACTTTTTTTCAGTGATATGAAAATTAGTCGAAATACCCCTTCACCAAGTCTGCCTTTTCTTCACAAATCTGAGGCCTGCGCTGTATTGGTGCGAAACGATCTCCTTCACCTAAAACGGGCGAATCTCAATCCTCCTGTCTTCATCCTGTTCGGCTAAAGTCGATGAATCCTCGTTCGGCATCAATCCCTATGGGCTCAACGCGAACTCGATCTCCGACATCGAGACCTTCAAACCCTCGTATCAGTTTTCCTCCCACCGTCGGGTGGAATAGGCGAACCCAGGTTCCTTTTTCTGAGGCGCCTGTAACCAAGCCTCTACAGCAACTATGATTTCAAATAAATAGTATCTAAAAACAGAGTAAGGGAAAATGGAATGATCTCACCTTTTCACTTCATACGGTGGATCTGACGGTGTTCACGTCGCTTGGTCTTCTTGACCACGCGATGCCCCACGCGCCAAACAATGGCGGGCAGCCTTGGAAGCAAGGCTGGGAGAAAGCAGAGCGCGCCATTCTGGAGCCCTTTGTGCATGAGATGAAAGAGCCGGCCAGCGGTATGAAATTCCCGGAGAATCCGGCGGCGCAGTTGCTTGAGCTCATGCTTAGAACAATGGTCGGAATAAACATTCCCATCGGGAGCGATGTAATAGCCCGGGTTCTGGGCAATGAGTTCATCCAAACCTGAGTAAGGATTAAAGCGCAACGTCGAAAGACCCAGCGTGTCAAGGCCCAGCTCACGCGCGAAGGTTGAGATATAAAGCATTTCTTCCATGTTCTCCCCGATATTCCCGAGGATAAAGTAGCCGTGGAGAAACATGCGGCTGCGCCGGAGCACCTTGAAGTGTTTCCGAATCTGAGCGGTGTCGAAGCCTTTGCGCATGGCGCGCAGGGTTTTATCCTGGGCTGACTCAATGCCCAGCAGGAGCATGGTGAACCCGGCCCGCTCCATCTTCCGCAAGATATCCGGTCGCTGGGCGATTTCCAGCCGTGCATTAATAATGTACTTCTTACGGATGCCGCGGGCCAAGATCAATTCGCAGATCTGCCCCACGCGATCCATGTCATGGGTGAACAGGTCGTCTGTGAAACCAACGACATTGGACTCGATGCCGGCGAGCTCCTCTACCACGGATTCAGGAGAGCGTGCCGACCATGGCCGCTTTTCGCCCCAGGGGTTGCGGTTGAAGGAGCAAAAGGTACAGTTAAACGGGCAACCGCGCGAGGCGGCCACCGTATCAATTGAAAGGCCCGTGTCGATGCCATCCAGGGTGACCTCATAGGCATGCCGGCGCAAGCGCCGAATGGGGAAAAGGTCGTCCCGTATAGGGCCTACTTTGCGGTTTGGGTTGTGGAAGATCTGTCCGTTTTTACGGTAGCTGAGGCCGGCAATCTTTTCGAGCGGCATGCCCCGGCAAATCTCTTCCGTGGCCTCCTCACCATCCCCGCGAACGACAGCGGTCACGTTTGGATAGGTGGTCAGCCAGTGGTCGGGATTTTCCGTAGCGTACCGCCCGCCCAACAGGGTGAAAATCCCGGGAGGCACAGAAAGGATCTCCTTGTCCAAGGATTCCGGATCGCGGTCCCAGTTGATTGAGAAACAAACCATATCGGTTTCCGGGCGAAAAAAGTCCTTTGTGCTGCCGGATTCCTTTCGAAGGTCCACGAGGTCGAGCGTGCGAGCGTGTGGATTGAGAACCGCTGCGATGAACTCGAGTCCCAGGGGAGGGCAGAAGCCTGAGTGGTTTAACTCACGACGATACGGGTACACGCACAGGACGTGATTGAACATTCGAGGTGAACCAGAAATATTTTTGAAAATCTCCACTTTTTCCTAGTGATCTCTGAATGCTGGGGGCCGTTAAAAAAGGTCGCCATCCTTTAGACGCCTTCTATGACATCAACGGACATGAATAGCCAGGCCACGTCGTGCAAATCTTGAAATCCCTGGGAGGTGAAACCCTGGGGTCAGACTTAAATATTGACATTTAAGGACAGAACGAAAGATTATCTTGTTTTTAAGGAGAGCAAGAAAAAATCTCAGTAATTAAATCTGATCCTGAAGACACGAGTTCCTCAACCTCTGGATTGAATTGTTAAGCAGTTGATATCTATTCAGCCCATGATGTATCTGGTAGTTTATTTAACCGTTCTATATATCTTTTTTTGTTGAATGGTTTTTTACTCTTTAATATATCCAATATTTCAGCCATCATCACTAGGCCGATGTATTTCATGACCTCATCATGGTTCTTTATTTCTTTCATAAGCCTATCATAAGTTTGTTTGGTTTCAGGTGGATTCTGATCTTGGATTTGGTTATTGATTGCTTCAAACACAGCTTCTCCTGCAAAATTCAAATCTTTTGAAGACATTTTACCTCCGGACTAACTACTCCGAACTCCTAACTTTTTTTATCCCCAACTCAAATCGAAGGCATCCCTGATCAGTTCGATCTTTTCTCCTTTTTGCCTGAGGAGAATGGCTACGACATCAAACCTTGCCTTTACATCTTTGAGTCGCTTCTCATTTAAATAGTTCAGGGCAACTTTTGAAAGCTGCCTTTGTTTCCGAGAGTTGACAGCCAGCTGAGGGGGGCCAAATTCTGTGGAGGTTCGAGTTTTCACTTCGATAAAGACCAGAGTATCCTTTTCTTTGGCAATAATGTCCATCTCCCCCATTTTACAGACATAATTTTTTTCAAGGATGCGATATCCGTTCTTTTTTAAAAACCGGAGGGCTATCTCTTCGCCCTTTTTGCCGAGTTCTTTTTTCTGCATCTTTTTACTCAAAGGGGTCGAGGGTTCGAGGATTCAAGGATTCAAGTTTTCCTTTTAATTTTTTTGACACCCACTTGACCACTCAAACCCTGGACTCCTTGAACCCTTTATTACAAATATTCTTTTACTCCCCGAAAGGTCTTCCGGTGGAGTTCGCAGACGCCAAATGTCTCAATGGCTTTCCGGTGCTCCTTTGTTCCGTAGCCTTTATGTTTTGCAAAATTATACTGCGGGTATTTTTGATGGCATTCCAGCATCATACGGTCCCGGGTAACCTTGGCCACGATGGATGCCGCCGCAATGGAGTTGCAAATCTGGTCTCCTTTGCGGATGGGCTTCTGGGGTACGGGAAAATGGAGGGTCTGATTTCCATCGATCAGAATAAAATCAGGGGACAAGGGAAGATTCTCAACAGCCAGGACCATCGCTTTCAAAGTGGCCCGGAGGATATTGAGGAGATCGATCTCCTTGTGATGGACTACACCGAGCCCGACGCCAAGGGCTTTCTGATAGATGTGTTTGTAAAGTTCTTCTCGTTTCTTGGAGGATATCTTCTTCGAATCGAAGAGCTTCTGACCGATACCTTCTTCCGGAAGGATGACAGCCGCGGCCACGACAGGCCCAGCAAGAGGGCCTCTTCCCACCTCATCCACACCGGCAACTCGCTGGTAGCCCTGCCCACGGTACATCTTTTCGAAATAGTCCATGGGCTGAGCGGGAAGAGAAGGAAAAAGCATGATAACCACTCATTGCAAAATGCAAAATGAAAATTTAACAATCTTAATTTAAAATTTTCAATGCTAATTTTACACTTTGCATTGATGTTTTTCTAGGCTACTTGTTTCTTTTCGCCCCGGATCCTGGCCGCCTTGCCTTTCAGGCCTCTCAGGTAGAAGAGTTTGGCTCGTCTCACCTTCCCGCGGCTGATCACATCGATCCGATCAATTCTGGGGGAATGCATAGGAAAGATTCTTTCCACCCCTATCCCGTAGGAGATCTTCCTGACGGTGAAACTTGACCGGATCCCTCCTGCCTTTTTGCGAATGACCACTCCTTCAAATGGCTGTATTCTCTCTTTTTCTCCCTCGATGATCTTCACGTGGACCCGGACCGTATCACCCACCTTGAATGGGGTGAGGTCCGTCCGTAACTGTTCTCTTTCAACCAACTCTAACGGATTCATCTTACTCTCCCTTCTATTCGATTGCGGAATGTGGAATGCGGATTGCGGAATAGAAGATCTTTAAACCATGTTATTAAAAATTCCGCATTCCGAAATCCCTGCCTGCGGCAGGCAGGCGAATTCCGAAATTATTCGATTCGCTCTCCCAACAGCCGATCTAAGATGATGGCAACGGCTGAACGAACTGAGAGGTGATTATAACCTTTTCCTTCGATCGGTGCCAATACATAATCTGAACTTCCTTTAACCTCCTGGGTTAAACCCCATCCAGTCCCAAACAGAAGAAAAAACGGAGTTTCCCGATCTTTTAGAAGTCTCCGCAAGTCTCCATAACCGATGCAATCAGGATAAGAGGAGGCTCCTGTGGCAATCCTCTTGGCTTTCTTTTGATGGAGACGTGAAATTTCCTGATCCGCCTCATCAATGCTCCGGGACACCCGGACAAGGGAGAGGGATTCCTTTCTCGTGGGATTATACACTGAGCCTGCCCCCTGCCTCCAATGGCCGATGATCCTCTCCACCAACTCCACCTGGCTTTCAAGGGGAGTGATGATGAAAAAGCCTCCCAGTCCGAATGTCCGCGCACAGCGGGAAATATCGTGAATATCGAAGTTGGTCACAGCGGTCGTGACCACCTCTCTTCTCCTGTCATAGACAGGATGGTGAACCAATCCTAAATAGAGATTAGAGCCCATTGTTTAGAAAGTAAAGTGTACCGTCTAAAGGTAAGGGTAAAGATGCCCGTTTAGTCGTTAGGTTAGGTCATTGGTGTTTAAATCTGTCTACCCCGGGTTCAAGAATCATTAACCCTAACCCATTGACCTTTCTCCAAACTGGCTTCATAGCCCTAACCTCTTCCCCTTGCCTAAAAGGCCATTTTTTTCATTCGATGGGAAATGCACCCGTCACGAAACATCCTTTTTTGATATCTCTTCCAGGATCTTTTTATCTTCCTCAGAAAGAGAAGCTTTGCTTAACAGATCCGGCCTTCTCATCCACGTTCGTCTCAGGGCCTCCTTCCTTCTCCAGAGAGAGATCGCCTGATGGTTTCCCGAAAGAAGGACTTCGGGAACTTCATACCCCCTGAAACTTGCAGGCCGGGTATACTGGGGATATTCCAGCAAAGAGCCAAAGAAGGAATCTTCCTCCGCCGACCGGTCCGACCCTAACACTCCGGGCAAAAGCCTTGAGACCGTATCGATCAGAACCATGGCGGCCAGTTCTCCTCCGGTCAGAACATAATCCCCGATCGATATCTCTTCATCGATGAAGAGCTCCCTTACCCTCTCATCCACTCCCTCATACCTGCCGCAGAGAAGGATCAGATGGGATCGGGAAGAGAGTTGCCTGGCCATCTCCTGATTCAACGGCTTTCCTTCGGGGGTTAGATAGATTGTCCTGACCGATGGATCTTCTGATTTCACCTGTTCAATGGCCCGGGCAATGGGTTCCACTTTCATCACCATCCCCTGCCCTCCGCCATAGGGAGCATCATCGACGATCCGGCGCTTATCAAGGGCAAAGTCCCGGATGTTGATCGTCCTCACCTCGATCAGCCCTTTTTCAATCGCTTTGGCCAGGATGCTCTCCTGAAAGGGAGAAGAAAACATCTCCGGGAAAAGGGTGAGGATGTCAAATCTCATCTTCCTCCTCCCACAACCCTTCCATCCGGACCACCGTCATCACCCTTCTTTGACGGTCAATGCCTTGGATCACCCCTTCGGTTGCCGGCAGAAAGATCTCTCCTCTCTTTCCCTCGACGACATAGACATCATGGGCGCCTGTTGGAAAGATCTTCTTCACCGTGCCGATCCTTTTGCCTTTCTCTGTCTCGACCGCCATCCCCAGAATCTCGAACCAGTAATATTCCCCCTCTTCCGGCTCGGGAAGATCTTCTCTGCGGACGAGAATCTCCTTACCGATGAGACCCTCCGTCTCTTCGATCCTTTCGATCCCTTTCAATCTTAGGATGAGGCGTGGCGGTTGAGGGGTGACTTCCAGAACTTCAAAGGGTTCCGGTCTTCCTGAGTCGTCCTTGATGAAAATCTTCTGATAAAGGAGAAAGCGGTCGGGGTCCTCCCCGAAATAATCTACTTTGATCTTCCCCCTGACCCCATGGGGCTTGCCCACCCTCCCGATCGGGTAAAGAGTTTGCTCCATGGGTCGCTATTCGATGATTTCCAGGACAGAGCGTTTACCCAGATTGGCAGAAGCCGCTCCCAGAATCACACGGATGGATCTTGCCGTTCTGCCCTGTTTTCCGATCACCTTCCCCAAATCATCCTTTGCTACGGAGAGCTCGATGACCGAGGTCCTCTCTCCTTCGACTTCAGAAACCCTGACCTGCTCCGGATGGTCGACCAATGCCTTGGCGATAAACTCAATCAACTCCTTTGTCGTCATCATCCCACCTCCAATTCGAGCAACCGCTCTCGGAGAGATCCTTGGAAATCAACCCATTCGACTCCCCGGTCTGACCCTTCAACTTCGTTCAGGACAGGCGCCCGGGGTATGCTCAGGGTTGATACTGAGCGGCGCTTTTCCCTCGACTCTGCTCGGGATGGTGAGCTTGTCGAACCATTACCCCGATTTAAAAATCGGGGTTTGGCGCCGTCGAACGTATCAATCCAGGAAGAAAAGGCAATCTACTCTTTTTTGCTCTCCGCCAACTTCTTCGTCACACCTGATCGAATCAGAAGCTGACGGACGGTCGGGGTGGGCTGGGCTCCCTTTTTCAGCCAGCCTATCGCCTTCTCTTCCTTAATTCGGACTTCTGCCGGATCTTTCCCGGGATTGTAAGTCCCTACTTGTTCGATAAACCTTCCATCTCTCGGAGAACGGCGGTCTGCAACCACAATCCGATAAAAAGGCTTCTTCTTCCCACCAAATCTCATCAATCTCATTGATGCAGCCATATTGCTTTGATCACCTCCTTTATCAAAAAATCGCATAGGGCAGAGAGCAAAGCGCATAGCGAAAACCTTACTTGAAACTGAATCTAAGACGCTATGCTCTATGCGCCATGCGCTATGCGTCTTTACGAAAAGAATGGTACCTGTCCTCTTCCCAATCCTTTTCCTCCCATTTTGGAAAACTGTTTCATCATCTTTCGGGCCTGGGCATACTGTTTTAAGAGTCGATTTACCTCCTGAACGGTTGTCCCGCTTCCCGTCGCAATCCTTAATCGCCGGCTTCCGTTGATGATCGTGAAATTGGCCCTCTCCCTGAACGTCATCGAGTTGATGATGGCCTCCACTCTCAACAGTTCCCTATCATCCACCTGGAGGCCTTCCATCCCTTTCATCTTTTTGGGAAGCCCGGGGATCATATTGAGGATCGATTCGAGCGATCCCATCTTCCGGACTTGCTGGAGCTGATCCCGGAAATCCTCCAGCGTGAAAGAATCCTTCCGGATCTTCTTCTCTAATTCTCTAACCTTCTTCTCATCAAAGGTGGCCTCTGCCTTCTCGATCAGGGTCAGGACATCACCCATGCCCAGAATTCTTGAAACCATCCGTTCGGGATGGAAGACTTCGAGGGCATCTAACTTCTCCCCGACGCCGATGAATTTAATGGGTCTCTGCGTCACCGCTTTGATCGAAAGGGCCGCTCCTCCACGGGCATCCCCGTCCATTTTGGTCAGGATGATTCCATCGACGCCCAGCCGCTCATTAAAACTCTTTGCGACATTGACGGCATCCTGTCCGGTCATGGCGTCGGCGACGAAAAGAACCTCTCTCGGTTTGATCTGCGTTTTGATTTCTCTAAGTTCAAGCATCAATGCCTCATCGATATGAAGCCTTCCAGCCGTATCGATGAGCATCAGGTCGTATCCCCCCTTCAGGGCCGCATCCCTCGCCTTGAGGCAGATATCGAGCGGCATCTGCGAGGATCCGGGCCGGTAGAAATCGACCTTCAGCTCCTCCCCTAATTTTTGCAACTGCTCGATGGCGGCCGGACGGTAGACATCCGCTGGGACGAGGTAGGGTCGTTTCTTCATCCCCTGGAAGTGGCGTGCCAGTTTGGCCGCAGTGGTTGTCTTTCCACATCCGTGCAGGCCGACCAGCATGATCGGGACAGGAGGACTTCCTGAAAGTTGAATCCTCTGCTCCTGGCCGCCCATCAGTGAAGTCATCTCCTCCTTCACGATCTTGATCAATTGCTGAGCAGGGGTAAGGCTTGCCATCACCTCCTGACCGATGGCTCTCCCTTGGACAGACTGGACGAAATCCTTCACCACCTTAAAATTGACATCCGCCTCGAGCAGGGCCACCCTCACCTCTTTGAGGGCCTCCTGGATATTTTGCTCCGTTAACTTTCCGTGGCCTCGAAGTTTCTTAAAAACGCCATCTAATTTGGATGAAAGATTGTCAAACATGGCCCATGCCCGAAATTCGCTAAATGATTCATTTTAATAATTTTTTTTCCGAATTGTCAAATTCCCCATTCGGGATGTAAGCATCTTTTTTCCCGTGATAGAAATCCATGGGAATGCCAAATCCAGAGGGGCAGGCGGGCCAGCGGAGAAAGATTTAGGGCGGCACCGCTTAAGGATTAACTCCGGACGCTCCAAAACCAATAAAAACCTCATTTTCATTGACTATGAAAGTTTCCCTTAAACGTCTAACAGGATTCTGAAAAACGCCCATCTACTTCGTTCCCCTCATCCTTCGTCGTTGCGACGTACGTCCAAGTACGTCTCACTCCTCAGGATTTCGGGCACCTCGTATCTGGGCATTTTTGAGCATCCTGAATAAAAAGACTTTTTCAGCAACATGCTAATGATCAATCCTAAAGATTTCGGAGTCTGGTCCGCCTGCCCCTCTGGAGTCCATTCTGTCATCACGGAATTGGAGATGCTTCCATTCGGGATTTTAGATTGGAATCTTTAGTCTTATATCAGAAGAGGTCTGGCAGGCGTGAATGAATAAAAGGAGAAAGATCAGACCGAGGAGCCATCTTATCATTTCAACTTTTCAAATTCTCCTCCGGGAAGAACTCTCACCTTCCCTCTCCCTCCCGGTCCTCCTTTTACCTCTATACGATTCTTCGCAATATCGAAGATGATCTCCTCTCCGGAGACCAAATTATCGCCTTCCCATACTTTTGGGTCGCCGGTCAAAACCACTCTCTGATCCCGATTATAAAAGACCGCTTTCTGACAATTGGCGACCCGAAGCCCCTGCTGGATTTTCACATTCCCTCCGGCCACCACCCTCTCAATCCCCTTGCCATCTTCAAAGACCAAGGCCTCGAGAGAATCGGAATAGATGACCATATCCTTCTGTCGGGCCATCACATTCCCCTTGAAGACAATCAGATTCTCTTTGGAAAAGGTCTCCACCCTGTCCGAAGTGATGTCAATGGGCTCGCCCGTGTCCCCCAATTTGACTTCCTTGGATTCAGCGGGAGTCTCCTTTCTCAAAATCTCCCTCTCCTTCATTGAGGGGAGGGGCGGTATTTCCTTGGTCTCAGGTGTTGCAGGTGGGAGGGGCAGCGGCGCCATCCGCTTTTCATCCTCCGGTTTTGCCTCGACCTTTAATTCTTCCTTCGGAGGAGGCAGGGGGGAGGGAGCACGAGGTTGTCTTCCTTCCTCTTCATATTTTACCAATGGCGGGGTCACTTTCCTGGTCTCTTCTTTTGGAACTACCGGCTCTCCCGGCTTTTCAGCGGAAGGAGGAACAACCTTCCTCTCTTCCCTCCTTAACTCCATCTTATCATCTTTCAGTAAAACCGGCCGTCTTCTCTCTTCATCGAATTTGGCCAGAGCAACTGTTTCAGCCTCTCCCTCTTTCGCATCCCCCTTCTTTTTGGGATCTTTGGCTTTTGCCTTGCGAATAACCGTCTTCTCCTTCTTGCCCTGATCCAGGATCGATTTGGCCTCCCTGTAATGGGAACTCTTCGGATATTCGTTGACAATCCTCGTAAAGGCTTCTCTGGCCTTCTCCCATTGATCGAGTTCAAGACAGCTTTTCCCTAAAAGATAAAGCGCCTTATCCTCTTCAGTCCTCTTCGGGAACTTCTCCAGTAATCCTTCGAACCGGGAGGCTGCAGCCAGATATTTTCCCTTTTTGTAATAAAAATTTCCAATATAGAACTCATGGTCAGCCAACTGCTTCTTGCAGGTCTCAATCTTTTCTTTAGCCTTGTCAGTGAAAATGCCGGGAGGGGTATTGGCGACTAAATATTCGAAGTTGGAGAGGGCCTTTTGGGTGGAGGTCTGATCCCGGTCGTGGGTTCGCATCTGGTTGAAATAAGCCATACCGATCTGATATTGAACATAAGGGATATCTTCATGGGTGGGACGGGTCTTTTTAAACTCTTCATAGGCGGCGATGGCTTCCACGTAATCCTTATTAAAGAAATGGCAATCCCCGACCTTTACCTCTGCCCACTGGGTATAAGGCGGGCTATCCGGAAAGTTGGACTTGATCTGTTCAAATATCTTTAATGCCTCGGAATAGTCCCTCTTATTGAACAGCTCCAATCCCTGGCGGTAGAGGACTTCCGGATCTCCCTTGATCGTTTTGACATCCTTTCCCTTCCCGGCGCATCCGTTCAAAAGGGAGAAGAGAATGAAAAGGAGAAGGAGTATTTGAATAACAGGCTTCTTTTTCATCGGACCTTCTTTTTAAAAATTGCCTATAATTATGATAGGAAGGGGGGTTGATGTCAATATTAAAAACTTAAGCCCTGTAACCCCTCAGTCATGGGAGTAATTTCATTCCATTGATAGGTGGAGTCGATAGGCGGGGCCTGCTGCAGGTCTAACCCCGCTTTCAACATAGACGGGACAGGCCTCCGGCTCAGGCTCCGCCCCAGAGGGGCTTCTGCCCCGGAGGGAAGAGCCTCTGGTTCGGAGAGAATGTCCCGCCTATCGGGTCTAATTAAATTTTATCAGGAATTATGTGACCCCCATAGATGAGGTATTACGATGCTTCTTTTCTTCTTGAATTTCGGATGGTCATAGGATAAAAGATATTTACACCGGGTGGGAAGGAGAAACGCATGCGGATTGAAAAAGCGAAACGGATTGACCAAATTCCCCCATACCTCTTTGCGGAGATCGACAAGAAGAAAGAGGAGATGAGGAAGAAGGGGATGGATCTCATCGACCTGGGGATCGGAGACCCTGATCTTCCCACTCCTCAGCCGATCATCGAACGAATGAAAAAAGCCTCCGAAGACCCAGGAAATCACCATTATCCCTCCTATGAAGGGATGATCGAATTCAGAACTGCGGCGGCTCAATGGTTTGAGAGGAGATTTGGTGTCACGTTTGATCCAAAAACAGAGGTGCTCACCTTAATCGGCTCAAAAGAAGGCATTGCCCATATCCCCCTGGCCTTTGTCAATCCGGGAGATTATGTGCTTGTGCCCAGTCCGGGATATCCGGTCTATCGTGTGGCGACCCTCCTCGCAGGAGGAACTCCCTACTTCCTGCCCCTTCTCAAGGAGAATGGCTTTCTGCCAAAACTTTCTGAAATCCCAAAAGAAGTTGCGGAGAGGTCGAAACTTCTCTTCATCAATTACCCCAATAATCCAACATCGGCTATCGCCGAGAAACCTTTCTTTGAAGAGGTGGTCGCCTTTGCCCGGCGTTACAGGATTATCGTCTGCCATGATGCGGCTTACTCTGAACTGGCTTTCGACGGCTATCGGCCGCTCAGCTTCTTTGAGGTCGAAGGGGCGAAAGAAGTGGGAATCGAATTCCACAGCCTTTCAAAAACCTTTAACATGACAGGCTGGAGAATCGGTTTTGCCGTGGGCAATTCTGAAATTGTCTCCGGATTGGGAAGGGTCAAGACCAATATCGACTCGGGCCTCTTTCAGGCGATCCAGGAAGCCGGAATAGAAGCCCTTAACCGCTATGATACGCCCATCCCCAACATCATCCGCATCTATGAGGGCCGGAGGGATGTGATGGTAAAAGGCCTCCGGGAGATGGGCCTGGAAGTGGACATGCCGAGGGCTACCTTTTATCTCTGGATCCGGGTTCCGCAAGGATACACTTCCGCCCAATTCGCCACGCTCCTGATTGAAAAGGCAGGAATCGTCGCCACTCCGGGCAATGGTTTCGGAGAAGCAGGAGAGGGTTATATCCGGATGACCCTGACGGTGGATGAGTCGAGGTTACAAGAGGCAATCGAACGACTCAAGAAGATCAATTTTTAAAAAAATCTCTTCCTTCGAAAAAACTGTTGAATGAAACCCGACAGTTTTCTTCTGTCATTTTTGATGGTCTCGTAAAAAATCTGAAAGGGAGATTTTCTGTCATTCCTGCGCAAGCAGGAATCCAGTATTTTCATTTAGTTAAATTCTCTGGATTCCCGTTTTCACGGGAATGACGACTTTTTACGATTCTACCATTTTTAAACTTCTTCCATATTTTTATGAAAAGGTAGGGAGGTCGAAATGCAAGAACTTTTTGGAGAGGTATTTTTTATTGCCATCCTTATTCTCTTGAATGGTTATCTCGCCGGCACAGAGATCGCCGTGGTCACGGCCAGGAAGAGCCGGGTCCAGCAGATGGTTGAAAGTGGAAAAAGAAATGCGAAAATCTTGCTGAGGCTGAAAGAAAATCCTGACCGGTTTTTAGCAACGATCCAAATTGGAATTACCGGCGTGAGTGTTCTTGCCTCTGCGGTTGGAGGAGCCGCCGCTGCCGAGGTGATCAAACCGGCCTTACAGTCGGTTCCCATAAAAGCCATCTCAATTGCCGCTGAGCCTATTGCCATTGGGATCGTGGTCGTCTTGATTACTTATTTCTCCGTGATCTTCGGTGAACTCGTGCCGAAGTCCATTGCTTTGATGCATCCTGAAACAGTCGGGCTCTGGACCGCAAGAACCGTTGATGCTTTTTCAAAGGTTGCTTCCATCTTTGTCAAGTTTCTCACCTTCAGCACCTCCCTCGTGCTCGCCCCCTTTGGTAGAAAGCCTTTTACTGAAAGGGCTTATATTACCGAAGAAGAGGTAAAGCTCTTGATCAAAGAAGGCGGAAAACATGGCGTTTTTGAGTCTACGGAAGAAAAGATCCTTCAAAGCGTTTTTGAATTTACGGACATGTCTGTCAAAGAAGTGATGGTCCCCGACACACAGATGGTAGCGATCCAGATCGATCGACCAACCCAGGAAATTCTTTCAATCATCGAAGAGGAACAGTTCTCCCGATACCCTGTCTTCGGAAGGGAGCCGAATGACATCAGAGGAATCCTCAATGCAAAAGATTTTCTTACCCTCCTTGGAAAAACAGGCCAGGTGGATATTCGGAAGACCATCCGTGCCCCTTTCTTTATCCCCGAGACAATGAACATCAGTCTCCTCCTAAAAGAAATGCAAAAGAGAAGAATCCATATGGCCCTCGTGGTAGATGAATATGGCGGCGTTTCTGGTTTAGTGACCATCGAGGATTTGATCGAAGAGATTGTTGGGGAGATCAGGGACGAACATGATACCGAAAGTCCTGTTACCCCGTTGAAAGACGGAACCCTCCTGATCGATGCATCGATCAGCCTGAGAGATTTAAAAGAGGACTATCAGATCTCACTTCCGGAATCCCCTGAATACGAAACCCTGGGGGGATTCCTGATGGCCACTCTGCAAAAGATTCCTGAGGACAATGATTGGGTGGAGGTTGAAGGAAAAAGAATTCATATCGTTGAAATGGTGGGTAGGAGGATCTCAAAGGTAAAATTAGAAAAACTTCCCGAACCCGCCGGAGAAATGAATGATACATAGTGTTGATTGTCTCGTAAAAAGTCTGAAAAGCCCATCATCAGTCATTCCTGCCCCGTATCAAGTACGGGGTAAACTCCAGCAGGAATCCAGCATTTTCAAGTAGTTAGAATTCTCTGGATTCCCGTTTTCACGGGAATGACCTTTTTACGATTTAATCAGTGTTAGGTGTAGATAGTTGCAAGTTGCAAGGTTCAAGATGCAAGTTTCAAGTTTTTAAATCCAAAATCTAAAATCCGAACTTTAAACTCCGAACTTTATCACCGCGTCTCCCCACCTCCCTATCTCTGTATTCGTGTTTTCATTCCGCATTCCGCAATCCGAAATCCGCATTTGTTCTCCCCACCTCCCTATCCCCCCATCTCCCCATCTTCTTTAATCAGGGTTCTCCCGTCCTCCCACAACGATCTCCGGAATCCTCAGCGTGGGTTGGGCGTCTGCAACCGGGACGCCCTGACCATCCTTTCCACAGGTCCCGATTCCGAATCCCAAATCATCGCCGACCATGTCGATCTCTTTTAATACCTGAGGCCCGTTGCCGATCAGAATGGCTCCACGGACCGGTTCTCCGATGCTCCCTTTTTCGATCAGGTATCCCTCGCTCACCTCAAAGACAAAATCACCATTGACCGTATTGACCTGCCCGCCGCCCATCTTCTTCACGAATAAACCCTTCTCCACAGAGCGGATGATCTCTTCGGGCTTCGTGATCCCTGGAAGAATGAGAGTGTTGCTCATCCTGGGAACGGGTTTGTGATGATAGGATTCCTTCCTTCCGTTTCCGGTTGATGAAACACCGTCTTTGAAGGCGGTAAGACGATCGTAAAGATACCTCTTTAAGATTCCTCCTTCTACCAAGACTGTCCTTTGAGAAACAACTCCCTCGTCATCAAAGGCATAAGAACCTCTCTTTTGTGAGAGTTTGGAATCATCGACTACGGTGATCAGAGAAGAGGCTACTTTCTCTCCAATCTTCTTTGAATAGACGGAGAGGCCCTGTTGAGCCAGGTCTGCCTCCAGTCCATGTCCAATGGCTTCATGGATCATCGTCCCACCTGCATCGCTCGACAGGACAACGGCCATTCTCCCCATGGGAGCCTTCCTTGCCGATAGCATGAGGAGTGATCTCTCTGCCGCTATCTCAGCCACTCGCTCCGGAGGGCAGAGGTCGAAGAGCTCAAAGCCCGTCGTTCCTCCTATCGGTTCGTATCCGGTCTGGATGATCTCCTCTTGAGAGGCAACAACCTGAACGGAAAAGACCGTCCCCACTCTCTCCCCCTCTATCCATAAACCTTCCGAATTGGCAATGGAAAGAGATTGGCTCACATCCCGGTAGAGGACCTTGACCTGGCGGACCCGGGAATCGAGTTTCCGTGCAACCTCATTGGCCCGATTCACCATTGAAACCTTCTCTCCGACCGGAATCCCCCGGGGATGTTTCTCAATCGGCGCAAGGGGAGAATGAACCGAAGGGGCGGAGGGAGCAGCCTTTCCCTGATGGAGGAGATTGAAGATCCTTTCTCCACGGTCTTCTTTAACTGCGCGGCTGACCACCCTGGCCAAATCAAGAAGGCCCTCTTCTTCCAGCCGGTTGGTAAAACTGTAAAAGGTTCTTCCATCGAAAAGGACCCGAAGTCCCACTCCCGTGTCCTGGCCCGAAATCATCTTTTCGATACGATCCTCTTCACAGACGACCACAACCGAATAGGTCTGCTCAAAGAAGAGATCCGCAAACTCCCCACCCTCCTTGAGGGCCTCCTTTAGAATCTTCTCAAACGGAATATGTTCTGTCATTCTATTCCCCTGATTTGAGGTGACTATTACCTAAATTGAGCGATTCTTTTGAAAGGAACCTGTAGTCGTCCCGGTTTACCGGGGCGGTTTCCTCTCACCCCTTGGGTGAGAAATCGTTTCCGATAAAATCACGCAACCTACTCGCCTCGCATGCGCTCCGGCGCAGCGGGAAGGTTGCGGCTACATTTAGGATAATAAATCGCTCAATTTAGGTATTAGGTTTCTGTCATTTAAATTTTGAACATTCGTGCTTGTTTCGAAATTCGTGCTTTGTGCTTCGGATTTAAGACCGACCATTTTTATTGGGAAAATATTCCATCTCTAAAGGTTCAATGGTCATCTCTCCTCTGAGTCCATCCAAAACCTCCTCCACATCCTTTTCCCAGCCCGGCGCAATCATTAATTCCACAATCGCTTCATGAGGGTCTTTCGTTCTCACCACAGCCATCCCCTCGTGCGATTCGATGATGAACTTGAAATAGGCGATATCCTTCCGCCTCAGCCTAAAATATTTTGAATGAGTGTCCATTCTGCGATGGTAAAAGTGACTAAAGTGATCTAAAGTTTGAAGTGAACTAAAGTGAGAAAAGATTTTAAACTTTAGGCATTTTAGGCACTTTAGTCACTTTAGGTCACTCTTATTAACTCCGAACTTTGTTGATCAGCCTTCCTGTCACATCCCCGAACAGGACGACATCCCGAATTGTCCCCTCGGTGGGACAGAGTTCTTTTGACAACCACCCCTCAATCAGGCCTTCTTTTGAATGGGTGATTTCGGGATCTAATGCAAGTTTAAGATAGTACTCCTTCCCGTCTTTCAATTTTTCCGATCTCCTTCTCTTTTCCTCATCCTCCCTGGATGCCACGCTCACTTCATAAGCGCTCGAACCCTTTCTTGGAAAGGTAGCAACGGAATATCTCTTGCCCCTGTCTATTTCTCCATAAACGCCATACCGGAAATTGTAAGAGGCGGTCAAAAAATCATCATAGATCTTTCCGGAAGGGATCCCCTCTTCCGTCTTCACCAAGGTCCCGTCCTTTTTCAGTTTCGTTTGAATCCATCTCATCTTCTGATAATCGAAAAGATGGGTTTTTCGTCTCAGCCTCTCCCCGATCTTCACATCCTCTTCGAAAGACAGGGCTCTGAGACGCCTCCCGCCATCCACCTCTTCCATCACGGAACGGTAGGTGTCCACCCGATAACGAACAACGAATCCCAGAACGCCCAGTGTTTCCGCCTGAAGGATGGCCATGTAACGGCCTTTCTTCTCCATCTCTTTAAAGCTCAATTTACCCAGGGCCGCCCTTTTAAAAAGCCAGAACCCGACCTCGTAAGAGAGTCCTTCCCCTTTAAAGAATTCGGCAATGGATCTTCTCTCCCCTCTCGATGCAGAATAGGAATTTGCTCCTGTTTCCCGAACATAGAAAGGGAAAATGGGAAGGAATGATAATCCTAAAATCCACCGAAAAAAATTTCTTCTCGTCAAATGATAAGTTCGGAGTTCAGAGTTCGGGGTTCGGAGTAATTGTGTAAAATAAAAAAGACTTGAAAATTTTTTGAAAAACTCCGAACTCATTACTCCGAACTCCGACCTTTTTTATTTTTTTCTGATCTCCGAACTCCCCGCCTACCGGACGGACAGGCGAACTCATTACTCCGAACTGGTTTCAAAGATGCAGCTCAATCACATCGCCCTCGCTCACCCGATAGTCCCTCTTCACCATCTGGCCGTCAAATTTCCCCGACCCCCAGACCCGGGCATACCTCAGTTTGGCGGCGAAATCCTTATGAACCGAAAGGGCCACATCTTCGATCGTGCTTCCCCTCCTCAGAATCACAGGCTCTGTCAGGTCTGGCTCTTTCCCTGGAATTTTGGTATAGACCCGGAGGATATCCAGGCGGCCATAGACTTCTTTCCTCACCTCTTCGAAATTCATCTCCTCCTTTGCAGAGACCGGCAGGACCATCCATTCTCCCTTGAAATGGCCCTCGAGCGCCCGGAGTCCATCCGTCGCATTCCTGAGATCAGCCTTATTCCCAAGAAGAAACGCCTTTTTAAAAACCCACCCTTCCTCGATGGAATGGACCGGGTCTTTATCTCCTATTTTTATCTTCATCCGGTTCAACTCTTCAAGAAGGACCTCCATCTGGAAGACGGGATCATCTGTCAGGTCAAGTACGATGAGAACGGCATTGGCGTTCCTTATGAGATTGGGAAATCCGGGCTCGATCCGGTCCATCTGGATGGGCGGCGCATCCACCAGTTGAATCTGGAGGTTCTCAAACTTCATCATCCCCGGAATGGGTTTCTGTGTGGTAAAAGGGTAATCCGCGACCTCGGAAGGAGCATGGGTGAGGTGGGTGAAGAGGTTCGACTTTCCCGTATTGGGAAGGCCCAGAAGCACCACCTGGGCCGCACCCTCTCTTTTGACATTATAGGCCTGCTCTGCCCTGCTGACCGCGGGTTTTTTTTGAAGCTCCTCTTTCAACTTGGCCATCCGGGACTTCAGTTGCCCCCGGAGCCTCTCCGTCCCTTTGTGCTTCGGGATGACAGCCATCATCACCTCAAGGGCCTTGATCTTTTCGGGAACGGATTTGGCCTGCTTGAACTTGGCCTCTGCTTCTAAATACTGGGGGGTGAGATTGGCTGGCATAATCTTGACGCTATACCTACCGGGAATATCTAAACCTCATCAGTACCCGTATCGTTCCGTTTTGCATGGAATGTTGGAATAATGCCTGCCTGTCGGCACACAGGGAATAATGGGGAAGATTTATTACTTTTGCAAACTGTAATACAAACCCAACCTTCCAGTATTCCAATCTTCCATTATTCCATGTATTTATCTCGCAGTTATAATTTATAAATCTTCTCCCGCAGGAAAATCTCAAGCACCTTCGGGTCGAACTGTTTGCCTTTGAACTTCTCCAGTTCCGCAAGGACATCCTGAAGGGGCATCACCCCTCGATGGGGTCTTGCACTCGTCATGGCATCAAACGCATCAGGAAGGCTGATGATCCGTGCCTCCAGGGGGATGGCCTCGCCTGCCAGCCCGTCGGGATAACCATTGCTATCATAATGTTCATGGTGGTGACGGATCATCGGAATCTTATCCTTAAAAAATTCCACCCCCTCCACAATCTTCACTCCGATCAGCGGGTGCTCCTGAATATATTGGTATTCTTCGGAACTCAGCGGGGTCTGCTTCTGAAGGACCTCGTCCTTGATGCCGATCTTGCCGATATCGTGAAGAAGCGCTCCATATTCCAGATTCTCCAGCCTCTCTTCCGAAAAACCCATCTTCTTGGCGATCGCCAGGCTCATCCGTTTCACCCGGTCGGAATGCCCCCGGGTATATGGGTCTTTCGCATCGATCGCCTCAGCCAGAACTTTTACCGAATCCAGATGGGCTTTTTTCAGAGTCCGATAAGCCTGCTTAAGTTTTATGGTCCGTTCCTCCACCAGTTCTTCCATATGATTGTGATAAGCCTCGATCTCCTCTTCGAGTCGCTTGCTCTCAAGGGCTTTCTTCACGCTCATGACGATCAGGTCAAGGTCGGCCGGCTTGATGATGAAATCATAAGCCCCCAGTCTCATCGCATTCACCGCCAGATCGATCTCTGGGTAGGCGGTCACCATGATCATCTTCATCTTGGGGTCAATGGCTTTTACCTTCTGCAATAGTTCAATCCCGGTCATCTCAGGCATTTTGATATCGGAGATGATGAGGGAAAAAGAATCTTTATAAAAATGGTTGAGGGCTTCCTTTCCGTTATGGGCCGTAGTGCAGAAATACCCTTCCCTCGTCAACCTCCGGTCTAAAACGTTGCAGATGACCTCCTCATCATCAACAATCAATATCCGCTCTTCCTTCATATGCCTATCTATTTAATAAGAAATGGAGCAGGAGTCAACCCCAAATTTCATTTCAAATTTCATTTGATTTCGAGAAGGTTTTTTGATAAACATATTTATATTCTACGGAAGCAGGTGTATGGAGCCCTTAAAGATATTAGTGGTGGATGATGAAGCCCCTCTCCGGGAGATCCTTCAAAGGGGCCTGGCTCAGATGGGCGGGTTCTCTGTCGAAGTCGCCCCAAATGGTCAGGAGGCGATCGAAAAGATCGAAAAGGATATTTTCGATCTCATCTTAACCGATCTGATGATGCCGGAGATGGACGGCATGGAACTTCTTAAGATGATCAAGGGCACCAGGCCGGAGAT
Source organism: Thermodesulfobacteriota bacterium (assembly GCA_030017685.1). Lineage (GTDB taxonomy): Bacteria > Desulfobacterota > BSN033 > BSN033 > UBA1163 > RBG-16-49-23. The sequence continues at coordinate 43,751 of JASEHH010000008.1, read as the reverse complement.
GCCGGTTATCATGATGACAGCCTATGGATCGATCGATACGGCTGTGGAGGCGATGAAGACCGGGGCCAATGATTACATCACCAAGCCCGTTGACCTCAGAGACCTCCTCCTCCGCATCTCCAAAGTCCATCAGGAAAACCGCCTCCTGCAGGAGAACCGTCTCCTGAGAATGGAGGTAAGAAAAAAATTCGAGTTCTCCAACATCATCGGAAAAAGCCGGAAGATGCAGGAGGTCTTCTCCCTCATCGAAAAGGTGGCTTCGAGCAGCAGCACGGTCATCATTTACGGAGGGAGCGGAACCGGGAAAGAACTCGTTGCCAAGGCCATCCATTACAACAGCCCGAGGACGGATCAGCCTTTTATCCCTTTCAATTGCAGCGCCATTCCCGAAACCCTTGTGGAGAGCGAACTCTTCGGTCACACTCGCGGCGCCTTCACCGGAGCGGTTCAAACCAAGAAAGGGCTGTTTGAAGAAGCCCATGGCGGGACCCTCTTCCTCGATGAAATCTCCACGGTCCTCCCATCCGTTCAGGTTAAACTTCTCAGGGTCCTTCAGGAAAAGGAAGTGATGAAAATAGGAAGCACCGAGAGAACGAAGATCGATGTCCGGATGATTGCGGCCACGAACGAAGATCTCGAAACCAATATGAAGAATGGGAAATTCCGGGAAGATCTCTTCTACCGGCTCCATGTCTTTCCCATCTTCCTCCCGGACCTGAAAGAAAGAAAGGAAGATATTTCCCTCCTGGCCTATCACTTCCTCGATCTCTATTCGAAGGAAGCAAAAAAAGAGATCAAAGGAATCTCGAAAGAGGCGATGAACCTCCTTCTCGAATATTACTGGCCGGGAAATGTCAGGGAACTGGAGAACGCCATTGAAAGGGCGGTCATCATGGCGGACGGAGAATTTTTGACCCCTCAGGATCTTCCCGGAGATTTGATAGAAGGATTTTCCTTCCTGATCAGAAGAGGGGCAAAGGGCCGTAAATCCCTCGATGAGATCAAGGCCGAATATATCGTCCAGATATTGAAGCAGACCAATGGGAATAAAAAAACGGCCGCTGAAATTTTAAAGGTCAATCCCAGAACGCTCTACCGGTTCGAAAAGAAGGGTCCCTCCGGGGAATCCCCTTAATTGATTAGAAAATAAAAGGCTAACGGTAAGGGTAACGAGGCCCGTATCGTTAATAAAAGGCTACGTTTATCGTCTCTTAATTCTTTTTACGTAACTGAAACGGGCTTCGTAACCGTTACCGAAATCGAGAAAACGATGACAGAAATTTCAATGGTTTTTCAAAAATTTCAAATCAGAATCTTAACCTCCTGATCCTCCTGCCGCGGTTTCGTTGACTACATTAAGAAACAGTGTTATTAATTATTTATGAGACATTTTACAGCAAGAGCCCTCTCCGTCCTGTTTTCCCTTGTCCTTCTCACTTCGTGCGCAAGTGCTCAGAAGGCTGACCCCTCAACGCCCCAGTCAGCCCCTTCTCCACCGGTTAAAGAATCCCTTCAGAAAAAGGCGCCTCCTCCCAAACCCCGCGCCTATTATCACTTCCTTCTCTCCCAGTTAAAACTGCGGGAGGGAAAGCTCGATGAAGCCATCGAAGAACTGAGAGAGGCGATTAACCACGATGGAAAAGAGCCTTCACTCCGCGTGGAGCTGGCCTCCCTCTTTATCTATAAGGGACGCATGAACGAGGCGATTGAGGAGTGTCAGGCGGCTGTTCGTGCGGACCCCCTTCACCTGACGGCCCACCTCCTGCTGGGCGGAATATATTCCTCCCTGAAAAAGAACGAGCTCGCCATCGACGCCTATAAGAAGGCCATTGAGATTTCGCCCCGGCATCGTGAAAGCTATCTCTACCTCAGCTCCCTCTATGCAGAGGGCCGGGAGTATGAGAAGGCGATTCTTCTCCTCCAGCAGTTTCTAAAAATTGAACCCAACTCCGCACTCGGTTTCTACTCCCTCGGAAGGATTTACGCCGAGACAAAATCTTATGACAGGGCAGAGGAGTATTTTTTAAAGGCGCTCGCCATCGAGCCGAATCAGATCTCTGCCCTGATGGATCTGGGGATCGTCTATGAAATCCGGAACGAGACCCGGAAGGCTTCAGAGGTTTATCAAAAGATTCTCACCCTCCATCCAGACCACAAAGGGGCGAGAAACCGGCTGGGACAGACCTATATCAAAGAGAAGAAGCTGGATGAAGCGTTGACCCTATTTCAGGAGCTCCAGAAATCAAGCTCAGACGATCTCAACATCCGGACAAAGATTGGTCTGATCTATCTCGAACAGGGGAAACTGGACCAGGCCATCCTCGAGTTTAACTTTGTCCTTGGCGCCACGCCCGGAGACGACCGGGTCAGGTACTACCTGGGAGCCGCCTATGTGGAGAAAGAGGCGCTCGATCTGGCTATTTCGGAATTCAAAAAGATCCCCGCTGAATCGAATCTCTTTGCTGACTCCCGGAGAAGCATTGTCCTGGTGTTAAGCAAACAGAAAAAGATGGGAGAGGCCATTCAAGTCATGGAAGAATCGATTCAGGCCAAACCAAAAGAGGTGGACCTCTATCTCATTCTCGCCGCTCTCTTCGAAAAAGAGGAGCAGTTGCCGAAGGCCCTCCAAACTCTAAACAAAGGGCTGTCGCAAAACAGGGAGAATGTTGACCTCCATTATCAGCTCGGCGCACTCTATGATAAAATGGGAGACTTTGAGAAGATGGTCTCCGAGATGAAGGAGGCCCTGCGGCTCGATCCCAATCACGCCGATGCCCTTAACTATCTGGGGTACTCCTATGCAGAGAAAGATATCCATCTCGAAGAGGCTCTCCAGTTGATTCAGAAGGCGATGGCATTAAAACCCAATATGGGCTATATCACCGACAGTCTGGGCTGGGCCTATTTCAAACTCGGGGACTACGAGCGGGCGGTGATTGAACTCGAGAAGGCAAACCAGCTGACCCCAAATGATCCCGTCATCACAGAACATCTGGCAGATGGTTATTCCAAACTGAGCCGGAGGGAGAAGGGAAGGGAGTTTTACGAAAAGGCGCTCACCCTGAATCCGAAACCCGATCAGATGGAAAGGCTGAAGAAGAAGATTGAGGAATTGAAGGGAAAGAAATAGCACAAATCCCAATCACCAAATCCCTGCCTGCTGCAGGCAGGTCAAACACCAAATAATATCCCCTGCCTGCCGGCAGGCAGGAATCACCAAATTCCAAATGTAAAAAATCAATACCGTAATTCACATAACTTATTTCAGTTTTGGTTATTGGAATTTGGAGATTATTTGGTGATTGGTGCTTGGGATTTGGTTATTTTGACTACCCTCCTGCCACTGGAGGGAAAATAGAGAGGACATCTCCTTCCTTCAAAACCTGATCTTTTTTTCCGTGGACGCCGTTGATGAGAATGATTTTGGGCATCTCTTCGGGTATGTTGAGCCGTGTCAGGATTTTTTCAACCCTCGTCTGTCCGTCGATCTCCATCCGGCATGAAAAACGACCACTCCCCTTCGGAAGATAATCTCGCAATGTAGCAAAGAGTTTCACTTCAATTTCCATCAAAATCTGCTCCAACCTCCTGCCTTAAAATATCTATTTCAGGATATCAATCTCCTTGGCCGCATTAAAAACAACAAAGATTCGCAGATTATTGCTCTCCTTCTCCAGGGGGACGACAAAAAAACCCTGTTTCTCTCTCGAATATCCATGTGTCATTCCGATCAGGGTCTCTCCATCCTGAAATGTGACCCTCACCTTCATCGCGCTCGCCTGTTCCTCCTCTTCTTCTTCGAGGAGCCCTTCGAGGGTTCGGGGCCCTTTTCTTCCTTCAAGGGACTTCACAAAAAAGATGGCCTTCAATTCGGGGATAACGACCTCCACGCCCTTTCTTGTCCCCTCTTCTTTCTCCTCCGATTTCTCCTCCGATTTCTCCTCCGGTACGGGGATGACATGGAATGCCTTTTTTTCAGACCCAAAATTATAGGTTACCCCTTTGATCATCCTTCCATCCCAATACTTCGCCACAACCAGGTTCTGGGTGGAATGGCCAGGTAGAGCTACCTTTTCCATGGAATAAAGTCCCCCCTCTTCTTCTTCAAATCCATTATATTGGGAAATGGAGTTTCTCGCAAGGGAAAAGGAATTAGGGTAATTCCTCAGTTATGGGGGAACACCACATTCCTGAAAAAATTTAATTGCACCCGATAGGCGGGACATTCTCTCGGAGCCAGAGGCTCTTCCCTCCGGGGCAGAAGCCCCTCTGGGGCGGAGCCTGAGCCGGAGGCCTGTCCCGCCTATGTTGGAAGCGGGGTTAGACCTGTAGCAGGCCCCGCCTATCGACTAAAATCGCAAATCTGCAATCGGCAATCAGGTGATCCGGATCTTTCCTTCGGGCTCTGCGACAACCTCTCCGATGATGGAGGTATTCACCCCTCCCTCTCTCTTCAGGGCTTCCACCAGCGCTTCTGCTTGACCGGAGGGCAGGGAGATGAGAAGTCCACCGGAGGTTTGAGGATCATAGAGGATATCCATCAGAAGGTTCGATACGCTGGAATTGACTTCGACCCGGCAGGAATAAAATCGGCGATTGGAATGAGCCCCTCCTGGAATCAAACCCAGGCCTGCATATTCCATTACCCCTGAAAGAAGGGGAATCTTCTTTGAGTCAATGACCATCCCGATCCGGCTGGCCATCACCATTTCAAGGGCATGGCCGATAAACCCAAATCCCGTGATATCGGTGCAAGCATGGGCTCCAAAGGCCTTCATTCGCTCCGATGCCTTTTGGTTGAGAGCAATCATGGTTTCCACCATCTCTTTCACTGCCTTCTCAGAAGCCATCTCGCCCTTGAGCGCCGTGGAGATGATTCCTGTACCGAGCGGTTTGGTCACAACCAGTTTGTCTCCGGCCACAGCCTTTGCATTGGAGAGAATCTTATCCGGATGGACAATCCCTGTCACGGAGAGACCGTACTTGATCTCCTGATCCTCAATCGTATGCCCTCCCACCAGGGCCACGCCCGCCTCATCGATTTTTGAGAGTCCCCCTCGAAGGATCTCTTTTAAGATGGATGAGGAGAGGGTCTGGATCGGAAAGGCGACCAGGTTCATCGCCGTCAGGGGTGTTCCTCCCATCGCATAGACATCGCTTAAGGCATTGGCGGCCGCCACCTGGCCGAAGGTGAAGGGATCGTCCACAATGGGCGTGAAGAAATCGACCGTCTGAACGAGGGCCATCTCATCGTTCAAACGATAGACCCCTGCGTCATCCGATGTCTCCAGACCCACCAGCACATTTGGGTCTCGCCGAATGGGCAACTCCCTTAAAACCCGGTCCAGATCCTCCGGACCTACCTTTGAAGCTCAACCCGCCTTTTTAACCGTTGCTGTCAGGCGAACCTCGTTCATTCCTCTCCTCCTGTTGGATAATTTCAATCTCAATTTCTTAAAATATCTCTCTATCAGATGGACCCTATCGATCTTCACTCCTGCATCTCCTCTTGCCAACGGTCTTCTCCAGACTATTTTAATCTCTTGACGAAAGAAGTCAAATCGGTTTTTTCGATACCTCCCTTCCCATTTTAACGGGGATTCCTATATCTCTGTGATTCAGACAGTAAGACTATAGACATCAGAATTTAGACTGAAGAGTAGAAATAGCCAGAGATGACATAAAGATAAAAGATTAACAGGTAACAGTGGAAATGGCACTCTTGGTATACACGAAAAAATTTCAAAAGAGTGAAATATAGAATTAATTTCATCTATTAGAGGAGTCTGATGTCTTACGTCTGAAGTCCAGTGTCTGAATTGCACCTATATCTCTTTTCTGTTGCCTTAAGAAAGTAAAATTGGTATAAATTGGAATACTGGGATAATGGAATGTTGGAATATTGGAAAAATAAAAGGTTAAGGCTAAGGATGAGGTTAAGAAAATCTTGACCTTAACCTAAGCCTCAAAGTGTTCAACCCAACCTTCCACTATTCCAATAATCATCTTTGTGGAGGAGGTCGATATGTATAAGAAGATTTTAGTTTCTCTCGACGGTTCGGAGTTGGCCAAAAAAGCCCTGCCTCAGGCTGAGAAACTGGCCCATACTTTTGGTTCTGAAATCATTCTCTTCCAGGTCGTTCCCTTTATGCCCATCTATGGATCGCCCGAACTGGTCACGCCCCTGATCATTGATGAGAAGCAGAAGGAGGCGGCGGAGCGTTATCTTCTGGGTCTGGGAGAGGAGTTGAAACAGAGGGGCCTCAAGGTCTCGGCCACGGTGAAGACAGGTCAGCAGGTGGCTGTGGAGATCATCGATTTTGCAAAAGAGAGCGGGGCTGATCTGATCGTTATGTGCACCCATGGCCGATCCGGAATTACCCGGTGGGTCCTGGGAAGCATCGCTCTTAAGGTCTTAACACGGGCGGAGACCCCCATCCTCCTAATACGTTCAAAGGATTGAATCCTTCGGAATCTTTCATGACGGCTTCATCACCCTTGAACAATGAAAATTACTCAAGTTCTTAGGTTTCGGTTACGGTTACGAAGCCCGCCCTGTACCATGTTAGGTTCAGGGCCCGTTTCGGTTATCGGTTACGGTTTCATGTAAAGAATCGAGAGACGACAAACATAACCTTTTATTAACGATACGGGCATCCTTACCGTTACCGTTGAACGAAACTCTTATCTCCTGAGCAATGGATACGATCCTGATCGGACTCTATATCGCCTGTGAGTTGATCGCCAATGTGACCGCTTCCAAACCCGTCCAGATAGGAGGCCTGGTCGTTCCGGCGGCCATCTTCATCTATGCCCTCACCTTCACCCTCATTGACCTGATCAACGAATCGATGGGCAAACAGGGAGCCCGGAGGGTGATCCTGACCGCTTTCATCGCAAACCTCCTCCTCGCGGCCTATGCCCAATTTGCCGTTGCCCTTCCTTCTGCCCCTTTCTATAAAGGGCAGGAAGGTTTTGCAGGTGTCCTGGGAAGCACTCCAAGGATCGTCTTTGCAAGTCTTACGGCATACCTGATCAGTTCGCTCATCGATACGGAGATCTTTGCCTTCTGGAGATCCCGTATCCGTGGCCCGAAGTGGTTGAGGGTTCTGGTGAGCAATACGCTCTCGACCGGGGTGGACAGTGTGGTCTTCATCACCCTTGCCTTCTATGGTCTCATGCCGGTCTGGCCCCTGATCAAAGGTCAGTATGTGGTGAAGATGGCCATCACCCTCGTCAGTCTTCCCTTGATCTATCTTGTAAGAAGTCATAAAGAACATAGATTGAGGACGATAGACGATAGACGATAGACGGCTGACCCCGCATCTGCAAAAAGGCGGAATTAAAAATGAAAAAAGAGCACATCTTTCTGATCTTTATTCTTCTTCTTGCCTCTCTCTCGTTTTACTACCTCTACCAGGTCCTCTCTCCTTTTTTAGCGCCCATCCTCTGGGCGATTCTTCTGGCCATCGTCTTCTACCCCCTCTTTCTGAAACTCCAACGCCTTTTGAAGAAAAAGAGGGTTCTTTCCGCTCTTGCGATGACACTCTTCGTGGTCCTGGTGATCGTTCTTCCAGCTGGTCTCCTGATGGTCTCTCTGGCCAATGAAGTGATCGATTTTTACCATCACTTGGACGAGATGATCAAAACCGGACGTTTGCAATCCTATTTGAACCGGATCGGGGAGCTCCCCCTGCTCAGAGGGGTTCTGGAAAGGTTCAAACATTATGTTGATCTATCCCAGGCAGACCCATTCAATTTTCTGTTGAAGAATGTTCAACAGATCAGCGCTTTTCTCTTCAACCAGACCTCCAATCTCCTGAAGTCCATCTCCACCTTTGTCGTCGGCTTCTTTTTCACCCTTCTCTCCCTTTACTACCTTTTCAAAGACGGAGATCGCCTCCTGAACAGGCTTAAAGAGATAGTCCCTCTTCCTGCAAGGGAGAGTAAACTGATTATTCAGCGATTCAAAGATATGGTCTCTGCCACTATCTATGGAGGAATATTGATTGCAATCATTCAGGGGATCCTAGGCGGGTTATCGTTCTGGATTTTAGGGCTTGCCTCTCCGATCTTCTGGGGGACAGCCATGGCTTTTCTCTCCTTCATCCCGATGGGCGGAACAGCCCTCATCTGGGGTCCGGCAGCCCTCTTCTTATTCATTCAGGGAGCTTTTCTGAAAGGGATCATTCTTCTGGGTTTGGGAATTTTACTCATCGGTATGATCGACAATCTTCTCCGTCCCCTCTTGGTTAGCACCCGAACGAAGATCCATCCCCTTCTTCTTTTTTTCTCTGTTCTTGGAGGAATTCAGGCCTTCGGGATGATCGGGCTGGTCGCTGGTCCCCTGATCATGACCCTTTCTCTCACCCTCATTGAAATCTATGCCCAGGGAATAAGAAGTTCGGAGTAATGAGTTCGGAGTTTGGAGTAAATAAAAAAAACTCCGAACTGTGGACTCCGAACTCCGAATTTTTATTAAAGTCCGGGGGCTTCGACGATCTCGACTTTTAACTCTTTTGCCCCTGGCGGGGTCTCTTGCAATAATTCATTGGAACGCATAAAATGGATCTGCATGAAGGTGCAGCATGTCGGCAAGGGAAAACAGTCCGAATCGAATCAAAAAGAATTTATCTTATCGTAAGTTGATTGAAGAATTCCAGGCGCTGTCCAACCAGATTCTCCAATTTGCCAACCGGGGCGCCTTGAGGCCTCATTTCCAACGGGAAGTCTCTCAAATGATACTCGACTTTTCAGGGGCCGATGAGGTTGAGCTGTGGCTGAAGGACCATGGTAAATACTTCCGTAGCGTGGTGAAGCGCCATCCCAAAAAACCCTTCCTTTTTGGAATCAGATCATCCGCACAAAATGAGAACGGGGAGATCCTCCCGGGGCCGGATGATGACCCAGACCTAATCTGTCTTTGCAACAACATCGTCCGAGGTCAGGTTGAACCTTCTTCTATGTTAACAGAAAATGGAAGTTTCTTGACAGCCAATTCGAAAAAACCATTTTCACTTCGTTTGAAACCTTTCAGAAAATTGCATGATCGAGAGTTCAAAATTAGCGGTCATCACCCATCCCTTTTCCTGATACCCCTCTTAGTCAATCAACAAAGTATTGGACTGTTGCAGTTGAAAAGCAATTCCAGGAACTACTTTAAAAAGGATAAAATAGAACTCTATGAAGGCCTCGCCCGAAGTCTTGAAATTGCCGCAGCACACCGGGATGCCCAGATAGATTTACGTGAACGCGTCAAGGAACTGACGTGCCTTTACGGTATCGCTCGCCTGGTTTCCCAGCCCGGAATAACGCTGGAAGGAATTTTGCGTGGTATTGTAGAACTTCTCCCTTCTGCCTGGCTATACCCTGAGGTCGCCTATGCCCGGATCGTCATGGACGGTCATTCGTATTCAACCCCTCACTTCCAAGAGGGAAGATGGAAACAGACTGCAGATATCGTTGTCAATGAAGAAACACGGGGACAGGCCGAGATCTTCTATGTAAAGGAGAGACCGGAACTCGATGAAGGCCCTTTTCTGAAAGAGGAGCGAAATCTTCTGGATACGGTTGCAAAAGAGGTGGCAATTATTGTCGTGCGGAGACAGGCTGAGCAGGAAAAATTGGAGCTCCAGGAGCAGCTTCGACATGCTGAGCGATTGGCCACTATCGGACAACTTTCCGCAGGTGTAGCCCATGAACTGAATGAGCCTTTAGGGAATATCCTGGGATTTGCCCAACTTGCAAAAAAATGCCCGGGACTACCCAAACAGGCGGAGTGGGACATCGAAAAGATCTTGACGGCTTCTTTGAATGCACGGGAAGTCGTCAAGAAGCTTCTGATATTTGCTCGAAAATTGCCTCCAAGAAAGACAAACGTAAATGTGAATCAGTTGGTCGAAGAGGGGCTCAATTTTTTTGAATCCCAGTGCGCCAATGAGGGCATTGAACTTCTCCGTTCACTTTCTCCCGACTTGCCGGAGATCCCGGCCGATCCGGCACAGTTGAATCAAGTGATTGTCAATCTGATCATCAATGCTTTCCAGGCAATGAAAACAGGCGGCAGATTGACCATACGGACTCTTGCCGGTAAAGAACACATCTCGCTTATTGTAGAAGATACAGGCATCGGCATGGACGAAGAGGTCATGAAGCAGATATTCACTCCATTTTTTACGACGAAAGACGTTGGCCAGGGAACCGGGTTGGGACTACCCGTTGTTCATGGAATTGTGACATCGCACGGAGGTTCCATTAAAATTGAGAGCAAACTCAATCAAGGTTCAAGATTCGAGATTCAATTACCCGTTACGGGTTCGCAAGAGGTTGAAGTGGGTCAATAAATGGCAGATTCAGTCAGGAAAGAACGGATTCTAATTGTTGATGACACCCCAAATACATTGGAGGTGCTTCAGAGAAACCTGACATCCCAGGGATACCAAACCTTCATTGCCTCTCAGGCGGCTGAAGCCATCAAAATACTTGATGTGACACCCATTGATTTGGTCATCACGGACTTCAAAATGCCGGGGGTCAGCGGTCTTGATTTAATCAGGCATGTCCGAGAAAACTTTAAAGAGACCGAGGTGATGATGATCACGGGCTATCCCACCGTGGAGGGGGCGGTGGAGGCAGTGAAGAAGGGAGCTGAAGAGTACCTTGTCAAACCCTTTACAGATGAGGAGCTCCTTTCTGCCGTCAGCCGAACCCTCGACAAACTCCACCTCCGGATGATCACGAAGGCTCCCCTGATGGGAAGGGCTTCAGCCCCTTATGGACTTATCGGCGAGTCAGAGGCCATGGCAAGGGTCAGGGATTCGATTGCAAAGGTTGCGTTCACCTCTGCCACGGTTCTGATCGCTGGAGAAAGCGGCACGGGTAAGGAGCTGGTAGCAAGGGCAATCCATTACAATAGCCCGAGGGCCTCAGCTCCTTTTATTCCAGTCAATTGCGGCGCCATCCCGAACGAGCTCTTGGAGAGTGAACTTTTCGGCCACATCAAAGGGGCCTTTACCGGCGCCACTGAAACCAGGGCAGGCTTCTTCCAGACAGCAGATGGTGGAACTATCTTTCTTGACGAAATCAGCGAGACCAGTCTCTCAATGCAGGTAAAACTTCTACGAGTGCTCCAGGATAAGGAAGTCTGTATGGTTGGATCAAGCCGTTCTCGAAGGGTAGATGTGAGGATTCTGGCATCGACCAACAAAGACTTGTCCGGTTTGATCAAGAAGGGAGTATTTCGGGAAGACCTCTTTTTCCGAATCAATGTGATCACAACAGAAATACCCCCGTTGCGGGAAAGAGGGGATGATATTTTGCTCTTAACCCACTTTTTCACAAATAAGTTTGCCGAAGAATTGGGAAAACCGACACTTCGGTTTTCCGATAATGCACTACAAATGCTAAAAAACTATCATTGGCCAGGCAACGTGAGAGAACTGGAAAATGTCATTCAGCGTCTCGTGGTCATGACAGATGGAGATCTCATCGAGGTTCCTGACCTGCCCTCCCTGATGCGCTTCTCTGCACTGAGGGAGAATGGTTTCAACCGAACCCTTGCCGAGGTGGAATTTGATTATATTCAAAATGTGTTGACCTGTGTCACCGGCAACAAGACCCAGGCAGCCAAGATCCTCGGAATTGACCGCAAGACATTGCGAGAAAAATTAAATAAAATCGAAAAAAGCGACCCAACCCAATCGAAAAACCGAGGCATTTAACCCCAGCGGTTCAAAATTCCCCATCCATATCCTCTTTTTCTGAGACCTCTTTCATGCAGTCCTGTCAGAAGTAAACTCTCTTTCCACAGTTAATTTATTGTTTTAACTCCACTTTTGACTCTCCCTCTAATAAGCCATCTCCATTCACCCTTTGCCGCCTCCGCTGGCAAAGAGTTTGCACTATCCAAGTCGTTACCTATTGACGCAAAGGAGGGTGCAGGATGAAGAGGAAAACCAACTCGGAACTGAAAGTAGTCAAGGGAAAAATCCTCACAGAAGTAAACCCCGTTAGAAATTCCAGTCGTTGCGACTCGAAACCGAGCGGGGCTTTAAACTCCACCGGAATTATTCTAAAATCTAACCCCGCTGCAGAGCAGCGGTCCATTATTTCTAACGGGGTAAAGAACTATTTAGGGCTCTGCTCATGTTGCAGTTGCGCTCCGGCCTGCACCTATCCAAGAGACTCCGGAAGGCCGGTCCTCCAGTGCGATGAGTTTGATGGAATCTCTCCCCCTCTGAACCAGATGATGAAGTGTGTGGAAAAACCCTCTGTGAATCGCTTCTCAGGACCAATTCCCGACGCTCAAAGTCTGTCCATTTTAAGAGGCTTATGCGCTTACTGCGATGGCCTCAATACCTGTACCTATCCGAAACCAGAGGGAGGAGTGTGGCATTGTGAGGAGTATTGTTAAAAAGACCTGTCGGCCATTGTCAGGGAGTCTTTAGTCGGGGGAAAAGGAATGCATCCGGAGCATATCAGGGAAATCATTGATCATCATGAGGGAGGAAAGAAGGCCGGGATCATCTCTATTCTGGAGGACATCCAGGCTCAATACAGTTACCTCCCGGAAGAAGCCTTAAAGATCGTGGCTGAGAAGACAGGGCGTTCCCTTGTGGATATTTATGGCGTTGCCACTTTCTATAAAGCCTTCAGTCTGAAGCCAAGGGGGAAACACCTCATCTCCGTCTGCCTGGGCACAGCCTGCCATGTCAGGGGCGGGCCCCATATTGCTGAGGAGTTTGAGCGTCAATTAGAGATCAAAACAGGAGAGACCACCAAGGATAGGGAGATCACCCTGGAGACGGTGAACTGTCTCGGCGCCTGTGCCCTTGGCCCCATTGTCACAGTGGATGGGCGCTATTTTTCGAATGTCACTTCCCCCAGGGTAAAAGAGATTATTCATAAGGCCAAGGCTGGCCTTGACAGAGTGGATATTCAAACAGACGAGCGAATCTTTCCGGTAGAAGTCGCCTGTCCCCGCTGCAATCACAGTCTTATGGATCGCCACCATTATATTGATGGTTATCCTTCGATTCGGGTGACTGTGTCCTTCGGACAGAAACACGGCTGGGTCAGGCTCTCCTGCCTTTATGGCAGCTTCTCTGTTGACCAGGAGTATGAGGCGCCAAGGGACACGGTGGTCAACTTCTTTTGTCCCCACTGCCATGCGGAGCTGATCGGCGCCTCGGAGTGTATGACCTGCGGCGCCCCCATGGTCCCGATGTTGGTTCGTGGAGAAGGGGGAATGATTCAGATTTGCTCCCGTCGGGGATGCAAAGGTCATATGTTGGATTTGACAGGCGTAAACCTTTGACCGAAAGAACTAAGATATGGAAACTCTAAAAACGATTGACAACTTTCTAACACTTCAAGCCCGGCTGGTTGCTGATAGAGACCCAGGCATTCCAACGCTCATCATCTCTGCAGGAACCTGCGGTCAGGCAAGCGGCGCTAACGACCTCATTCGAATTGCCAAGCGCGAACTTCTGAGCAAAAAACTCACAAAGAAAATTCATCTTCGCATTACCGGCTGCCACGGGTTCTGCGAGATGGAGCCATCAGTCCTCGTGGAGCCCAGGAGAACCTTCTACCCAAAGGTGACCCCCAGGGACATGGATCGAATCGTTGATGCTGTGGCCGCAGATGCAATCCTCGAGGATCTCCTCTTTGCGGATCCGACCACCGAAAAGAGAATTGAGACACAGGATGAAATCCCTTTTTTCAAGAATCAGGTCAGGACTCTGCTTGGCTTCAACGAAAAAGTGGACCCGATCCGCATTTATAACTACATCGAGCATGGCGGATACCAGGCAATGGTCAGAGTCCTTTCCAAAGGCAATCCCGGATGGGTCATTGAGGAGATCAAGGCTTCCGGACTTCGAGGTCGTGGCGGGGCAGGGTTTCCCACAGGGCTGAAGTGGGAGATACTCGCCGGACAACCCAATGGCCATGGTAAATTCCTGGTCTGCAACGGCGACGAGGGCGATCCGGGCGCCTTCATGGACCGTAGCGTTCTCGAAGGAAATCCTCACAGCATCATCGAGGGAATGATCATCGGGGCCTATGGAACCGGAGCAAACGAGGGCATCCTCTATGTCCGCAACGAATATCCTCTTGCCATCAAACACCTCGTCATCGCCCTCCGTCAGGCTTATCAACTCGGCTTGCTGGGTTCGGACATTCTCGGAACAGGGTTTTCATTCGACCTCAGACTCGTCAGGGGAGCAGGCGCTTTCGTATGCGGTGAGGAGACGGCATTGATCAAGTCCATTGAGGGAATGATGGGAGAGCCTGTTCAGAGGCCTCCTTTCCCTGTGCAGAAAGGGCTTTATGGCAAACCCACCCTCATTAACAATGTCGAGACCTGGGCCAATGTTCCGATCATCATGAACACCGGCGCTCAGAGTTTTAAAAAAATTGGGAAGGAACGAAATTACGGCACAAAGATCTTCAGCCTCGTGGGTAAGGTAAAGAATACGGGGTTGATCGAGGTCCCGATGGGGATCACTCTCGGAGAAGTCGTCTACGGAATAGGAGGAGGCTCTTCCGGAAAGACTGAAATCAAAGCGGTTCAGACAGGCGGCCCATCCGGTGGCTGCATCCCTGCCTCACGATTTGACCTGACCATTGACTATGAGAGTTTGAAGGTGGCTGGGTCCATCATGGGTTCCGGCGGGATGATCGTCATGGATGAGCGCACCTGCATGGTGGATGTCGCCAAATATTTTATGAACTTTCTCAAAGAGGAGTCCTGCGGAAAATGTTTCACCTGCCGCAAAGGGACACAGCGGATGTATGAGATTCTGGACGACATCACCGCGGGCAGGGCCGCTCGGGAAGCGCTGGACCTTCTTGAAGAACTCGCCGCTACGGTGAAGGACACAACCCTGTGCGCACTGGGACAGACCGCACCCAATCCTGTTCTCTCAACGCTTCTCTATTTTCGCCGGGAGTATTTGAACCATATTGAACACCATCGCTGTCCGGCAGGGGTCTGTAAAAGTCTTATCACCTACTCCATTAACGAAAATTGCACGGGATGCCAGCTCTGTGTGCGAACCTGCTCCGTCGAGGCGATCACGGGAGAGAAGAAGAAAGTCCATCTGATTGACCAGGCCAAATGCATCAGGTGTGGGGCCTGCAGGGATGTCTGTAAATTGAATGCCATAGACATAAGATAAACGGACTCAAAACAAGGATTAAAACCATGGTCACTCTCCATATCAATGGCTTAGAAGTTTCGGCGGAAGAGGGAACAACTCTGCTTGAGGCCTCAAGGTTCTATGGGTTCCCTATCCCCACGCTCTGTCATCTTGACGGACTCTCCCCCTATGGGGCCTGCCGTCTCTGTGTGGTGGAGATCGGCCAGGGAGCGAACGCCAAACTGGTCACCTCCTGCACCTATCCGGTTGAAGAAGGCCTTCAGGTGCGCACCGCCTCCTCGCGGGTGGTCAAAGCCCGGAAGATGATTCTGGAGCTTTTTCTCGCCTCCTGCCCGCAATCAAAGACCATTCAGGATCTGGCCTCCAGTTATGACGTTCGCCAGCAACGTTTCAAACAGGAGCATGACGATTGTATTCTCTGTGGCCGGTGCGTCCGGGTCTGTGAAGAGCAGATGGCGGCCAAGGCCATCGGTTTCCGTAGTCGGGGTGAGAAAAGAAGCCTGGGCACTCCCTTTGACCTCAAGTCAGAGGTCTGCCGTCTGTGCGGGGCCTGCATGTATGTCTGTCCGGCCTGTCAGCTTCGATGCACCTATACGGAGCCTGATAAGGCAATTTGTGGAGGATGCGCCAATCTGAGTCCGCCCTGCCTTGAGAAGAATTCTTTCGATGACATGATGTGTTATATGGAGCCCTGTGTGGCCTGCGAGATCAAAAAAGATTGAGAAAAAGAAAGGAGAATGACAAATGTCCTTATCCAGGATCAATGCCTCGGCAGCAACCCTGACGAAAAACAGGACCGAAGGTTCCGTGGTCCCCGCTTCAGGGATGTGCGTGACCTGTGTGGATGGTTGTATCGGAATGTGCGAGATCGGCAAATCCGCTTACCGGGGCCATGAAGTGATCTACCCGCAACCCTTCGGAGTCATCACCACCGCTTCCGAAAAGAATTACCCTGTGGATTACTCCCATTTTAATATTATGGGCACTGCGGTAGGGGCCCAGGGGATCGAACCGGACAGTGATAAGGCGATCTTTCCATTGGTCAATCTCGCAGTGACGATCGGCCATGATAAAGGGATAAAGTTTCGTTACCCCTGGCTGATCTCCGGAATCGGCTCAACCGACATTGCCAAAAACAATTGGGAAGGGTTGGCAATTGGATCCGCCCTTTCAGGGACTGGCCTGACCATCGGAGAAAATGTCGTTGGCATGGACCCGGAGGCTGTGATCAAAGATGGCAGGGTCATCGATACGGTGGAACTGAAACGCCGGGTCCAACTCTATAAGGATTACCAGCGCGATGGCTATGGAGCAATCGTTGTTCAGGCCAATATTGAAGATACCCGTCTTGGAACTCATGAGTACGCCATTGAAAACCTTGGGGTCAAATGTATTGAACTTAAATGGGGGCAGGGAGCAAAGGATATCGGCGGCGAAGTAAAGGTCAAAGATCTTGAAAAAGCCCAGATGCTCCATGAACGGGGTTATATCGTCCTGCCCGATCCGACCGATCCCGATGTGATCAGGGCATTCGAGCGCAAGGCCTTTAAGGAGTTTGAACGGCACTCACGGGTAGGGATGGTCTCGGAAGAATCTTTTGCAGAGAGAGTCGAAGCCCTGCGTAAAGCCGGGGCCAAATACCTCTTCCTCAAAACCGGCGCCTATCGCCCGGCTGACCTTGCCAGGGCAATCGCCTTCGCCTCAAAATATAGGCTCGACCTTCTCACGGTGGATGCCGCCGGAGGCGGAACCGGCATGAGCCCCTGGCGAATGATGAATGAATGGGGAGTCCCTCCTGTCGAACTTCACTCCCTCCTCTATCGATATGCCTCCTATCTCCACCTGAATAAAAAATATGTGCCTCCCCTGGCCGTGGGAGGAGGGTTCATCTTCGAAGACAGCATCTTCAAGGCCCTTGCCCTGGGCGCCCCTTTTGTCAAACTCGTCGGGATGGCCAGGGCTCCGGTCGCTGCGGCCATG
Source organism: Thermodesulfobacteriota bacterium (assembly GCA_030017685.1). Taxonomy (GTDB): domain Bacteria; phylum Desulfobacterota; class BSN033; order BSN033; family UBA1163; genus RBG-16-49-23. Next base: position 26,607 of record JASEHH010000008.1, on the reverse strand, counting down.
GTGGGAAAGACCATTGGCCGGACGATCGAAAACCATCAGGTTCCTGTCTATATCGAACGCTTCGGTCAAACCAAAGATGAAATTTTTGTAACGGCAAGTTCATTGCGTAAGGAATTGGGTGATGTAGAGTTCGAGAAAATACCTACCGGCGCCCTTGGCCTCTATACCTACTATGAACGTCTGGCTCAGGGTCTTCGCCAGCTCATGGCCGGGAGCCGAAAGTTTTCTCTCGAATTCCTATCCCGGGATGACATTGCCGCCCTGACACGCGAGGCATCGGAAATCAGCGGCATCAAGTATGTGATGGATATGGATAAATCGAAGACAGAGGAGATCCTCAATATTTGAGCAGTTCGATAAAGTAACGGACTTAGTTTTTTTAAAGGCTTGGGGCTTCGACGATCTCGACTTTGAACTCTTTGGCCTGAGCGGGCAAGTCCTTGAAGACGACCACAAAGGGAACGGCCTTGCCCGAAGGGGCGATCATCTCCTTCTCCGTTTTAGGCTGGATGATCATTTCTCCGGAAAAGAAGTCGGAGGGAAGATTTTTTAGCTCTCCTCGGCCGATGGTCCGGCCGCAAAGAGTCTCCTTCTCAGTCACTTTCATCCTGTTCTGATCAAAGATGACCACTTTCACTTTAATAAGCTTCTTCGTTTTCTGGGATTGGTTATCCACCTTTCCCTCGATGATATAAAGGGGAAATTCTTCCACCTTTTCCTCATATCCGGTCAGGTCTTTTACGACCAGGCCCTCTTTCTCGGCTCCCCAGACCTTCTCCCACAACTGGGTCACTTTCTTGATGGGATTTTCTAAATAGGAAGAAAGCTTTCCTCCGGACTCCATCTCCGCCCATAAGTAGAAAAGACCGAATATTAGAATGGCAATGACGACAACAAGGGCAAATAAACGGGAAGGCCTTCTTCTCTCCCCTCTCATTTTCCACTGATCAATGGCGGTTTTTTTCGGTTTGGCCTCCCTGATCTCGGTCTCCGCCTCTTCTTCAAATTCCGGGAGAGAAAAGGGCTCCACTTTCTCTGCAGGAGTCTGGTCTGAAAAGAGAAATTTTTCCTCCTCCTCTTCCCCCTCCTTGGGCGCCGCCTCTTTTCCCCTTTCTTCCTCTTCCTCCGGAGTGGAAATTCCCACTCCCCTCTGATCCGGCCCCATCAGTTCTTCATGATATTTGGCAAAAGACTCGAAATTCTCAGTCACTTCCTCTTTCGTCTCCGGAGGCAAGACGACATAGAATACATGTTTGCACCGGGAACATCGAACCTTTGCCCCCTTTTCTGAAATTTTTGAATCATCGAGTTGATACTTTGTCAAACAGGAGGCGCAGGTGACGATCATGGACGGAAACCCCCTTCAAATGATTTCTTCCAATTATGATGAAAGGGAGGGAAAAAAGCAAGGAGAAAAAAAGGAGGGTTAGATGCTTGATCCTGGATGCTGGTAATTACAGTAATTTCATTTCATTGATAGTAGGAGTCGATAGGCGGGGCCTGCTGCAGGTCTAACCCCGCTTCCAACATAGGCGGGACAGGCCTCCGGCTCAGAAGAGCCTCTGGCTCGGAGAGAATGTCCCGCCTATCAGGTGTAATTAAATTTTTATCAGGAATTTTGTGACTCCCCGTAACTGATGGATTGCGGAAGCAAGATGCTTGATCCTGAATACTGGTCACTGATTACTGTTTTTGTAGCTTTACCGTCCCAGCCTCTTCCTGAATTCCTCCTTTATCATGGGGATGATGGTGAAGAGGTCGCCGACCACGCCATAGGTGGCAATCTTAAAGATGGGGGCTTCCGGGTCCTTATTGATGGCAACGATGATGTCCGAGGTCTTCATCCCGGCCTGATGCTGAATCGAACCTGAAATGCCGCAGGCAAAATAGATCTTCGGCCTGACCGTCCTGCCGGTCTGTCCCACCTGGTGCTCATAAGGGATCCAGCCCGCATCCACGGCGGCACGAGAGGCCCCTACGGCCGCCCCAAGAACGCCTGCCAGTTCGCGGACCACCTTGAAGTTCTCTGCGCTTCCAATCCCTCTGCCTCCTGAAACGATGATCTCTGCATCAGCCAGATTGACTGCTTCCGCTCCTTTGATGAATTCCAGAACCTTTGTCCGGATCTGGTCTTCGGTCATCGGCAGGGGTTCCCGGATCACCTCCCCGTTTCTCGAATCATCCCTTCGGGGCATGGGAAAGACCTTGGGCCTCACCGTGGACATCTGGGGCCTGTAATTGGGATAGTCGAGAATGGTCGCCATGATATTGCCGCCAAAGGCGGGCCGTGTCTGTTTGAGATATTTCGTCTCGGGATCGATCTCCAGGCCTGTGCAATCGGCAGTCAGTCCTGTCCCCAGAGTGGTGGCAACCGTCCCGGCAAAATCCCGTCCCTGAATTGTGGCTCCGAAGAGGACGATTTCGGGTTTATATTTTCGGATGAGGTTGACCGCGGCGCAGGCAAAGGGGTCGGTCCGATAAGGTTCGAGCAGGGAGCTTTCGGTCACATAGACCTTTTCCGCCCCGTAAGCGATCGCCTCCTTAATAAATCCCTCGGCCTCTTTTCCGAAGATGAACCCGCTTAATTTGCATCCGATGGCATCGGCCAGCTTTCTTCCCTCTCCAAGGAGTTCAAAGGAGACGCTGGAGACCTTTCCCTGTTCGTGCTCGATGAAGACCCAGACATCCTTGTAGGCGCCGGCGTCGATCGTCACAGCCTTCTCATCCTTCTCCATAGTAATCGCGCTTACCGGGCAGACATCCACACAGGCCCCGCAGAAGGTGCACTTCTCGTCAACGACGGCAATCCCCTCCTTCATGCTCAATGCCCCGAAGGGACAGGAAGGAATGCAGGCTTCGCATCCCGTGCACGTCTCTTTATCGATCAATAATGTCGCCATTCTCTCTCCCCCTATTTTTTACGCTATGCGCAAAGCGCTAAGCGCTTAGCGTCCTTTATTTTATGAACTTCGAATCCATCAATTTATTGATCAGGAGTGGAACCACATCCGTCAACTCCCCTTTCAAGACCTCTCCTCCCCCTCTGGCCTCGGGCGTGAAGACCTTTGTCACCCAGGTGGGCGAGCCCTTCAGTCCGAGGCGGTTCTCGTCGGCATTGATATCCTTTGCCGAAAGGGTCGGGATCTGCGCCTTGGCCGCCCTCTTGATCCCCAGGAGGGAAGGAAGCCTGGGCTCGTTGATATCCTTGACAACGGTGATAAGAGCGGGGAGCGACGATTCGACCACCTCTCTTCCATTCTCCATCATTCGTTCCACCACGACCTTTTTCTGTTCGACATTGATCTCCCTCACCTTGCAGACATAGGTCAGTTGCGGGATCCCCAGACGGGTGGCAACGCCCGGACCGACCTGCGCCGTATCTCCGTCAATGGCCTGCTTTCCGCAGAAGATGAGGTCCGCGCCTCCGATATGTTCGATCGTCTTGGACACGGCATAGGCGGTCGCCAGCGTATCGGCCCCTGCAAAAGCCCTGTCCGAGACGAGATAGACTTTGTCGCAACCCACGGCCAGCGCATTCTTTAAAACCTCGATCGCCTGCGGAGGCCCCATGGTAATCACATGAACCTCACCGCCATACTTCTCCCTGGTGCGGAGTCCCTCTTCGATGGCAAACTCATCAAAGGGGTTAGTAATGCTGGCCACACCCTCGCGGACCAGGGTATTGGTCTCGGGGTTGATCTTCACATCCGTGGTATCAGGAACTTGCTTGATACAGACAACGATCTTCACTTCGCTCCTCCTTATCTCCCCTTAAAATCGGGTTTTCTCTTCTCGATAAAAGCCCGCATCCCTTCTTTCTGATCCTCCGAGGAAAACCCGATGCCAAAGGCATAAGATTCCAGGTTGCAGGCTTCTGCGAGATCCATGTTGAAGCCGCCATTCATAACCATCTTTGCCAGCCTCACGCCGATGGCTCCATTTCCGGCAATCTGGAGGGCCGCCTTCTTCGTCTCTTCCATGAGTGATGCCTGGGGAAAGATTTTGTTGACGATCCCCATCTGAAATGCTTCCTGGGCGCTGATCATCTTCCCGGTGAAGATCAGTTCCTTTGCATTCCCTTTTCCGATCAGGCGGGGAAGCCTCTGTGTTCCTCCGAAACCGGGAAAGATGCCCAGGGTCACCTCCGGAAGGCCGAACTTCGCATTCTCAGAGGCATAGATAAAATCACAGGCAAGGGCGATTTCCGTTCCCCCTCCCAGGGCAAAACCATTGACCGCCGCAATGACCGGACAGTGAAAGTCCTGTAACATTTTCAAGGTGTGGTGGCCTGTCTTTGAAAAGTTGAGGGCTTCGATCGAATTCATCTCCTTCATCTGAAGGATATCGGCTCCGGCCACAAAGGCCTTCTCTCCGGCTCCGGTGACGATGAGAACCTTTAGCCCCGGTTGATCCTTCGCCTCTTCAATGCCCAACCGGATCTCCTGGAGCGTTTCGACGTTTAAGGCATTGAGGGCCTTGGGACGGTTAATCGTCAGGATTCCGATCTCCCTTTCAAACGATACCATAATATTTTTATATTCCATCGTTCCTCCTTCTTGTGTCTCACAAATCCGAAACAAATTCGAATATCGAATGACAGAAATTCAAAACAAGTTTAGATCATTTGAATTTTGAAATTGTTTCGTATTTCGCCTGCCTGCGCGAAGCCGCTTCGGCGAAGGCAGGGATTTCGTGCTTCGAATTTAACTCTTTTCCACGACCATCGCCATGCCCTGGCCGCCGCCGATGCAGAGCGTGGCCAGCCCGAGATTCACCTTCCTCCTTCTCATCTCGTAGAGGAGCGAGACGATCAATCTCGCCCCTGTGCAGCCGATGGGATGGCCCAGGGAGATTCCGCTTCCATTGACATTGGTCTTCTCCATATCGAACTTCAGTTCCCGGATGCAGGCGATCGCCTGGGAGGCAAAAGCTTCATTCAGTTCGATCAGTTCGATGTCTCCAAGGGAGAGACCGGTTTTTTTAAGCACCCTTCTCACCGCAGGAATGGGACCCAGGCCCATATAGGCCGGATCGATCCCTGCGGAGGAGCAACCTCTGATCTTTCCCAGAGGCTCCAGGCCAATCTCCTTGGCCTTCTCTTTTGACATCAGAAGAACCGCTGCCGCCGCATCATTGATCCCTGAGGCATTGCCGGCCGTGACCGTTCCTCCTGACTTGAAGGCCGTGGGAATCTTGCCCATCTTCTCAAGCGAGGTATCCATCGGCCTCTCATCCGTATCAAAGATGAGCGGCTCCCCCTTTTTTTGAGGGATGATAACGGGAATGATCTCCTCTTTTAAAATCCCCTTCTGAATGGCGGCCCTTGCCCTCTGGTGACTGAGCAGCCCGATTTCGTCCTGATCTTTTCTTGAGATCCCGTACTTTTCTGCAATATTTTCAGCGGTGAGCCCCATATGATATCCATAAAAGATTTCAAAGAGGCCGTCGAAGACCATGAGGTCCACCATCTCCTGGTTGAACATTCTAGCGCCCCAGCGGCCCTGCGGAAAGGCATAGGGAACCTGGCTCATATTCTCCATCCCGCCCGCAATGACCACCTCCGCTTCTCCTGTCTGAATCGCCTGAGTCCCTAAGGCAACCGCCTTGAGACCCGAAGCGCAGACCTTATTGATCGTAAAGGCATTCGTCTCCTTTGGAATGCCTCCATAGATCACGGCCTGCCGGGCCGGGTTCTGTCCCTGTCCGGCCTGAAGCACATTGCCCATGATAACCTCATCGACTTCCACCTCTTTGAGAGACCCATCCCACTGGTAATGAGTCTTCTCCAGGTCGGTCATACCCGCTCCTTTTAGTAGATCAGGGCCAATCTCCGAATATTCCTTCTTCGGGATGGGTTTAAGGCCTGCTTTCCTTAAGGCCTCTCTGATGACAGTGGCGCCCAGTTTCACCACCTGAACATCCTTCAGAGAACCTCCAAAATTACCAATGGCAGTCCTCGCACCGCTCACAACAACAACTTCCTTCATATGATTCTCCTTTTAATAATAAACGTAAGTCAGAAGATTTGTTCGTTTCCGTAGGGTATAGATTCGGGTTTCCTGACCCGGATTAATTCAAAAGATTTTTTTCACAAGTATGGTTTTTAGCCCAAATCCTTTCTTTTGTCAACAATTTTTTCTAAAATCAGGACATTAAAATTCTCTTTTAAATTTTAATAGGTTGGCGGCAGTGACAACAGCTTTGATCAGATTGGCCGGATCAGCCAATCCCTTCCCCGCAATATCATAACCGGTTCCATGTCCAACAGAGGTCCGGACAAATGGCAAGCCGAGAGTGAAATTGACCGACTCTCTAAAATCGAAGATCTTTATGGGAATAAGGCCCTGGTCGTGATACATGGCAATCACAGCATCGAAGTTACGGAGGCTTGAAATGTCAAAAAAGGAATCGGCAGGAAAGGGTCCCTGAACTTTCATTTCCAGGGTTTTCGCCTCCTCAATGGCCGGGATAATCTCGTCCTTCTCTTCCTCTCCTAAAAGCCCTTCCTCTCCGCAATGGGGATTAAGGCCAAGTATAGCCAACCGGGGTTGAGAAACTCCGAAGTATCTTCTCAAGCCCTCCCCGGTTAGGCGGATGGTAGTGAGGATGCGACCACGGGTAATCCATTTCGACACCTCTTTGAGGGGAAGATGGGTCGTGACCAGAACCACCTTCCACTTCGATCCTAAGAACATCATCGCCACAGAAGAGACTTGAGTTAAGTGGGCTAAGAGCTCGGTATGGCCCGAAAAAGGATGGCCGGCTTTGTTCATCGCCTGTTTATTGATGGGGCAGGTGGTAATGGCATCGATCTTTGCTCTTTTCAGCCACCTCACTGCCTCTTGGACATATCTCACCATGGCTTCGCCGCACTTCCGGTCGGGCTTTCCGAAAGAGAGGGAGTTGGCCTCCAATCGGCTTGAGGGGAAGAGAAAGATTTCCCCGGGTTGATATCCCTCTTCAGGAATTTCATCAATGACTTTTATCCGACCAGGGAGGCCTTCTCTTCGAATCGCCTCCAGAAGAACCTGTTCATCTCCGAAGACAATGGGCCGGCAGGCTTGAAATGGCTCTCCCGCTGACAGGGCCTTCACAATAATCTCAGGCCCGATACCCGTGGGATCACCCATGGTGATGCCGATGATAGGAAGGGCGTTGATTCTGGGGGGATGGGGGGATGGAGAGATGGGGTGATCATTTGTCATTTTGGACGTTGGATATTTTAATTCTGGATTCTGGATTCTGGATTCTGATTTCTGGATTCTAAAAGGATAAGTTTTTACTCCGAACTGTTCATAGTTTGATTTCGATGATCGATTTCTCCCTGAGCGTGGTGAGAAACTGTTTGAGCCCTTTTTCAAATTCCCTTTCAAGGTAGTCCTGCCGGATCTTCTCTTTCACCTCCTCAAATGGAAGAGGATCTCCTCCTTTGCGGTCGAGGAGTTTGATGATGTGAAAACCGAAATCGGTTCTAAAGACCTCGCTCACCTCTCCAACCTTCAGCCGTAGCGCCTCCTTTTCAAACGCAGGAAGGAGCTCCCCCTTTTTGAAAACGCCCAGATCTCCCCGATCCTTGCTCGAGATATCCTCTGAGTAGAGGATGGCGATCTCTCCGAAATCTTCTCCTGCCTTAATCTTTGCCAGCACCTTCTGACATTTTGCCCTGATTTCGCGAACCCCTTCAGGGGTGGCCTCTTTCGGGACATTTAAAAGGATGTGGCCGGGTCGATAGGACTCCTCTGTCCTGTATCGATCCGCATTCTTCAGATAGAAATCCCTTAATTCCTTCTCTCCCACATTGGGCTCCACTTTCACTGCCAATTGAACCAGCTTGGTCCGGATCATCTTCTTCTCGATCTCTTTCTTAAATACCTCCAGGGTCAACCCATCTTTGGCCAGGGCTTTTTCCAGGTCCTCCTGAGTGGCCGCATTTCTCCGTTTGATCTCATCGATGGCTCCATCGATCTCTTTGGCAGCCGCTTTGATTCCAGACCTCTTGGCCTCCTGATCGATCAGCTTCTCCTCGATCAGTTTCTCAAGCGCCATTCGAGAAAGTTCATTGATGCGCCCCCGCCTCTCCAGGCGGTTTCTCCCTTCGATCTCTTCCTTGAGGTGACCGATCATCCTCTCGACCTCCGAGAGGGTGATGATCTCCCGATTGACAACGGCCACGATTCGATCGACCACGGCCTCGCTCGAAGAGAGGGGGCCTGATAGGAGCAAGAGAATCCCCAGGATGAAAGAACCTCTTCTTCTCATGATCTCAACCACTTTCTGTTGACCTTCACCTTTGCTTTCTCTCTTAGATCTTTGAACCACCTTTGATATTCCTCCTCTCCCTTCTCCCGCTCAAGCCTCTGAAGAATGCTCTTTTTCGCCTCTTCAAAAGAGATCTCCCGGGGCTCCGACTTCTCCTCTAATTTGAAAAGGTGATAGCCATAAGGACTCTTGATCACTTCACTGATGGCGCCCACCTCCATGGAGAAGACATGATCAAATTCCGCAGGTCTCTCTCCCTCGCTGAAATAGCCCAGGTCGCCTCCCTGGACCTTTTCAGGTCCCAGCGACTTTTCCTTTGCCAGTCTTTCAAAACTTTCCCCCTTCTTCAACCGCTTCTGGATCTGGATCGCCTCATTTCCATCCGTCACAACGATCTGACGGACCCTCACCCTTCGCGGAAGTTGAAATAAGGAGCGATGGGTCTCATAGAACTCTCGGGCCGACTTCTCCTCAATCTTTCCCTTATATGGGTGGCTGCCCCGGACCATCTTCTCCGCCAGTAACTTCTCCTCCAGGCGAACTTTCCACTTCTCCAGGCTCATCCCCGTGAGGCCCAATTTCTCCCCGAATCCCTCTCCGGGGTAGTCCTTTTTGATCTCAAGGATGGCCTGGCTCAATTCCTCTGCGGAGACCCGAATTCCCAATCGCCTGGCCTCCTGTGCCAGGATCTTCCGTTCGATCATCTGATTGAGATAGGCTTCTTTAACCTCTCTTAATTCTGATCGGCTCCCTTCCCGGTTCTGATCGGTGACCAGCTCTTTAAATTCCTGGTTGAATTCATCGATTGTAATCTCTTCACGATCGATTCGCGCAATAATATGCTCTGGAAGCCCTCCCTCCCACAACCCGCATCCCGGAAATAAAAGGAGGATGAGAGGTAAACAGAGATGGAAAAGGAACCTACTCATTTTTTCTCTTCCTTTGTTTTTCCTCCCTTCTTCTCTTCTTCGGCCCATAACTTCTCATTGATCAGGATTTTAGCCTTCGATTTCGCCTCTTTCACATATTCGATGTAAGCCTCCTGCTTTTTCTTTGCTTGAAGGAAAAACCGAATCTTCTCCTTCACCTGTTCGAATGGCCTCAGGCTGGCCCCCCGCATCTCTTCCATCTGGATGATGTGGTATCCATAGGGCGTTCTCACGACCTCGCTCATATCCCCTTTCTTCACCAGTGAAAAAGCGGCCTCCTCAAATTGAGCAAAGGAGGGAGCCATCTGTCCCCTCCGGATATAGCCGAGGCTTCCACCATCCTCCCGTGTCCGGTCAATATTGTAAGTGGAGGCTAACTTCTCAAAATTCTCTCCCTTGGAGAGCCTCGTCAACACCTCCTTGAGCACGGGTTCGGAGTTGACCACGATGTGTCGAATCTTCACCTCAAGGGGTTCAGTAAAGAGTAATTTATTCTCCTTATAGTACCGCTGGATCTCGTCTTCGGTGGCCTCGCTTTTTCCCTTCAACACCTCCTCAATGAGTCCATCGATGATCATTGCCCTTCTGAAATCTTCCACTTTGGCCAGGATCTCTTTGCTCTTGTCGAAACCCTTCTTTTTCGCCTCCTGATAAAGCACCTCCCGGGTGATGATATAATTCTCAAGAAAATCTCTCATCCCCTTTTCATCAAGGAGTCTCATCTTTCCCTCAAGGGGCTGTTTCTCCGACATCTGGCGAAATTCTTCGAGAGAGATGGAGAGAGCATTGATCCTCGCCAGTTCCTTTCTGCCCAACTCCTCCTTCCCTGACTTCCCGCAACTCGAGGTGTTCAATAAGAGAAAGACACCGAAGATGAAAATGATTATCTTTTTCATCATCCTCCCTCCCAGAAAGTGCGATGCATTGCCTAGAAAATAAAAGTCTAACGGTAAGGGTAACGAGGCCCGCCCTGAACCTAGCATGGTACAGGGCGGGCCTCGTTACCGTAACCTTAACCTATGCTTTTAGACGGAATCTTTATTTTCTACGCAAATCTACCACATCAGGCCAGTGCTTGCAATAGCTTTCTCGCCGCCTCAAAGGGGTTCTTCTTCATCCCCGGCCACCCTTCAACGACCAACCTGGAGTCAGGGGTGAGTCGATATCTCCCCTCTCCCTGCTGGACCCATTCGACCACTCTCTGAGGAGAGATCCGTGTCGTTTCATCGAAGGTCAAAACCATTTGCGAGGGGGTCTCGTCGAACTTCCGGATGGAAAGCTTCGTCAGGAGGATCTTCACCTTGATCACTTCAAAGAGATGGCCCGCTTCCTCCGGAATCTTACCGAAGCGATCCGCCAGTTCTCCCCGGATCATCTCCACCGCTTCATCCGAGCGGGAATGTGAAAGCCTCCGATAGAGGCGCAGCCGTTCTTCCGGGTCCTCCACATACTTCTCGGGAATGAAGGCGGGAAGATGGAAATGAATCTCCGGTGTGATCTCTTCGATCACTTCCTCTCCCCTCAACTCTCTGACCGCCTTCTCCATCAACTGGGTGTAATATTCGAGCCCCACGGCGGAAATATGTCCGGATTGGGAACGGCCGAGAAGATTTCCCGCCCCCCTGATCTCCATATCCTGGAGGGCCAGTTTGAATCCGGATCCTAATTCACTCAACTCCTGAATCGCCCGGAACCTTTTTGCCGCATCCCTCGAAAGGGAGAGGTCTGAGGGGATGAGAAGATAGGCATAGGCCTGATGCCTTCCCCGTCCCACCCGTCCCCGTAGCTGGTAGAGATCCGCAAGGCCGAAGCGCTCGGCATGGTTGATCAGGATCGTATTGGCCGCCGGGATGTCCAGGCCGGACTCGATGATGCTCGTGCAGACCAGAAGGTTATGTTCTCCCCTCACAAACTGGAGCATCACCTCCTCCAGTTCCCTCTCCTTCATCTGACCATGGGCAATGGCCAGCCGCGCCTCGGGAACAAGCTTTCTGAGATGTGCGGCCATCGAATAGATATTCTGGACGCGATGGTGGACAAAGAAGACCTGTCCTCCGCGGGCAAGCTCTCTCAGAACCGCCTCCCGGACGATCTCATCCTCATAGCGGGTCACGAAGGTGCGGATCGAAAGGCGGTTTTCAGGAGGGGTCTGAATGAGGCTGAGATCACGGATCCCGGAGACGGCCAGCTGGAGCGTTCTCGGGATGGGTGTGGCCGTCAGGGTGATCACATCGACCATTTTCCTCATCTGTTTCAGTTTCTCTTTGTGGCTCACGCCGAATCGGTGCTCCTCATCGACGACCACCAGACCCAGATCATGAAAGGAGACATCCTTCTGGAGGAGCCGGTGCGTCCCGATGATGATGTCCACCTTCCCGTCTCTCAGCCGCTGAAGGATCTTCTTCTGATCCCGGGGGCTTTTAAACCGGCTCAACATCTCGATGACGACCGGATAATTCTTGAACCGGTCACAAAAGGTCTGGTGGTGCTGCTGGGCCAGAACAGTGGTGGGAACCAGGAACGCAACCTGTCTTCCATCCATCACGGCGCGGTAGGCCGCCCGGAGGGCGACTTCGGTCTTTCCAAATCCCACATCCCCGCAGACCAACCGGTCCATGGGCCTCGGGTTTCCCATATCGTTCATCACCTCTTCGATGGCCCTGATCTGATCGGGTGTCTCCTCGTATTGAAAGGTCGCTTCAAACTCCCTGTAGAATTGATCAACCGGAGCAAAGGTCATTCCCTTGAAAGCCTCTCTCGCGGCATAGAGGTCGAGAATCTCTTTGACCATCTCCGAGATGGCGTCCTTCGCCCTCTTCTTCGCCCTCTGCCAGGAGCGACCCCCCAATTTATCGAGCCGGGGATGGTTTCCGTCGCCTCCGATGAAACGCTGAATGAGATTGAGCCGGTCCACAGGAACATAGAGCTTATCCGCATCGAGATACTCCAGGAGGAGGTAGTCGTTTGAAACGGTCCCGATCTTCAGGTGTCTCAGCCCCCTGTAGAGGCCGATGCCATAGTCTGTGTGGACGATAAAATCGTTCTCACGGAGTTCGCCATAGGAGGAAAGAGGAGCGCCTTCCCCTTTCGGCAGACGTTTCCCCGGTTTCTCCTCCTTGAGCCTTCTTCTCTCTCCGAAGATCTCCTCTTCTGTCAAGAGAACCCAGCCCTCTTCAAAGGCTCGAAACCCGGAGGAGAGCAGCCCGATGAGGAGTGTGATCATTCCTCTTTCTTCTATCACCTCACCGAACCTCTTCCCCCGTTCAAGGCGGGAGGCGATCTCGTAGTGGGAAAGAAGGTCCCTCATCCTTTCAGCCTGGCCCGTGGTATGGGAGACGATGAAGACGCCCTTTCCCTCTCTCTGCCAGTGGCGAAGGTGTTTCAGGAGAATGGACAAGGGTGAACCTTCGGTCGAACGCTCTTCTGTTTGAAAGATCGATTTGATCTCCCTCTGAAGATCTTCGTTGCTCTCCACATCCAATGGATAAATGCGCTCACATCGGGGAGGAGCAACAGGGCCTTCCTGGAGAAAGACCGTTTGAAATCTTCCGAGAACGTTGAGGAGATCCTCAGAACGGAGGTAAAGCGAATCGGGCAGAGGAACAGAGCCTTTCTTAACCCGGACCTTCTCATAATGGGCTTCGGCCATATGGGAGAAGGCCTCTGCCTCCCTCTCCACCTCTTCCCCTTCAACGATAAAAACCCATCCCCCTTTCTTAAGGTAGTCAAAGAGGGTGGCCATGGTCTGAGCAGAGGGATCTCTTGAAATATCTCTGACAGGCAGAAGAGTGGCCTTCTCCATCTCAGCCCCTCTGATCGACCGCTGGCTTTCAACATCAAACCTCCGGATCGATTCCAGCCGGTCTCCATCGAATTCGAGCCGGAGGGGTTCCTCATAAAGCGGGCTAAAGATATCGATGATCGCTCCCCGAAGGCTGAAATCACTCCTCTTTTCAACGATCCTTGCGGAAGCATATCCGCCTTCATGAAGAAAATGGACGAGGCGGTCCCGTTCAACCTCTTCTCCCTTCGTAAGGGTATAGGTCAATCTCCTTAAGTCCGAAGAGAGGAGAACCCTTTGCATCAGGGCTTTTACCGAGGAGAAGATAACCGGACCTTCATCCCTCATGAGCGTGAAGAGGCAATTTACCCTCTCCCGGATGCTCTCCGGATGGGGAGGGATCTCATCATAGGGAAGTGTCTCCCACTGAGGAAAGAGACAGGCGATCCCGCTGCCTTCCCTCTGAAAAAAGCGGAAGTCTTCGAGGAGGAATTCGGCGTCACGGAGGTGAGGCGTAATGACCAGAATAGGACCTCTCACCTTCTCTTTCCACCGGGATAAGAGATAGGCCCTGGAGGATCCCTTCAATCCGGTCAGACCGATCCGCTTCCACTTCTTCCAGGGTTCTGAGTCAAACCATACTGAAATAGAAGGGGGTTTTTCCTTTATCCAATCTGCCATATTTACTTATTTTTCTCTTAAAATCGTTGAAGTGTCAAGGCTTCCTCACAATATCATGCTACCTCCATCTTTCTTGTTCTTTTCTACTTAAGGGAAGGGGTTGCTTTCTAAAGAAAAAGTGAGGCTTATCTTGAAAGAGACCTTAAAATTTCTCTTGACATTTTAAAACAGATTGATTATATAACAAAATAGTTATATAACAAAACTGTAAGGAGACAACCATGATACCAGTAGGCAGCCCAGCAGTTGGAGATGATTTTTTTGACCGTGAATATGAATTTCTCAAATAATTTCAATGGTTGACAAGGATAGTGTTCTTTTAATCGCACCACGTAGGTTTGGAAAGACCTCTATCATGCGAGGGGTGGAAAAAGAGCTGTTGGGCAAGGATAAAACAAGTGTTTTCCTCGAAGTGGAAGACGTTTACTCCCCTCAACGCTTCCTCACTGAGATTATTATGGCTCTGATTGAAAATGAAAGAATCAGAAAGAAGACCAAACTTTTTCATGCTTTAAGAAAAGGCACTAAATGGATCAAAGAAAATATCAGAGAAAATATAGAAGAAATTGGAATATCCGAGTTCAAAGTAAAGTTGAGAAGAAACATAGAGGAAGATTTAAAAAAAGATTGGATGGAAAGATCCAGACAAATTTTTGAGATAATCGGAAAGGAAACATCAGAAGTCTATATCGTCATCGATGAATTTCCGGTTGCTATTAAGAATATGAGCAAAGCAGATAAGACTAAAACAGAGAAGTTTTTGCATTGGTTCAGGAAGTTGAGGCAATTGAACAGGAACCTGAGGTTTATTGCCGGAGGATCGGTAAGCATAGATCGTGTTGTAAGGGATGTCGGCGGGGTTACCACCATAAACGATTTTAAGAGATTTAGAATAGGTGGATTTCAGACAGAGATAGCGTTATCTCTTATTGAGAAAGTTTTTAAGGAAGAAGGGTGGAAGTACAAGATTCCTTTCGGAGAAAAAATATTGGACTGTATCGGAGAGGATTGCATACCATATTTTATCGCCGTGATGCTAAGTGCAATAAAGGAAGAAAAAATTTTGAAGGGTAAGGAAATTAACGAGAAATTAATTGAAACCGTTTATAATTTTTGCATACTTGGTAACGAAGGGAAACATTATTTTGAGCACTATTTCCAGAGACTTAAAATTTTCTATACAGGAATGGCAGGATTGGAAGAAAAAGCCGCTAAAGCTATATTAAGGAAAGTATGCAACCAAGAATACTTCCCGGTTGATATTGCCTTTGGTATTTTCAAACAAGAAACAGGCCAAGATGATTATGAGAAATTTATGGATTTAATAGCGGACCTGAGCCATGACTTTTACATAGAACACGACCCCAAAAGGGGGCTTAAATTTTACTCGAAGATGCTCAGAGACTGGTGGAGGATATATTATGGCGACATCGAGTAACATCATTTTTTACAGATTTTCACCAGAAAACATGGATAAAACCACCCTGGAGAAGCTTTTCGTAGGTAGACAAAAGCTTCTCGAAAGTCTCTTTAAGGAAATTGAAAATGCAGCAAGAAAAAAGACTCCAAGATTCTATTTAATTGTAGGACCAAGGGGAATTGGGAAATCACATTTCTTAGTCTTGCTATACTTTGAAATCCAGAATAAATTGGGTTCCCTGCTGATCCCAATCAAACTCGCCGAAGAAGAATATTCTGTTTTCCGTGCATCTGACCTTTTACTGAGAATATTAGAAGAGAAATCAGAAATGACCTCAGATATTCTTTCTTCCAAGGAAGAAGATGAAATCCTTGATGCCGCATTAGAAAAGCTTAAACAGATATCAAAAAGAGATAAGAAAGGGTATGTCATCTTTGTTGAAAACCTGCATGAACTATTCAGACAGCTAGATACAGAGGAATTACAAAAATTGAGGTCCATCTTTCAAGAACATAATTTCTTTTCTATTATAGCTACCGCACCAATGATTTTCCCAGCTATATCCGACCATGAGGAACCCTTTTTTAATTTTTTCGATGTTCAACACCTTAGAGAGTTTTCACTTCCTGAGATAATGGAGTTAATCCAAAAAATTGCAGAAGTAGAGGGAAATAATAAATTCATTGAAGAATTCAAAAAATATGAGCCGAGGATTCACGGCATGGCTCATCTCACAGGTGGCAGTCCAAGGCTTGTTATACTGTTTTATGAGATGATCACAAAAGGAGAACTTGAGAATATAGAGAAAGCTTTTTTGAAAATAATTGATGAGCATACCCCTTATTATCAAGAGATATTTCAGATTTTACCAACGCAGCGAAGAAGAATTTTCGATATACTCATCTCAGCTGGGGCACCTATTACTCCCAAACAAATCTCAAATAAAGCCAGAATCGACCTCCCCACTGTAACAACGCAGCTTAGGAGATTGGAGAAGGATGGATATATTATCTCAAGGCCTACTGGGAGACGGACCTATTACGAAGTGAGGGAAAGGCTCTTTCGGCTATGGAGGGAGATGAGGCAGCCTTTTGGCCGAAAAAGGGTTTCGATTCTTATGGAGTTCTTACAACTTTGGTATACCCCGGACGAACGGAGAGAACTTTTTAAAGCAAAATTTGAACTTCTTGAAGCTGGGGAAAGAACTGCAATCAGAGACATATGCTACTATGCTGAAACTTTACCACTTAAATTTAAGCCAGATGCTCTACTGAAAGTTACATCCAAACTGCTAGCCCTTGGCGAGTGGGATGAGGCTGAATATGAAATTCAGAAACTTAAGGAAACTGCAACTGATACTAAAAATGATAAATTAAAAAATATTATAACCTTGTATGAGGGATCCCTACTTCTTTCTAAAGAAAGATATGAAAATGCACTGGAAGCCTTCGACAAGGTTCTAGGAATTAATCCCAAAAACGAACTTGCTCTCAAAGGGAAAGGTGACGCGTTAGAAAGTCTTGATCGATATGATGAGGCATTGGAAGCCTTCAATAAGGCTCTCGAAATCGATCCAACGGATGCTTATGCCTTATCAGGAAAAGGCATTGCATTATTTATTCTTAACCGATATGAGGAGGCATTGGAAGCTTTCAATAAGGCTCTCAAAATCGATCCAACGGATGGCATTACACTAGAAAATAAAGGATCCTTGTTGTTAACTCTCAACCGATATGAGAATGCATTGGAAGCCTTCAATAAGGCTCTCAAAATCGATCCAATGGATGCTTATGCCTTATCAAGAAAAGGCTTTGCATTAGTTAACCTCAACCGATATGAGGAGGCATTGGAAGCTTTCAATAAGGCTCTCGAAATCGATCCAAATGATAGCTATACATTGGCTAATAAGGGAGAGGTTTTATTAAACATTGACAGGTTTGAAGAGGCACTGGAAATTTTAAATGAATCTATTAAAATCGATCCAAAGGACCATCGTGCTTTAGCAAATAAAGGATTGGCGTTATTTAATCTCAATAGAGAAGATGAAGGATTGGAGGCTTTCAACAAGGCTCTAGAAATTGAACCGAATTGCGACTATACATTGTATTATAAGGGTATCGCATTAGTATTTTTGGGAAAATCCGTGGAAGCATTAGATACTTTTAACCGTGCTTTAGAAAATAACCCAAATGATATAGACTTACTTACACAAAAGGGTCATGTTTTAAGTTGCGGGCTACATCGGCATGAGGATGCTTTAAAAATTTTTGATAAAGCATTGGAAATTAATTCTAAAAATGAAGAAACCATTTCACACAAGGGATCTACTTTGGCAAAATTAGGCAGGTATGAGGAGGCATTGGAAGTCTTTAATAAGGCACTAGAAATCGACCCAAATGATAAATGGGCGCTCACAAATAAGGGATTAACATTAGAAAATCTCAGCAGATACGAGGAGGCACTGCAAGCCCTTGAAAAAGCAATAAAAATTGACCCAGATTATGAATATGCCCTTGTAAACCTTATAGATATCAGTTTTAGTATTGCGATCAATGAACTGAAAGTTGGTAATCGCGGAAACGCAGGAAAATTGATCGAGAGTGCCTATAGTAAAAGCTATAAACTGAAAGCTAACAATATTGCTGAATTAACAATGACATTCCTAAAGAAGACAGCGAGCACCGGAGAAATTTCGCTCATCAAGGCTGCAGTGAATGAAATTATAACACTAAAAGGAGACGATTATCGAGAACTCTTGAAACCAATCATTATGGCAATAGAGATCATTTATAGTAAGGATATCCAGAGATACTATAGTCTTCAGGTTGAAGAAAGAGAGATAGTGGCTGATATTGTGAAAATGATTACTCGCTCTGACGAATTGTTACCTGAGGAAATTAAAAGAAAGGAAGGTCTTAAACCATCGTAAGGAATCTGTTGATTGCACGAGGCCTACTTTCCCTTTTTTGACCGATAGAACCGGATCCATTTCAGGGAAAGGGGATAGGCAACCAATCCGAGAAGAATGGATAAAATGAGAGAGCCGACTGTAAAAGAGAGCAGCAGGCCCCATTGGGAGGTAATCCGATTCCAGAAATCCGAACTGATGAATCCCTGATTCATTCCTAACTGGAATATCTCCTGAAGGGTTGTGCTATTGATTTTAAACCCAACCACCCACATCCCAAGCCAGGTGGCAATCATGTAATAAGGAACAATCCACCAGGGGGTATTGGTCCAAACCCCTGCAAGCACAGCCACACGATTGAGATTGAATAGAAAAGCGATGGCTATGCCTCCCAGGGCGTGAAAGCCTAAAAAAGGTGAGAATCCTAAGAAGATGCCGATGGAATAGGCCAGGGCCGTCCGTTCAGGAGTACCTTCGATGTGATATGAAGAAGTTTCGTGATGAGCCCCTTTATACAAGCCATTTGAATATTCTTTAACGGGCACGAGGCACGGACACGGTCACCCAATGACTGGAATAGAGGCATTCCTTATTAAGAAAACAATTACAACATTTCGGGTTTTTCGCTTTGCAGATTTCCCTTCCAAACCGTATGAGGTTGAGGTGAAGCGATAGGGATTTCCCTTTGGGAATGAGCGGAACCATCCAGGGATGGGCTTTGACTGCCTCCATCCTCTCCGGAATGAAACCAAGACGCTTTCCGATTCTGAGGATATGGGTATCCACCGGGAAGGCATCCCTTTCCAGGCCGAATAGAAGGAGGCAATGGACTGTTTTGGGACCGATCCCCTTTAGTCCTCCGATCAACTTCTTGATCTCCTCCGAATCCATCCCCTTCAGAAAGGAGAGGCTCAATCTTTTTTCCCTCTTCTTAATCCAGCGGAGGATCTCCCGGATGCGTCCGGTCTTCTGTCCGGCAAGGCCGCCGGGCCGGATGGCTGAAATGACCTCTTCTGTCTTTGCGTTGAGGACATCTTCCCAGAGGGGAAACCGGCTTTTTAACCTTTGATAGGCTCGATCCCGGTTAAGGTCATTCGTATTCTGGGAGAGAATGGTCTGGATGAGGACATCGAGAGGGTTAGCTCCCCTCTCCCTCTGAGGGGCGCCGTATCCTTTTTCCAGAAGGAGGGCGAGCCTTTTTACCTTCGCTTTTAAATCTTTATGCCTTTGCCATGGCCCTTCTGATCTTCTCACTCAGCCTTCCCTTCATGAAATCCCTGATTCGCCCCTTGACCCCTGACACAAATCCCTGATAGGTCTCTCTTCCCTCCAGGACCTGAAGGTAGAGGCTACTTAATTCGGGGTAGTGCCTCAGAGTCTGGTAGGCAAGCTTCGGAAACCTGAAAATGAATCTGGAAAAAGAGAGAGCCCATTTCAGATTTTCAGAGATGTGAAGACGGATTGTTTTCTGATAGAGATCGGATGGGGAAATTCCTTTCTCCTTTGATTCGATGATAGCCTCCGCGGCCAGCATCCCGCTTCGGACCGCATAGTAGATCCCCTCTCCTTGCAGAGGATCCATTAAATGGGCGGCATCTCCCACAAGAAGGATCCTTCCCTGTGAAACTTTCTGCCATTCATCATAAAAAGAGGGGAGAAGGTGGCCTCTCATTATTTCCGTCTTTCCCTCCGGGACATAGGTCAAACCCTTAAGAAAATGATCCAGGTACCGGCGGGGATTCATCTTTTTCGTCTCCCTGAACATCCCGCCGATTCCGATCGAGAGCCAATCCTTTTTAGGAAAAACCCAGCTATAGCCGTTGGGGATTCCGCCGAAATCCAAATGGATAAAATGAAGTTCCTTTTCAGGGAAAGGGATGGAAGAGTCGAATGGAATCTCACTCTGGATGGCAATTCCGTTTCCATCATTTCCATGCGGAGACAAAGAGATGGATCTTGCGACAATACTTTCAGCGCCGTCCGCGCCGATGAGATAGTGTGAATGGAATTTCTCTCCGCCGGCCAGCTCAACCTCGATCCCTTTTCCCTTCTCCTGAACTTTTACAACCTTTTCTCCCTCCAGTATCTCCGCCCCTTCTTCTAACGCCTTCTCCTTCAAAAACTGATCGAAGCGGTCTCTCATCACCAGAAAGGCGATCGGCTCTCTCAACTCAATGTGGAAAGGCTCTTTGAGGCAGTAACTGAATTTTGCTCCCAGGATGGTATTCTCGATGACAGGAGTGAGATCGAAATTCAGTAGATGAATGGTCTTGAGCGAGAGGCATCCTCCGCAGGGCTTGTACCTGGGGAACCTCTCCTTCTCGATCAAGAGTGTCTTCAATCCGTACCGGGCGCAGAAACGAGCCGCAGTCGATCCTCCCGGCCCCGCACCCACCACAATGACATCAAAATCCCAGCCCAATCTCTCTATCCTCTTTAAAAAGGGGGCGATCCCCTTTTCCATGGATGGACCTATTTTCGTGAGGACTTAACTTTTTCAGCCTCGATTCTCTCCAGAAGATATTCCGGAGTCGTCATCACTCTCATCTTCCCGTCAAACGGCACACCCTGTCTCAGGTTATGTCTGCAGGAGAGACAGTCAGTCAGCAAGGTTTCTGCCTTTACCTCCTCTGCCTCTTTCACCCTTCTTCGCGCAATGTCTCTTGAGAATTTCGGGTAAAACCCTTTCACCCCTCCTCCGGCTCCGCAGCAGAGCGATTCCCGGTGATGATGCTCCATCTCAACGAACTTGGCCCCAATGCCTTTTAACAGTTCTCTCGCTCCATCAAAGGAGCCAAGCCCTCTTCCGAGGTGGCAGGGATCGTGATAGGTGATCGTGGCTGGATTTTCCTCCGATGAGATAAAGGAAAAATGTTTCCGAAGATAGGAAAGCAGTGTTTCAAAGGTGATTCCGGTGGGATGTTTTTCGTCATATTCTAAGAAAGTCTTAAGACAGGTGGGGCAGAGGAAGAGAACCTCGCGGCCGCCGGCTTCTTTTATTCTCTCAATGTTTTGTTTGATTCGCTCCGAATTGGGGCTCGATCCCGTATCCCCCTTCACAGCCTCACAGCAGACCTCATCGATCACTGTGAAATCGACGCCCAATCGCTGTAGAAGTTCAATCATTCTCACTGCAGATTCCACCTCTGTCGTCAATCCCACACAGCCGATATATAGGACGACAGGACCTTTCTTCTTGAGGGACGGAAATGAGGTCCGTTCCATCTCGCCATAGGGCGTTCCGAACCGATCGATCGTGGATTGAAGCTGAGTCACTTCATCGAGTTCAGAGGAGACCTCTGGACTCCTTAAACTCAATCGCCTCAGGTCCTTGAGCCTCTTTCCCGCATCGATCCCGACCGGACAGACCTCTCCGCAGAGACCGCAGGTGGTGCAGAGAAAGAGGCCATCCTCAACCCCTTCTCTCATGCCATGGATCAGTGAGGAGAGGGCCACTCCCCTTCCGCCTAACATGCCATCTGTCCCGAAGGAGGGGCCGATGGCATTATAGGTGGGGCAATCGAGAAGGCAGTTGCCGCATCCGATGCAGTAGAGGAGGTCGGAGAAGTCTTCCGCCTCCTTTAGAATCCCGCTCCTTCCATGATCGAGGAGGATGATCACCAGTTCATTCGGCTCATGCATTCCGTAAAAAGGGATCTTCTCCACATCCGAAGATTTGGACCTTCCTCCGATGATGTCGATGAAAGAAGGGAAGATAGAACCTGTGGCCAGATAGGTCTCAAGCTTTGCCATGCGGATGGCATCGTTCATATCCGGATAGACCTTATCGATGGAGGTGATGATGAGATGCTTCGATCTCGTCCGAACCCTTGTCACATTTCCTTCATTGTGAATGATCAGGATTGCCCCTTCTCTTGCGGCGATCGCATTGGTGCCCGTGATCCCCACCTTTGCCCTCTGGAGATAAGATTCGATATCCTCCCTGACTGCCTGCATCTCCTCTTCCGGAACAGGAGGAACCTTCCTCTTCAAATGTCCAGAGAGGATTTCCGCCACTTCATACCGGGAGAGGTGGACAATCGGCCCGGTATAATGGGAGGGCCGTCCACCTGCAAGCTGAATGATTCGGTCGCCGATATCGGTCTCAATGACCTCGATCCCGTGTCCGGTGAGAAAGGGGGTAAGCCCGATCTCTTTGGAGAGGTTGGATTTCGATTTGACAACGAGCCTCTCCTCTCCGATCTCTTTCAGGAAGATGGCGTGGGCCTCTTCACAATCTTTCGCTCGAAAGACCTTAAATTGGTTCTTCTCGAGATGGGTGATCGCCTCCTCAAGGAGATCCAGGTTTTCCAGGGATTGAGAGCGAATCCGTTTCACCTCTTCCTTCACCTTTTCAAAATCGTCGAAGAGATGGAGATTCTGCTTCTGGCGGGTCCGGGTCTCCCTGAAGGCCCGCCTCTGATTCTCCAGTTCGGATTTTTTGATCTTCTTTCTTAAAGATTCATACTGTTTCTGAAGGAGTCCCATTGAAAATCTCCTGAACGAATCATTCGTTATCATAAATTCTGCAACTTTTCAAAGGACAAAACAAGGATTGATTAAATGGGACGATTGGACATTGGACATCTGTAAGGTATAATGAAAGGCCATGAAAGAGACCGTCTGTCTGGTCAGTCTGGGCTGCCCGAAGAATCTGGTTGATTCCGAAGTGATCCTTGGCCTCCTCTCAAAAGAGGGGCATCCTCTCACCACCGATCCTTCAAGGGGTGATATCATCATCGTCAATACCTGCTCCTTTATTAAGGATGCCGCTCAGGAAGCGATTGAGACCATCCTTCAGCTTATTCCTTATAAGAGAGAGGGGTGCTGTCGTCTCCTCATCGTCTCCGGTTGCCTTCCCCAGCGCTACGGCAGGATTCTGGAGAAGGGGTTGCCGGAGGTGGACCTCTTTGTCGGCACAGGATCCTTTCAAAAGATTCCACAGCTCATCTCACAGGGAGGAAAGAGAAAGAGCTTTCTCTCCGGGCAGGCCTTTCTCTATAACGACCAGACGCCCCGGATCCTCTCCACTCCTCCATCTACCGCTTATCTGAAGATCGCAGAAGGCTGCTCCAGAACCTGCACCTTCTGCACGGTGCCAAAAATCAGGGGCCCCTACCGGAGCAGAACGATTCGTTCCATCCTGAAAGAGGCGGAGAGGCTGGCGGATCAGGGTGTCAAGGAGTTGATCCTGATCGCACAGGATACGACCGCCTACGGAAAAGACCTTCGGGATGGAACCTCCCTGGAAAGACTTCTCAAGGGGTTGATCAGGGTGGAGGGGTTTCGTTGGATCCGGATCCTCTACGCCTACCCGAAGCCAGCCCGCTTCACGGAGAGCCTTCTCGAACTCATCGGACGGGAAGAGAAGATCTGCCCTTACCTCGATCTCCCCATCCAGCACATCGATGATGAGATCCTCAGGCGGATGGGCCGGCGATCGAAAGGCCAAGAGATTCGGGACCTCATTCAGAAGATTCGAACCTCTGTTCCTGGAATCGCTCTTCGAACCTCCCTCATCGTCGGATTTCCAGGAGAGGATGAAAGTCAGTTCAAAGCCCTACTCCATTTCGTCGAAGAGGTTCAGTTCGATCACCTCGGAGTCTTTCAATACTCCCCTGAAGAGGGAACGCCAGCCTTTAGGCTTTCCAATCCAGTCCCTGAGGATGTGAAAGAAGAGCGGTTGAGAATCCTGATGGAGGTTCAAAAGAAAATTTCGCTTAAAAAATATCGAAGGATGGTGGGACGAAAAACAGAGGTCCTGGTCGAGGGATCGGATCTCCAGAGAACCGCTTTGAGAGGAAGAATTCAAACCCAGGCCCCTGAGATCGATGGTTGTGTCTTTCTGAAAGGCAAGGCCCGACCCGGCGATTGGGTGGAGGCCCTGATCACCCAGGCCCTACCCTATGATCTCATTGGTACGATCCAAATGACAATGGGGTCAGGCTTGCAATAATGGAATTTTAAATGTAATATTGGCCATGGCACGAAAACCACGAGTCCATTATCCATCGGCATTATATCACGTCATATTACGCGGTAATGCAGGACAATCTGTGTTTTTCAATGACAAGGATCGCTACCATTTCTATTCTCTACTCCAGGAAGGGGTTGAACAATATAAGCATCGTATCCATGCATTCTGCTTGATGAAAAACCATATCCATTTAGCCGTTCAAGTAGAGGATATTCCCCTCTCCCGTATATTTCAAAATGTTTGTTTTCGCTTTACACGTTGGATAAATAGACGGCAGGGTCGGACAGGTCACCTTTTCCAGGGACGTTATAAGGCGATCTTGGTCGATGCAGACTCTTATTTGCTGGAACTTATACGTTATATCCATCTTAATCCAGTCCGCTCTGGTATCGTTAAAGAACCGAAGAGTTATTTGTGGAGTGGACACCGTACCTATCTTGGGATAGAAAAAACATCATGGCTTACCACCGATTGGGTATTATCGCAGTTTTCACAGCGACTTGACCACGCCCGAAAAGCATACGAGAAATTCATTAACGATGGAATAGGAATTGGACGCCAGCAGGAATATTGCAGTGGTTCTAATATTGACCATCGTATTCTTGGGGATGATAAGTTTATCGATAAAGTTTTGGGAAATCATCGTATGAGATTGAAACAGAATAAAGACCTCAACGAGATCGTTTTGAAAGTATGCAATCGCTTTGCTATAAAAGAAAAGGATCTGTCAGCTCTTGGCAAAGACCATAAATTATCTAAGATTCGAGGAATATTAGCTTGGTTAGTTTTGGAGTCTGGAAATTCAACTCTATCAGAGTTGAGCAAACTGATCAAACGGGATGCTACTACCCTAAGTTCAGCAGCAAAACGCATACAGATTTTGTCAAATAATGATAGAAAATTGGCCCATTTGATGGCCGAATTATTGGAAGAGGTTCGCTAAATTGCAACATTGCAGGCCTGACCCCGTTAAGACCCCGTTACTTGACGGAGATGGGAAAATGGGTTAGTTTAGGAAATCTTGAAATGAGTGGGATAACCCTTTAATCTTACATTTATTTTTAATCAGGAGAATGCGGTAGATAGAGATGGATGAGACGAATGAACTGGTCCAGCAGAGGGTACGAAAACTGGAGGCATTGAGGAAGGAAGGGGTCAACCCTTATCCTAACGATTTCAAGGTGACCCATACCTCCGGAGACATCCTGAAGACCTATGGCCCCATGTCGGATGAGGAACTCAAATCAATCTCGGAGACCTTCTGCCTCGCAGGAAGGATCGTAGCCATCCGGAATTTCGGCAAGGCCAGTTTTATTCAGGTTAAGGACCGGAATGGAAAGATACAGGTTTACTTTCAGAAAGAGATCGTCGGGGAAGAACCCTTCCAGTTCTTTAAAAAATTCGATATCGGAGATTTTATCGGATTGGAAGGAAAAGTTTTCCGGACGAAGACAGGAGAGCTGACCCTTCAGGTTCAGAAGTTCCGTCTTCTCGGAAAGTCGCTTCGTCCCCTTCCGGAGAAGTGGCATGGCCTTACTGATATTGAGATTCGGTATCGCCAGCGCTACCTCGACCTGATCGCCAACCCGAAGGTTAAAGAGGTCTTCCTCACGCGCGCCCTTGTCATCCAGAGGATCCGTGAGTTCTTTAACGGCAAGGGCTTCTGTGAGGTCGAAACTCCCATGCTCCACCCCATTCCCGGAGGAGCAACAGCCAAACCTTTCGGGACGCATCACAACGCCCTCGACATGGAACTCTTTCTCAGGGTCGCTCCGGAGCTCTACCTTAAACGGCTCGTGATCGGCGGGTTCGAGAGGATTTTTGAGATCAACCGGAGTTTCCGCAACGAAGGAATCTCCACGCTTCATAATCCGGAATTCACCATGCTTGAATTCTACCAGAGTTACGCCACCTATATGGAAATGATGGAGATGACCGAGGAACTCCTCTGCTCAATGGTCAAAGAAATTCATGGTGGACTCCGTCTCCCCTGCCAGGGAAAAGAGATCCATTTTACCCCGCCCTGGAGGAGAATACGCTTCAAGGATTCCCTCCTCGAGATAGGGAAGCTCGATCCGGTTATTTTGAAGGACCCCTTAAAAGCCATTGAAATCTCCAGGGGGCTCGGTCTTGAACTGAAAAAGGGGACCTCCCACGGAAGGGTTCTGGCCGATCTCTTCAAAGAACGGGTGGAACCCAATCTCCTTGAACCCACCTTCATCACCCATTATCCGACCGAGGTTTCCCCACTCTCCCGGCGGAATGAAGAGGACCCCGAGGTGGTGGACCGTTTTGAACTTTTTATTGCGGGCCGGGAGATCGCCAATGGCTTCTCGGAGATCAATGATCCCCTGGATCAAAGAGAGCGTTTCCTCCAGCAGTTGAAGGAGAAAACAGAGGAAGGGGATTCCTTTCTTTTCTTTGACGAGGATTTTCTCCTCGCCCTCGAATTCGGAATGCCGCCCACCGCGGGCGAGGGAATCGGGATCGATCGGTGGGTCATGCTTCTGACCGATTCACCCTCTATCCGCGATGTCATCTTCTTCCCTCTTCTTCGAATGGAGAGATAATCCCCCCTCACCCCATCCCTCTCCCCCAGGGGGCATAAGCGCTAACTTAATTATTGACTTATGAGGGGGAGTTTTGATATAA
>JASEHH010000171.1 GCA_030017685.1 Thermodesulfobacteriota bacterium | reverse complement strand
CCGTCTATAAAAAGTATATCCGGAAGAGGACGAAGGTGAAGGCACATGATGAAAAGAATGAGTGTCACATCGGCGACAAGGTCCTCCTGATTGAGACCCGGCCCCTCAGCAAAGAGAAAAGGTGGCGTGTCAAAGAAGTCGTTGAACGGGCCGCCTAACCATAGATGGAAAGTAGAATGTAGAAGGTGGAAGGTCGTTCAGAGAAATCTGTTGTCCACTGACCACTCTCCACATTCCACTCTCGGTAATGGAGTCCATTATGATCCAGATGCGGAGTATTCTTGAGGTCGCCGATAATTCGGGAGCAAAAAGGTTGGGGTGCATCAAGGTTCTCGGCGGAACACGCCGGAAATATGCGACCCTGGGCGATGTGATCATCGTCTCCATCAAAGACGCCTTGCCCAACTCCAAGATCAAAAAGGGAGAGGTCGCTCGAGCGGTGATCGTCCGGACGAAGAAAGAGGTGGAAAGACCGGACGGTTCCTTTATCAAGTTTGATGATAACTCCGCTGTTCTGATCAATCCTCAGGGAGAGCCCATCGGGACCCGAATCTTCGGCCCTGTTGCCAGGGAGCTCCGGGCGAAACGGTTTATGAAGATCATCTCGCTGGCTCCCGAGGTCCTATAAAGTCGTTGCGACTCGAAGCCGAGAACAGAAAGGAATTCGGAATGATCGTCTCCAAAACCCATATCAAAAAGAAAGACCTGGTCATGGTGACCAACGGAAGAGAGAAGGGCAAAAGCGGCCGTGTGCTGAAAGTTCTTCCGGAGAAGGAGAGGGTGATCATTGAAAAGATCAATTTCGTTAAGAGACATTCTCGGCCTCACGGACAGCAGAAACGGGGAGGGATCCTGGAAAAAGAGGCGCCCCTTCATATTTCCAACGTGATGCTCCTCTGTGAAAAATGCAACAAACCCGTCCGGATCGGACACCGGAGCCTTGAGGGGGGGAAGAAGGCTCGGTTCTGCAAAAAATGTGGGGAAATTTTTGATAAATAGGTGATACGATGCCCAGAATCAAAGAGATCTATCAGGAGCGAGCGGTCCCCGCGCTGATGAAACGGTTCAATTACCGGAACAAGATGGAGGTCCCCAGGCTGGACAAGATCGTCATCAATATGGGACTGGGGGAAGCCATTCAGAACATTAAGATCCTCGACTCCGCCGTTCAGGAACTGAACCTCATTACCGGGCAGAAAGCCGTCATCACCAAAGCCAAAAAATCGATCGCCCAGTTCAAATTGAGAACGGGGATGCCCATCGGAGCGAGGGTCACACTCCGAAAAGAGAGGATGTACGAATTCTTCAATCGTCTGGTGAATGTTGCTCTACCGAGAGTGAGGGATTTCAAGGGCCTTTCCCCAAAATCTTTTGACGGAAGGGGAAACTTTGCCCTGGGCATCAGGGAACAGCTCATCTTCCCGGAGATTCATTACGATAAGATCGACAAGGTGAAGGGGATGAACATCGTCATCGGCACCACCGCCAAAACCGATGAGGAGGGAAAGGAACTCCTGAAGCTGCTCGGGATGCCCTTCAGGAATTAAAAAACGCTAAGCGCTTAGCGCATTGCGCATAGCGATGTCAGGAGGATAAATTGGCGAAACTCTCATTGATGAATAAGGCAAAGAAAAAGCAGAAGTTTCAAGTCCGCCAGTACAACCGTTGCCCTCTCTGTGGAAGGCCGAGGGCCTTTATTCGGAAATTCAGTATGTGCCGTCTCTGTTTCAGAAAATATGCCACCCGGGGCGAGGTCCCCGGCGTGATCAAAGCCAGCTGGTAACCCTTACGGAGTTTGATATGTCGATGACCGATCCATTGGCCAATATGTTCACGCTCATCCGAAATGCGTCCAAAGCCCGGTTCGAAAAGGTGGATGTCCCCCACTCCAAGATAAAGCATGAGATTGCTAAAATTTTAAAGGAGGAAGGGTTCATCGCCAATTTCAAAGTCGTTAAGGATGAGAAAGAACATCAGTTGATTCGAATCGTTCTCAAATATGATACGACCCGGAAAGGACTCATCCATATCACGCGGGTGAGCAAACCGGGCCGAAGGGTCTATGTCGGAACCGATCGGATCCCCTCTGCCATGAGTGGCTTGAGAATCTCGATTCTCTCCACACCCAAAGGGATCCTGACCGATAAAGCGGCACGGAAAGCCCATTTGGGTGGAGAAGTTCTCTGTTATGTCTGGTAATATAGAATGTGGAGGGTAGAAGGTAGAAGGTGGATGAAAATCTTTTCTACTTTCCACCCTCCACGTTCCACTCTCGAGGTATAGATTATGTCTCGTATTGGAAGAATGCCGATTCAATTGCCGAAGGAAGTGAAAGTCTCCTGTGATCCTTC
Organism: Thermodesulfobacteriota bacterium; assembly: GCA_030017685.1. Taxonomy (GTDB): domain Bacteria; phylum Desulfobacterota; class BSN033; order BSN033; family UBA1163; genus RBG-16-49-23. Next base: position 2,112 of record JASEHH010000171.1, on the reverse strand, counting down.
GAAAATAGAGGTGGCCGGGCCCAAAGGAACCCTCGCCTGCGACCTTCCCCGTGGCATCGCAGTCTCGTTGGATGGGGGGATGGTGCTCGTTCAGAGGGAGCGGGAAGAACGATCGTTAAGAGCCCTTCATGGCCTGACCCGGAGTCTCATCGCCAATATGGTGACAGGGGTCACGCAGGGATTTGAGAAGAAGCTGGAAATCATTGGCGTCGGCTTCCGTGCGGAGATACAGGGCAATCTTCTCAAACTCACTCTGGGGTTCTCCCATCCGGTTCTCTTCCCCGTTCCGGAAGGAATTAATATCCATGTAGAGAAGCAGACCCTGATCACCGTGAGAGGGGTGAACAAACAGCTGGTGGGGACCATCGCCGCCAAACTCCGCTCGATCAAACCCCCTGAGCCTTATAAGGGGAAAGGGGTTCGCTATCTCGGAGAAAAGATTCGTAAGAAGGTTGGCAAGACAAAAGCTTAAGGAGAGGGAAGCCTTTTAAAAATGGAAAATAAGAAGATCCTGGCAAGGATGAAGAGAAAAAAGCGGGTGCGAAGCCGCATCCAGGGGACATCGGAAAAACCTCGCCTCAATGTCTTCAGAAGCCCGAAACATATCTACGCCCAGGCCATTGTGGATTCCACGGGAGAAACAATGGCCACCGCTTCCACATTGAGCCCTGAGTTAAAAGGGAACCTCCGTTATACGGGAAATGTCGAGGCGGCGAAGAAGGTGGGAGAACTCATTGCCGGGAAATGTCTTGAAAAAGGAATTCAAAAAGTCGTCTTTGACCGCAGTGGGTATCTCTATCACGGAAGGGTCAAGGCATTGGCGGAAGCGGCGAGAGCAGGTGGCCTGGTCTTTTAGAAGGTTTCTGAAAAAGTCTCGAACTCTCAAGAGGGCGTGGTGCCGTTCTTGAGAGTTCTCTTTAGGAGGGAGTGACATTGCCGAAGATTGATCCAAGCACACTGGAATTGAAAGACCGAGTCATTCATATCAGCAGGGTGGCCAAAGTGGTCAAGGGCGGAAGACGATTCAGTTTTAGCGCCCTGGTCGTCGTTGGAGATGGCCATGGCCATGTCGGGAGCGGACTGGGAAAGGCCAAGGAGGTTCCGGAGGCCATCCGGAAGGCGGTCGAACATGCGAAACGTACCTTGATAAAGGTCCCCCTGATGAACAAGACGATCCCCTACGAGGTTACAGGAAAATTCGGGGCCGCTAGGATCCTGATGAAGCCGGCCTCTGAAGGGACAGGGGTGATTGCCGGGGCAGCGGTGAGAGCCATTGCCGAGTCCGCAGGGATTGAAAACATTCTGACCAAATCCCTGGGATCAAACAATCCTTACAACCTCATCAAGGCGACCCTTCAGGCCATCCATCAATTGAAATATCCGGAAGAGGTGCTTCAAAAGAGGGCTGTAAAAGAGATCGGGAACTGAGGATGCGCTGATGAAGATGGAAAATGGGATGGAAAAGAAGATGACGGTCAGGTGGAAAAAAAGTGCGATCGGACGGCCTGAAGGTCAGAAGAAGATCATCAAGGCCCTCGGTTTTAGACGGTTGAATCAAACCCTCACCCTCCCGGATCGTCCTGAGATCCGGGGGATGGTTAACCATGTGTCCCATCTGGTCGAAGTGATCGATTGAGGGAAAGGAAAGCGTGATGATTCTCGAAGAGCTTAAGCCCCCGGAGGGATCAAGAAAGAAGGGAAAGCGAGTGGGAAGGGGAATTGGGTCCGGTCACGGAAAGACGGCCTGCAAGGGACACAAGGGCCAGAATGCCCGTGCCGGCAGAGGGACAAAGGCAGGTTTTGAGGGGGGCCAGATGCCCCTTCAGAGACGGCTTCCCAAAAGGGGATTCCGGAACCCTTTCAGGGAAAAAGTGACCATCATCCATCTTGGAGACCTCAATCGTTTCGAGAAGGATGCGGTGGTTGAACCCGATCTCCTGTCCGCATCCGGTCTGTGTAAAAAAGGAGAGATCATCAAACTCCTCTCTGACGGGGAGCTCCAGCATCCTTTGACCATTCGTGTCCATAAGGTGAGCCAGGCGGCGCTCAAAAAAGTGGAGATGGCTTCAGGGAGGGTGGAGGTCATCGGTTCATGATTTCAGGCGCCCAGAA
>JASEHH010000170.1 GCA_030017685.1 Thermodesulfobacteriota bacterium | reverse complement strand
GCTCCATGATCTTCAGCGCCAGTCTTCCGCCTGCGCTGGTCGCCTCCGTGAGCACAGCCCTGGACATTATTGAAGAACAGCCCCAGCTCTTAACGCAACTCTGGAAAAATACAAGGAAGATGCTTCAGGGTTATAAGGAGATGGGTTTTGATACCGGAATGAGTGAGACGCCCATCATTCCCATCATCATTGGTGATACCATGAAGGTCTTTGGAATGTGTAAACTCCTCTTTGAGAACGGTATTTTCGTCAATCCGGTCGCGAGCCCTGCTGTTCCTCCCGGGAGAGAACTTCTCAGAACGAGCTACATGGCGACACATACGGAGGAGCAGCTCGATCGAGTCCTTGATGCCTTCAAAAAGGTCGGGAAGCAGATGGGCTTGATCTGACCGAACCACACGATATGACAGCGCCGACACTCACTCTTCAGGAGGTTAAAAACCGCCACGATCTAATGGCCTTCATCCGATTCCCCTGGAAGATTTATCAGGGGAATCCCTATTGGGTCCCGCCTCTCATTAAAGACCAGCTCCAGAAATTCAGCCCGGGATCCCCCTTCCGCGCCCATGCGGAGATGATCCTCTACATTGCCCATCGGGGAGAGGAGATCGTGGGGAGGATTTCAGGCATCATCGATCACCATTATATTCAGTTTCATCAGGAGAAGCTCGGATTCTTCGGTTTCTTTGAGTCGGTGGACGACGGCGAAGTGGCCCATTTGCTTCTTTCCTCTGTGGCGGCCTGGCTCAGGGAACGGGGAATGGAGAAGATGGCGGGCCCCATGAATCCTTCCACTAATGATGAATGCGGTCTCCTGATCGATGCTTTCGACTCCTCTCCCTGCCTGATGATGCCTTACAACCCTCCTTACTACACGGCCCTGCTCGAGCGTTGGGGTCTCAAGAAGGTGATGGACCTCTATGCTTACTGGCTTGAAAAAACCTTTTTTAACTATGACCGCCTCAACCGGATTACCGAACGAATCCTGAAAAGAGAACCTCATCTCTCGGTCCGCCCGCTCAACCCCCGCCGTTTCGATGAGGAAGTAAAGATCATCAAGGACATTTACAATAACTCCTGGAGCAAGAACTGGGGTTTTGTTCCCATGACCGAAGGGGAAATCGACGATCTGGCAAAAAACCTTAAACCGATCATCGTTCCCGATCTCGTCCTCTTTGCCTACTGGGGAGATACGCCTGTTGGCTTTTCGGCTGCCCTTCCGGACTATAATATTGTCCTCAAACACCTCAACGGAAAACTAGGGCTCCTGGGGTCGATCAAGTTTCTCTACTTTTCAAGGAAGATCAATACCGTCCGGATCATGCTTCTTGGAGTGAAACATGCCTTTCAGAAAAAGGGCGTGGAAGGGCTCCTTTATATCGAAATCTTTAAGAGGGGGACGCAAAAGGGTTATCCACAGGGGGAATGTTCATGGATCCTTGAGAATAACCTTCTGATGCAGCATGGGATCGAGGCCATGGGAGGGAAAAGATATAAAACGTACCGGATTTATGAAGCACAGATCTGAGGGTGGAGAGTAGAGAGTGGAATGTGGTTAATGAACCTATCCTTCTACTTTCCACCTTCTATAAATCGTGGGGGCGACCAGGATACACCCTATGGCTAATGCGGCTCCGGCGATAAGATCGATGACATAATGGTATCGCAGGTAAACGGTAGAGAGAATCAGGCCGCACACAATGGGAAGAAAGATGTAGTAGATGGTCTTTTCATAGCGACGGGCCAAAAATAGAACCATCAGGGCGATCTGAGTATGTCCGCTGGGCATGCAATCCCGTTTGTTGTGTTCTATGGCATTCAAGAGATCTCTGACGAGGTCGCTAAAGAAGCTTCCTTCAAGCGGAATGCTCTGGAGATGGGCAAGGGTGAATCGGGGGCCAATGGCAGGAAAGAGGATGTAGCCGATAAATGAGAGGTAATATCCAAATGTTAGGATAAACATGGTTTGATGAAATTCCTCTCTTCGACCCCTCAGGTAGAGGGTGATCGCGAGAATCACCGGAAGAAAATAATAACTGATATAAGCCAGGGACATGAGATCCGTGAACCAGGGATTGATCCAGCGTTCCACCCAGACCGTGGGATGAACACCGAAAAGAAAAAGATCGATCTGGATCAGGTAAGGATCGATATCCGGCTGGAGATATTGAATCATATTGCCGAGGGATTGGTAGGTGAAGATGATGAAGGCAACAGGTGAAAAGCCGTTCAATAACCCTCCGATCCCTTCCGATTTTTTTCGGTCAGAGGATAGTTTCAATACAAATAGAAGACCGAACAGGAGGGCATAAAAGAGGAGCTGGGACCGCCAGAGCGGGATCTGTCCCCGGAAGAAGAAAACCAGAAGGAAGAGGCCGATGAGGAAGAAATGGGTCAGCCCTTCGGTAGGAGTGAATCGTTTCATGGGAAAATTTCTATACCCTAAATCGACAAAAAGATCAAGGACGCTTATTAAGAGTCTCGTAATTGATAAACTCGTAAAAAGTCTTTTCTGTGTCCCGTTCATGCTTCGACAAGCTCAGCACGAACGGGATATCAATAGGTTAGACCGTTCACCCTGAGCCTGTCGAAGGGTTAAGTTGACTTTTTACGAGACCATCATAATTGAATTGACATAAGCATTGGAAAATCTCCCCTTGCCCCTCTTTGCTAAAGAGGGGTAATTAATAACACTTTTTGAGGAGGAATTTAGATGCGGTATTCGAAATATCTTCTTCCCACCTTGAAGGAAATCCCTTCCGAGGCGGAAGTCCCGAGCCATCAGCTGATGCTCCGGGCAGGGATGATCCGTAAACTGACTGCGGGCATCTATTCCTATCTGCCTTTTGGCCTGCGATCCGTACGAAAGGTCGAGGCGATCATCCGTGAAGAGATGAATCGGGCCGGAGCCATTGAGGTCCTGCTTCCCATGGTCCAGCCTGCCGAGCTCTGGCAGGAGAGCCATCGGTGGGAAGAGTATGGGAAAGAACTTGCCAGGTTCAAAGACCGCCACAATCGAGACAGCTGTCTCGGGCCGACTCATGAGGAGGTGATTACGGATATCGCGCGCAGGGAGATCCGCTCCTACCGCCAGATGCCCATCAACCTCTATCAGATTCAGACCAAGTTCAGGGATGAGATCCGGCCCCGTTTCGGGGTGATGCGTGCTCGTGAATTCATCATGAAAGATGCTTACAGTTTTGATGTGGATGATAAGGGTGAAGAGGTAAGCTACCGTAAGATGGTCGATGCCTATAACCGAATCTTTACGAGGTGCGGCCTGAAATTCAGGGTTGTGGAAGCCGAATCCGGCCTAATCGGCGGGACCTATTCTCATGAATTCATGGTCCTGGCTGAAACCGGCGAAGAGACGATTGTGAGCTGCACCCGATGTTCTTATGCAGCCAATATTGAAAGGGCGGACTTCAAAAGATCAAGCCCGGGAGGCTCTCCTCCCGATCAAAAAATCTTCAAGCCCCTCCAAAAGGTGTTAACTCCGGATCAGCGAACCGTCGAAGAGGTCACCCAATTTCTCCATGTTTTATCCGCCGATCTGGTAAAAACGCTTATTTTTGTCTCGAATAAGGGTTGCGTGGCCGCTCTGGTGAGGGGTGATTATGAGATCAGCGAGAAGAAGTTAAAAATGATTCTTGAAACGGATGACCTTCAATTGGCTGATGAGGAGACAGTGGAGAGGGTCTCCCGTTCTCCTAAAGGGTTTGCCGGCCCCCTGGGTCTCTCCATTCCCATCTTTGCTGATCTCGACATTCAGTCCATGGCTAACTTTGTGACCGGCGCCAATGAGAAGGACCATCATTTTATCCATGTCAATACAGGCAGGGATTTTCAAGTGTCCCGGTTTGTCGATCTTCGGAGATTTGCTCCTGGAGACCTCTGCCCTCTTTGCGGAGGAGAGACCAGACCGGATAAGGGCATTGAGGTGGGCCACACCTTCAAGCTCGGCACAAAGTATAGCAAAGTATTGGGCGCCACCTATCTCGATGATAAGGGGATGGAGAAAGAGATCGTCATGGGATGTTATGGCATCGGCGTCGGAAGGACGGTGGCTGCCGCAATCGAGCAGTATTATGATAAGGATGGAATCATCTTCCCCATGCCTATTGCTCCCTTCCAGGTCCTGATCCTGCCTGTGAATATGAAGGTCGATCTTCTCAGGGAGACCGCTGAAGAACTCTATCAGACTCTTCTGAACCAGGGGATCGAAGTCCTCTTTGACGACAGGGAAGAAACCCCCGGAGTGAAGTTTAAAGATGCTGACCTTATCGGAATCCCTTTGAGGGTAACTCTCGGAGAGAAGAATTTAAAGAAAGGGTTGGTCGAGATCAAGAAAAGGAAGGCAGGGGAAATCCTTCTGGTGAAGAAAGAGGAGGCGGTCTCTAAGATTCAGGAGATGATACGGATGGAGATGGCCCCTCACCCTTCCCCTCTCCCCCATAAGCGCTAACTTAATGCAGAGGTGAGAGAGGATGTTTTTTCCAATGATTCGG
>JASEHH010000007.1 GCA_030017685.1 Thermodesulfobacteriota bacterium | reverse complement strand
TGGATGAGAGAATTTAATCCCTGGATAAACCTTCACAATAATTCGTCATGAACCTTAAAATTGTTGGAAACAACAGAAATTAAGCGAACTCCTGCCAAATCATTCTTATCAGTTGAGGGTATCCTGGCCGTCTTTTTCCTACCAAAATTGTAAACTTTAAAACAAAAATGTCTTTTCTCAGAATATAATTTCGATTTTTAATTCCTACCCAAAAATTGGATTTTTACTTAAAAATTAAATACTTCCGCAATCGAAACCTATAACCTATTCATTTGGCATATATTTTGCTGTCAATTAAAGTAAGATAAAGCAAATTATAACAAAATGGGGGTGAGTTAATGTCGGCTATGAAAGATGATAACGTTTTAACAACGGATGAGGCAGCCCAATACCTAAAGATCTCAAAAGCAACTTTATTAAATCATATCCGTCAAAGAAAGATAAAGGCAATCAAAGTGGGGAGAGGTTGGAGGATACTCCAATCAGAATTATACCGGTTTTTAAAGGAGGGGGAGGACGAGTCATAATATACGAGTTGTTTTCCATATTGCTGTTTGGGAGTACAAAAATGCAATCGACTATAAAGGGCATTTTAGGGGAGAAAATCCCCTTAAGATCAGCGGCACAAAACTTGTCTCTCTCTCTTATTGCCTGCCTAAAATCCACGCTCACTCATCTAAACTGGAATTAAGGGGGGGAGCGAGGATTGGGAGCTATCTGTTTTCATTATATCGAAAAAAGTGAGAAACAATCTATAAGGAAAGGATTCCAAAATAGGACATTCAAGGAAAGCGGCTGCCTGAGATGATCAAAAGATTTTTGGGATGAGACACTTAATCTGTGTAATCAGATAATCTTTTCCCATGGAGAAGACAAAATGAGCGGCGAAGTTAAAACAAAAAAGTTATTCCAATATACATATCTTCTTTTGATAGGGGGAGTCATAGCGCTACTGGTTGGTTATTTTTGGCTCAGTCAGAAACAACAAAGACCAGGTGAGCCGCTTGAAAAAGTAACCCTTGCTGAACCAACCCAACCAAGTGCGGGACCTGTATATATCGCTTACATAAAAGGCTACTTCAAAGATGAAGGGCTTGATGTAACGCTTCAACCTCACACATCAGGAAAGGCCGCCCTCAATGCAGTATTGGAGGGAAAAGCAGATTTAGCAGTTGTTGCAGAAACCCCGATCATGTTTGCTGTGATGAGGGGAGAGAAAATATACGCGATAGCTACACTATTTACCTCGGAGAAAAATATGGCGATTATTGCGAGAAAGGATAGGAAAATTTCTCTACCCGCCGACCTTAAAGGCAAAAGAATTGGAGTGAGTATCGGGACAAATGGAGAGTTCTTCATGGATGCGCTCTTAGTGATGCATGGAATACCTGTGAAAGAAGTTAAAGCAGTTAGTTTGACACCGGAGGAAATGTTTGACTCTTTAGTAAAAGGTGAAGTTGATGCCGTATCAACCTGGCACCCCCACCTGATCCGCTTACAAAAGAAATTTGGTGAAAGGGCAATAACATTCTACGGCGATGGGATATATACCTGGACATTTAACGTCGCTGTCATGCAAGAGTTTGCTCATAAAAATCCAGAAGTTATTCAAAGGGTTCTCCGGACTCTGATTAAGGCGGTAGAATTTATTAGAGAAAATCCAGATGAATCGCGCAAGATCATAGCAGACTATATCAGGATGGATGAATCCCTGCTTCGTGAACTATGGGGCATCTATAACTTCGGCATAACGCTGGAACAATCTCTTTTAATAAACTTAGAGAATCAAACGCGATGGGCAATAAAGAACAAGTTAACCGATAAAACAAAGGTTCCAAACTACCTTAATTTTATCTATCTTGACGGGCTGAAGGCTGTGAAACCTGAAGCAGTGACAATTATCAGGTGATGAATTATGAAGATTAAGACCAGACTACAAATGATCACAATCTTTTCTGTAGCAATAGCCCTTGCAATCGGCTTAGTTCTCTTTCTGACATCTCAGAGGGTGAATAAAGGAATTATTGGACTCAAAATAGCAGATGAGATAGCCAAGGGTGTATTTGAGCTGAATATCATAACTTATGAATATTTATTGCACCGCGAAGAGCGGATGCAGACACAGTGGCAATTAAGGCATGACTCTCTAACAAAGTTGCTAACAGGGGAAGAATTCAAAAGTCTGGAAAGGCGACTTATTTTAGACAGGATGCATCAGAATCTTGAGAGCCTTAAAGATCTTTTTTCCCAACTGGTCGAAAATTACAAAAGGCGTGGGAGAAAAGAATCTGCTCTGTCACGGGAATTAGAAGAGAGATTGGCGGGCCAGTTATTGGTGAAGTCTCAAGCTATGGTTTCTGATGCCTCGCAGTTGGCCGAGGCAAGTCGGGCAGAGGTAGCAATTGCTCAACAAAGGTCCAGTCTGCTTGTTATGGTGTTTGTTGCAATCATGGCAGCAATTATTGCAGCGGTTTCATTTATGTTTGGCAGAAGTGTTGTAAAGCCGATCAGGAAGCTTCACGAGGGAACCGAAATCATCGGCGCTGGCAACCTGGATTACAGGGTGGGCACAACCGCAAAGGATGAGGTTGGACAGCTTTCGAGGGCTTTTGATGAGATGATCGGAAAGCGCAAGCAGGCCGAGGAGGCATTAGGAATAGCATTGGAAAACTGGAAAAATACTTTCAATGCAATATCAGATGGCATATGGCTTCTTGACTCAGGAGGAAGAGTCATACAATCAAACGGAGTTTATGAACGTTTATTGGGAATAAAAACCGAAGACGTATTAGGCAAACATTGTTACAGAATTGCTCATTGCACATCTGATTTTATTGAGGGATGTCCCTTTAAACGGGTGAGACAAACCAATATCCGTGAAGATTTTGAATTCTACGATGGAGAGCGAGGGATCTGGCTTCAGGTAACGGTAGATCCAATCCACGATAACTCCGGAGCGATGAAAGGCGTTGTCCATATTGTCCGTGATATTACCGAACGCAAGCGTGCGGAAGAAGAAAAGCGTGTCCTTCAAGAACAGTTTCGTCAGTCTCAGAAGATGGAGGCCATTGGCCAGTTAGCCGGTGGGGTGGCCCATGATTTTAACAATCTTCTCACCATCATCAAGGGAAACAGTCAGCTCTCCCTCATGGAAATGAAAGCAGGTGATCCTTTGCGAGAAAATATCGAGGTGGTTCAGAATGCGGCTGACCGGGCAGCCGCTCTCACCCGACAACTTTTGGCCTTCAGCCGGCGCCAGGTGTTGGAGATGAGAGTGTTAGATCTCAACACCATTTTACGAGATCTGGATAAGATGTTACAACGGGTCATTGGTGAGGATATCGGGCTGGTTACTCTATTGGCAGATGATTTAGGAATGGTGAAGGCCGATCCCGGACAGATCGAGCAGGTGGTGATGAACCTTGCGGTCAATGCGAGAGATGCGATGCAGAAGGGAGGGAAACTCACCATTGAGACATCCAATGTGGAACTGGATGAGAATTATGCCCGCAATCATATTGCAGTGAAGCCGGGACCTTACGTGATGCTCTCCGTAAGCGATACCGGAGTGGGGATGACTCCGGAAGTCAAGGAAAAGATCTTTGAGCCCTTCTTTACGACTAGAGAAAAGGGGAAAGGAACGGGATTGGGTCTTTCGACTGTCTATGGAATCGTGAAACAGAGTGACGGAAACATCTGGGTCTATAGTGAGCCGGGGAAAGGGACGACCTTTAAAATTTACCTTCCGCGAGTGGATGAGCCTCCGGAGGAGGTGGGTGAGAAGGTGGTTCAAAGGGAGCTTCCCCGTGGCAGTGAGACCATCCTTCTCGTTGAGGACGACGAGAAGGTCCAGAAACTCGCCATGAAGATATTGGAGAAGCATGGATATGAGGTGCTGGGAGCGGGAAGCGGAGATGAGGCCCTTGAGATTGGTAAGGAGGGGAAAAAGCCTATACATCTTGTCCTGACCGATGTGGTGATGCCTGGAATGGATGGTCGCCGACTGGTTGAGAAGCTTAAGGAAGTCTGTCATGGTTTTAAGGTTCTTTATATGTCGGGTTATACGGATAATGCCATTTCCCATCACGGTATTCTTGAAAGCGGGTTGAACTTTATCCAGAAGCCCCTATCTGTGGAAGGACTGGTCAGAAAAGTGAGGGAAGTAATGGATAAATAATCCTAATTCAAGGCAACAAATATCAGAAAGGTTTCTCCCTGCCAATGATGATATTATCGATGAGCCTCACACCTCCCACGATTGAAGCAAGGGCAATCACGGTAGGCCGATTAACTACCTCGATTTTCTCGAGTGTTCCAGCGTCCCGAATCTCCACATATTGAAAAGAAATCCCACTCACCGATTCCAGGCTATCTTTAACAGTTCTGCATAGGATGGAGGCATGCCTCTCACCGGATTCAAAAGACTCTTTCCCTTTCATAAGAGATCGATAGAGAACCGCAGCCTTTTTCCTATCTTCAGGAGAAAGATAGGCATTTCTTGAGCTCATCGCAATGCCGTCCTCTTCTCTCACGGTGACTCCTGGGATGATTTCAATATCAAAATTCAGATCCTCAACCATCCTTTTAATCACAAGGAGCTGCTGGAAATCCTTCTCTCCAAAAACGGCCAGGTGTGGTTTCACCATATTAAAAAGCTTGGCCACGACCGTAGCGACACCCCTGAAATGCCCCGGTCTAAAATTGCCACAGAGTCCTTTTGAAACTTCTGTCACCTCCGCATAGGTCTGATATCCGGAGGGATACACCTCCATCACTTCTGGGATAAAAAGGAAGTCAACGCCTGCCGCATCAAGTAACACCCTGTCTCTTTCTTCATCACGGGGATATCGTTCATAATCTTCTCCCGGTACAAATTGAGTGGGATTAACGAATATTGAGACCACCACAGAATCGCATAACTCTTTTGCCTTTCTGACCAAAGATAGGTGTCCCTCGTGGAGATACCCCATGGTCGGGACGAACCCAATTTTTTTTCCTTCCTTCATCAGCCTATCAGATATTCCCTGCATCCCGGATACCTTGCGCACGAGTTCCATCATTTCTCCTTCAGGGTAAAAAGTATTTTGCTGCCCATGCTTTAGAGATACCCAATTCCCCTCCCCAATGTCAAGCCTATAGTAAACCCTTTATGATTTTAAGGAGTCGTTTATACTTGAAACGAACTTTCCTACCTTTGTGATCAAATTGGGATGATTAGAATCTAACAGGATTTGGAATGCAGAAAACACGAGGGGTCTTCAGCCAGATAGTCCCCATGATAGGCTAAGGCCCGCCCGCGGCACCCGCCACATATCGTTCGATATTTGCACTTGCCACAGTCCCCTTTCAGTATATGCTCTCGTTTTCTCAAATTGACAAACACCTCGCCATGCTGCCAGATGTTCTCGAAAGATTTCATTCTAACATTCCCAGCATTTATTCCCACAAAGGGACAGGGCCACACATCGCCATTGGCTTTAATGTAAACGAATCCTCGGCCTGCGGCACAGCCGTGGAATAATTGCTCGGCAAGTTTGAACCAGATGCCATTCGACTTGCCACGCTGCTCGATTAAATAGGGCCAGTACTGAGGGCCAGCCACAGGTTCGATGATGGTGGAAACCTCTCTCTGCTTGCGGGCTAAGAATTTCAGCAATTTCTCGTTTTGGTTGACATCGAGCGTGGCCTCTTCAATAGAGCTTCCTCGCCCCACTGGCACCAATTGATACATCAGCATAATCCCTGCCCCCTCTCTATCAGTTAGCTCAATCAATTCGTCAAGACTGGAGAAGTTGTACTCCATCGCCGTAACGTTTATCTGCAAGAGAATGCCCGCCTTTTTTAATGCTTGTATGCCTCGCATGGCCAGTTCAAAAGCATTATCGTTTCTACGGATATGATTATGGATTGCACTCTGTGAGGAATCGAGGCTGACTGCTGCCCCGACGACGCCAACCTCCCTGAGCTTAAAGGCGACCTCCTCGTTTATCAAGGTGCCGTTGGTAGCGATAACATTGGTCAGGCCAGCCTTTTGGGAATACTGCAGAAGTTCGAGCAGGTCGGGGCGCACCAAAGGCTCTCCGCCGGTATAGACCAGCGTCCGAAATTCATCTATCCTGGCCAACTCGTCTATGAATCTTTTAGCTTCATCGGTTGTCAGTTCGTCTCTGGCTGGTTTGCTGCTCGCTGCATGGCAATGTATACAGCGCAGATTGCAGGCGGCCGTCACCTCCCAGGCTGGATGCGGCGGGAAACCAATGCAGCCCATACCGAGGGAACCGGCAGCCACAGGTAAGGACTTAATACTATGATTGAGGAACCAGGATGGGAATTTGTTCCATTTGAGCAGATGTTTCAAATAGAGCACGCTTCCCAGTTGTTTTGCTATTAAACTTGGGGGCCAGAATATTGATTTTAGCGGCCAATTGAATATGGAGGGTCTTTGCATTTTGACTTAAAAACCTCCCAACCAGAGAGCCAGAATATATGCCAGTGCGGTCCCCAGATTGACAACTATAGTGAGTCCGCAAATCAACTCCAGCCGCTTTTTATTGAGGTAATCCTTTTTAGATATCAAAAAAACTAACCACAAGGCAATTAAGAAAACCGGAAGGTAGAATAGTAAGCCCACCGCTGGCAACCCCTGACTCACCGCCAATCCGAACGCGATCCAGGCGATGACTGTCATCGCGATATAAAGGAAGGCGGCGGTGTCTTTCCCCAGCCTTACCGCCAGATTCCTTTTCCCCTCACTCATATCAGCGGGATAGTCCGGAAACTCGTTTATGAGGATTACATTGAAGATAGTGCAGGCGATGGGGATGGAAATCCAGTGGACAATATTGTCTATCGTGCCAGTCTGTAGATAGAAGGCAGTAGCCACCGGAAGCCATCCGTAACAGAACCCAATGATAATCTCCCCGACTCCTCTCTTTACCCAACGTAGCGGCGGGGTGGAATAGAAAAATCCGGCGGTCATGCCAATAACCCCTAGCGGAATTGTCCAAAAGCCAGTCTTGTAATAGAAATGAAGGATGAGCCCGATTATTCCTGCCAGAACCAGTGTTACGTATCCGGCGATTTTAGCCTGTTTATGGGACATCAGATTCTTTACTATAGCCTGACTTCCACCAGAAAAAACATTCCTCTCAATCTCGGCAGAGAGTTTGTCCTCTTTAAGGTCGTGATACTCTCCGCTATAGTAGGTAGAAAGCATAATTAAGAGTACGGCGGCTGTGCTCCAAACAAAAACAGTCCAGTTGAACACCCCATATATATACCAGGCTAACAGCGCACCCAGGACAAACGGAAGCAGACCCACCAGATGAAATGGGGGGCGGGATAGTTGGATCCATCCTTTGATGGTTTTGCCTCTTGACCTGGTATCTCTCGCTGGTATTTGTATGGACCTCTTAGAATTCACTTCCATGACTTGTTAACCACCTTTCAAAATAGCTGTGCTGCGGTAGTAAGAAAAGCAAGACACATTGATGTTGCGTGCCGCTGTTGATAGTTGGTTGGGGTATTTCAAGAAACATTATAAGTAGAAGTTTGTCCCACTAAAAATTTTTGTAGAAAAAGGAGTGACCCAAAGGGGGTCAGACAAATTCGATTCTCTCTTGTTCCTTCTCCGATTTCACGATCTCGCCGATCATAAAAACCTTCTCACCCATGGAGCGAAGCCTTGCCAGGATGTCCTCCGCCTCTTTTGCCCTGACGATGAGGATCATCCCAATTCCGTTGTTAAAAGTCCGAAGCATTTCATCCTCAGAAATATTCCCCATCTCCTTCAGGAAGGAGAAGATGGGAGGAATATCCCATGACCCTTTTCGCACGATGGCTTTACAACCCTTTGGAATAACCCTTGGAAGATTTCCCGTGATGCCCCTACCCGTGATATGAGCTATTCCTCCAATGGTGAAGTCTCTGACAAGGTTGAGGATGGTCTTGACATAGATCTTAGTTGGCCGGAGGAGTTCTTCTCCTAATATCTCTCCGATCCCTTCAACTCTTTTCCCAAGATCCAATTTGTGATGTTCAATGAGCACCTTCCTCACTAAGGAATAACCGTTGCTGTGAAGGCCGCTGGAGGCAATCCCTATCAATTTATCGCCCACGGTCACACTCGACCCATCGATCAATTGAGCATCCTCCACAATTCCAACGACAAATCCAGCCAGATCGTACTCCCCTTTTTTATAAAAACCCGGCATCTCCGCGGTCTCCCCTCCGATGAGGGAGCATTCCGCCTCCACACATCCTTTGACAATGCCTGAAACGATCTCCTTCGCCTTTTCTGGGTCCAGTTGAGAAGTGGCTAAATAATCCAAAAGGAAGAGGGGCTTGGCTCCACTGACCACGATGTCATTGACACACATTGCCACCAGATCGACCCCCACGGTATCATGGCGATCCATGAGGAAGGCAATCTCCAGTTTCGTGCCCACGCCATCGGTAGAGGAGACCAAGATCGGTTTTTTATAACGTTCCATGTTGAGGGATACGCAACCAGCAAACCCACCGATCTTAGTCAATACCTTAGGTCGAAAGGTCGACTCTACCATCGGCTTGATTGCCTGGACAAATGAGTTTCCTTTCTCAATATCCACACCCGCATCTTTATAAGAGATTCTCTTCAACTTTTCCCTCTCAAAAGAAATTTTTTCCTGTCACGTATAACCATCAGGCAATCTTTCTGCCTGGATGGGGCGGGGCTACGGCATAAACCTCATCAACCCTTATGGTGCCTACCGCCCTCATATCCAACTTTATCCTCCCTCTTATCTCCTTCGCAAATTTATCAAACAGTTCACCCGAGGTCTGAAATCCCTGAAGGGTACCCTTTATCTGATAACCCGAAACGGGATCCATCTTAAAGGCAAGAACCGCCACCTTTTTATTGACCTCCAGATTCTTGTTTGTTTTGTCCCCAAAAATGTCAGCAAAGGCTAAGGTCTCTTCATCTATTGCCCTCAGACTTCCCTTCGGAACCACATTGATTTCTAAAATAGTGCCTGCTGTGGCTAAAACCTTTGCACTTCTGGGATCATTGAAAACATCCATAACCTCCCTTGGCATCCTGGCCATGATATCACCTCCTTTAGGGTGTAAAAGTAAATTCCTCCATTCTCGTTAGATTGGACACCTTTCCCCAAGTACTCATCTAAAAGATGATTCGGGCGTCCACAGCCATGGATCCATCCCCTTTTTCCAATACAATCAGAGGATTAATATCGATCCCTTTGATCTGGGGGAAACCAACCATCAGTTGGGAGAGCTTTAAAAGGGCTTCTTTAATAGATCCCAAATCCGAGGGGAAACTCCCCCTCGTTCCCTGGAGGATTTCGATCCCCTTTAACTCTTCGATCATCTCGATGGCCTCTCTTTCAGTAATAGGGGCTGCTCGAAGGGAAATATCCTTGAAGATCTCAGCGTAAATTCCTCCCAGCCCAATGAGAACGATTGGTCCAAAACTTGGATCGTGTTTCCCTCCCAGGATCAATTCCTTTCCACCCGTGACCATCTTCTGTATGAGAAGACCTGAAGAGGAGTGATCTGATCGTCCTTTCTTTGACCTCTCCATCATCTCGTGAAATCCAATCCGCAGTTGATCTTCATCCTGGATGTTTAATATTAAACCATTCAATTCCGTCTTATGGAGAATACTGGGAAGATTGAGCTTTAATACCACTGGATAACCCAACTCACGAGCCTTTCTCAGGGCTTCCTCCGGATCGTTTGCAAGGGAATATGGAGCAACGTCGATCCCAGAAGCTGCCACAATCTCTAAGGCTTCGTGGAGCAGGAGTCTGCCTTCACATTGGGATAGATTCTCAATGAGGGATTGAATTTTATCATTCCTTAAAGATGGATGTTTAGAGTCCTCGGAACTCTTTATTCTCTGACAATGTCTATAATACGAAGCCAGGGCTGGAAGGGCCTCCCCTGGCTCGGTGAAGAGTGGAAATGTCACAGACTTCTTCACAAAGGCCATGCCCCGCTCATCAGAAAGATAACAGATGGCGAGAGGTTTTTTATAAGTTTCTGAAAGGTGGTGAAGAGCATTTGCCAGTTTGATGGACTTCTCCGTCTCCTGGCCTGGCGCAAAGGCATGCTGAAAGAGAATGCCATCCACACCCGGCCCTCTCAAAACTTCCTCCGCAATCTCGGTGTAAAATTTAAAATCAAATAGGTCTCCCAAATCCAATGGATTGGTCGGTCGAATCACCTTGGCTCGGAAAGAACTCTGGACCTTCTCAAGAAAGGCATTGGAAAGGGGTGCCAGATGAAATCCACACTCCTCTGCCAGATCGGCAGCAACAATGGCCATTCCACCGGAACGGGAGATGATGACCAACCGATTCCCCTTCATCGGAGGGAGGCTGAAGACCTTGACATGGTTCACCATGCTTCGAAAGTCCTTTACCCTTATGACCCCACACTGCCTCATCACCGCATCCAATACCCTGTCATCCCCTGCTAAGGCCGAGGTATGAAACCGGGCAATCTCGGCGCTTGATGATGAGGTATTGACCTTTTGAAGAATAATAGGTTTTTGGCATCCTCGGGCAATTTCCATGAATCTGCGGCCATCGGCGATGCTTTCGAGATAGATCGCTATAATTTCGGTCTCTCGATCCTCTATGAGATATTTTAGGTAGTCCACTTCATTCAAGTCCAGTTTGTTTCCCATGCTTATGGCTTTGCTGATCCCGATATTCCCACTTCCGAGGAGGTTGAGAAGGGCCAAAAGGGCGCCTCCGCTTTGGGAGAGTACAGCCACTTTGCCCGGTTTGAGCGCTTCGTTATGGATGGGAAAGAAGGGGCAGACCAGGCCATAACCTGGGTTCATTACTCCGATGCCATTGGGCCCCACAATCCTCATCCCCCATTTTCGAGCAGCGGTTAGGAGGTCCTCCTCGATTTTCTTTCCTTCCTCAGAGTATTCACCAAAACCACCACTCTCTACGACAACCCATGGTATTTCCTTTAACCCACATTCTTCTATAATTCCTGGGACAGTATGGGCGGGGGTGAGGACAATGGCCAAATCCAAACCTAAGGGTAGCTCACTGACAGAGGAGAGAATTCTCTGCCCGAAAATGACTCCTTGAGACTTCCCCACCATGTAGACTTCTCCCGGAAAACCAAATTTGAAGAGATTTTCAACGATGTGCCTTGCCAAGTTTTCCGGCTGGTCTGAAACTCCAATCACTGCTACCCTTTGGGGAGAAAACAATTTATCCATAAAAATTAATCCTCCAAATTCTCAACCTTGCCAAGGTCCTATCCCTCATCGATCAAACCACCTCGGTGCTCCAGGCCGGAAGGTTTTTTACAAGGATACACCTTGATTTAGGATCCGGGGTCCCATTCTTCAAAGGCTTATCCAGAAGGCCTATCCTCTTATTTTTCCAGATGTGAAACAGAATCCTTCTGTAGTGGGGATAGATGAAACCCAATTTCAAATGATGGCCATTACTCCATTTGATATCAAGCACTATGCAGAAGAGCTCTCCACCCAGGAAATGGTTTTCCCAGTGGGCAAGATGGTCAAAACCCTTATTCCCTTCTTCAAAAAAATTGGGAAACCCTTTCCACTCCGGTATCGATAAAAGCACAGCCCCATCTAAACCCAGAAGTAAAGCATTGGGGGGAAGGATTGACCCTTCCATCACCTCTCTAAACTTGCTTAAATCCCTTCCAAAAAATAAGAATGAGTTGGGATGCATTTAAATCTCTTCTTCACTCTCCTGTTTCCCGATTTCGAGTTTATTAATAATCCCTTCAAAAATTTTCAGCTCTTCTGGTGCCAATCGAGAGAGAAAGAGTCCATTGATTTCGTGATAAATTCGGATTAGATCTTCCCTCATGGCTTCTGCCTTCGGAGTCAGATAAATCTGTATGATCCTCCTGTCCGTGGGATGGGCGCTCCTCTGGATCAGCTCATTCCGTTCCAAATGATCTAAGAGACTGGTCAGCGTGGATTTGTCCAGGGCTACCTTCTTTGCCAGTGCGGTAATGAGGATTCCATTTTCTTCATAGAGGGCGATTAATAAGAAGAACTGGGTAGGGGTAAGGCCATAGGGTGAAACCTTATCCCTCACGATCTTAACCATGTTTCTTGAAGCCTTCCCAACAATAAAACAGAGACATTCCTGAAATAGCATTTTTTACCCCCTCAATGAATGATGACTTAATATTTTTGAATAGAGGGAAAATCCCCAGACTTCAAAACCGCTAAGCCTCCAAGGGCTAAATTTTCGAGCTCATCATCACCGGGAAATACATAAACAGGGGCAAGAAAATCGATATAAGATTTAATCTCATTCACGATGAATGACGAATAACACATATTTCCTGTCAGGACGATCGCATCTGCCCTTCCCTTTAGAACCGCAGCCATTGCTCCAATCTCTTTTCCTATTTGATAGCACATCGCCCGGAGTATCAGATCCGCCTCTTTATCTCCGGATCTGATCTGTGCCTCAATCTCGGGTATATCATATGTGCCCAGATAAGATATCAGGCCCCCATTGCCCAAAAGATAGGCCCCTAACTCTCCTTCCGTTGCAAATCGGCCTGAAAAAGAGAGCTCAATCACAGCTTCCAGAGGAAGGGCCCCTGTTCGCTGGGGAGTAAAAGGCCCCTCACTGAGACCATGTGTCCCATCGATGATTCTACCTTTTTGATGGGCGCAGATGGTAATTCCTCCCCCTAAATGGGCAATGACGAGATTCAGATTCTCATAGAGGGCCCTTAATTCTCTGGCCGCTTTCCTTCCGGCTGCCTTTTGACTGAGAACATGAAATCCAGCCCTCCGCTCGATCCCTTTTAATCCCGATATCCTGGCAATGGGTTTCATTTCATCTGTCACCGGTGAATCAAAGATGATGGCCTGGGTGCCCATTCTCGAAGCGATCTCATGGGCCAATAGGGGTCCAAAGTTGCTTGGATGAAAGCCATACCTCCCTGTCCTCAAATCCCTGCACATGGCCTCATTAATGAGGTAGGCTCCACTCTTAAGAGGACGGGTTAAGCCTCCTCGGCTTACGATCAGATCAAACTTATTTTCAATCTCACTGTGACTGGATAAAATTTTGTCAATCACCTTCCGGTAATAGAGAATTTGCTCATTTATCTCCTCCGTTTTTTTCGATTCTTTCCCTCCACAATCTACAGTCTCTTTAAAGAGAGGTTTATTATTAGAAAAGACCCCTATCTTCAGGGAGGTTGAGCCGACATTGATCACAAGGATTCGAAACATTCCTCATCCCTTCGAGGAGCAGGCCAAGGCCAGGTTGATAAGCCAGGAGTCAGGTCGCTCCAAAGGAGATCGAATAGCAATGGGAAATGGTGTTCCAAGGAGTATTCCCCCAAATTGGAGACGCCCCACCCAGGCCAAAAATTGGGCTGTCAGGTGAGCCGATTCCAGATCGGGGAAGAGGTAGATATCCACATTCCCTGGCACCACGCTCATGATCCCTTTGTGGCGGGCTGCAGAAGCAGAGGCTGCGTTGTCCATCGCCAGTGGCCCCTCAACGATAGCCTGACCAAACTGGCCCCGTTCTGACATCTTTGATAGAATGGCTGCATCCAGGGTCGATTCCAAAGCCGGATTAACCAGCTCCAGGGGAGCCAGGGCCGCGACCTTGGGCCTCTCAATTCCCAGTCTCCCCGCAAACTTTATGACATTCTCCACAATACCCACCTTATCTTTCAGCCTGGGAGAGCGGTGGATCAGGGTATCGGTGAATAAAGTGAGTCGACCTGTTCCTGGAGGTATCAAAAGGCTTACATAGCTTATTATCTCACCTCCACCGATTCCCTTGATTTGATCAAAGAGTAATGAGAAAAATCTTTTCTCCAATGGACCCGTGTCCATGAGGATTTCTGCTTTACCGGATTGAATGAGGTTCAGGGCCCTAAGCCTTGCCTCATCAACATCGACCGAAGAGAAAGCAATCTCCATCTCCCCATCCATATCTGCAAAGGAGCGACCGATTGCAAGGGGTTCTACCCAACCTTCTCTTTTCGCCTCAGAGAGAGAAGCCAGAGCTGCCAGATCTTTTTGACCGGAGATCACTACCTTCTTCTTTCCACCTTGCCTGGCAAACCCTATCACGGCATTAAAATCGAGATCCATCTCCAACTACCTCTCATGATGTGGCAAGGACGATTCCCAGTGATAAATTCATCATACGGGCCTCATATCCATCTGATCGTGAGGGGGTAAGGACAAATATACCTGCTCCGACCGTCACACATTGGCGTATGCCTATGCCCAGATGATCAATACTCTTGACCAGGATGTTTCCAGTTTCGATATTGGGAACCAGAAAAACGTCAGGGAATGTCTCCGTTCGTATGGACCTGTCAGGGAAGGCCTCGTGGAGATTTTTAGCAATATCTATCTCACACTGGCCCAGGTCTCCCCCCAGGCTCAGTCTTCGAAGAATGTCAGCATCCCGAGAATAAGAAGAGGCTTCATCAAGGAAGCGAGGGGCGGCAAGGATCATTATTCGAGGTCGTTTACAACCCAGCCTCTGTAATACGCTTATGGCGTTGGCGAGAATCTTCTTTTTCGTTTCGAGATTGGGGTGGATGTTTACTCCACCGTCAGTAATGACAAAGATCTTCTCAATACCCGCGATGTGATGGAAACAGAGTGCGCAAGGTATCTGATCAAGCGAGAACTTCTTGGTAATCCTGATCAATGCCTTATAAAGATATGTCGTCAAAATATTGCCCTTGACCACGAAGGTAACTTCCCCTTTCTTCGCCATATCCAAACATAAATTGGCCGCTTCCTGAGGATCTTTCTTTTCCCGAATCTCTATTTTGCTTAGAGGCAAATTTGCCTCCTGGGCTATTGCCTTGATCCGATTATAATGGCCCACCAAAACCGGTTCAATCAGTTTCTCCCTCATTCCATCTACTGCCACCCGCATGATATCCGGGTCATCAGGGAAGAGGATGGAAACCCTACAAGGGCCTCGTTCTTTTGCCTTTGTCAAGATTTCTTCAAAGTTGCGGTACATGTTTCTCTTTTAGATCCTGTTATGATAATCTTTAAAAATTAAATAGTTCTGGTAACTTGGCAAGTTTTACTCTAAAATGATTTTATTCAATAATAATGGAATACCACTACTGTCCAAATGTTAGTTGAATAAATCTCCAGGGGGACAATAACCCCCTTTCCCTCAATTTTTAGTTTTTGGCATTAATTAGGATTAGATTAAATCAGGATGAAAAAAACCCCACACAAAATCTGCTTAACTTAATTCCACTACGTAGCCAAAAACGGTCATTCCTTATCCTTTTATTTAGCCCACATACTCTTTGCCCATCATACTCCTGGCAATCAGGAGTTTGGACGGTTCCGCCGTGCCATCACCTATCTGCCAGCCGAGGATGTCCCTCAGCCTCTGTTCAAAAGGAAGTTCTTCGGTATAGCCATACTGACCATGTGTAAGGAGGCCCTTGCGCACGATCTCAAAGGTGATCTCCGGAATCCACCACTTGCACATAGCCCCTTCGGTGGTGTGCCGTACTCCCTTATCCGCCATCCAGAGTGTCTTGTAGCACAACAACCTGGCTGCTTCGAGCAGGGTTTGGGCCTCGGCAAGGGGGAAACTGATGGCCTGATATCCGGCGATAGGCTTCCCCATAACTCCCCTCTTTTTGGCATATAGACATGACTCGTCCACAGAGGCCTGGGCCGCTCCAATGCATTTTAGGCCGATAAACGCACGATTGGTGTCAAAGAACTCTGCAGCCAAAAGATAACCCTTGCCCATCTCCCCGATCATATAGTTCAACGGGACCCTCACATTCGTAAAATTGACCGTACCTCGAACCGCCCCCTTAGATCCCATATCCTTCCATATCTTGGGTTTGCTGACACCGGGAAAAGAGGCAGGCACCAGAAAATTGGTTAGGGCCCATATCCCTTCTTCCTCATCTCCCGTCTTGGCACAGACAAAATAGTAATCGGCATTCACCCAGCTAATGGTATTCTTGGTGCCGTTTATGACCCATCCTTCATCATCCCTCACTGCCGAGGTCTTGATTCCGGCCATATCCGTACCCGCACCCGACTCAGCGAAACAGAGCGCAAGAAAGCTCTTGCCACTCAGTATCCCTTCCTGGATCGGCTTTTTAACCTCTTCCGGCACTCCGGGGAGTTGATGTAAAACAAATGGCATGGTAGCCCACACTAAGGGCATGGCGCTGTTAAAGTCCACATAAGCGACCTCTTCCGTAAGGATGCCCCTGGTGATATTGTCCATATCCGCTGTTAAAAGGCCCCATGCTGCAAGCCTCTCGTTTATGGGCAGGGCCGATTTTCCCTCTCTATCCCATTCTTTCCTTCTTGGCTCTACCTCTTTCTGGGCAAACTCCCTTACCTTTTCCCTGAACTCCTCTTGCTCTTTAGTAAACGAAAAATCAATCATCTTGTACCTCCTTGAATCACTTTAGGGCTTATTCCCCGCCGCTTACCCTCTGTGCCAATGAAAGTGAGACACTTCCCCCCAAATAATTTAGAGTAGGGCGGGAAGGAGAAAGATTTAGCAACGCTTTTGAGTTCCATCGCCTGATGGCAGTGGTGAGCATGGACCCTCCCTTCATCTTCACGTCCCACCCGACTCTCAAGGGGCACCCGTACTTCTTTGAAGTGAAGATCTCCAAATGGAATCATCCTCAACCCCATCTTCTCAATAGGATGGACTTCCATCCCACCATTTTCTTTCTTTACAATCAAAGTGATCCACCCTTCTTTGGGCTCCTTGCAACGATTGATGAAGGCATCTGATAAAGAAACATTGAGCACAAACCTTTTTCTCCCATGGATGAGGTACCCCTCACCCCTTCTCTCTGCAACAGTGGAGACGGAGGAGAGGTCTTTCCCATCTTCCGATTCGGCAAAGGCAACGCTCAACCTTTTCTCTCCTCTTGCCAAGGGAAGAAGAAAATCTTTTTTCTGTTCATGGGAACCGAATTTTAGAATGACCTCTGAGCCCAAATCTACAGTGCTCAGAGCGCCCCCAATTCCAGAGTCAACCCTGCAGAATGCTTCGATGACCAGAAGAGTCTCAAAGAGGCCCAACCCCTGACCTCCAAACTCCTCAGGATAATGAATCCCAATGAATCCTAACTGGCAGGCCTTCTTCCATATCAATTCTGGGAACTGCCCGTTCCGATCCAGTTCCAGGGCAAGATCCGGATCGAACTCCCCTTTGGAAAACTCCATCGCCGCTTTTTGAACATCCTTCTGCTCATCGGATAATTCAAAATCCATCCTCTTCCCCCTAAAGCCCCAACTCCCTCGAGATACATTCAGAAATCTTTTCCAAACCAGGCCCGCCATATTTCTCGGGACACCGGAGACACAGAAGTCTTTCTTCCCCCAGTATTCGGAAGAGTTGAATCGGGAAGGCCTCCTTTTTCCCGTACTCCTCGACCAGAGGGCCTACTTCTCTCTCGTAAATTTCCCGAACCTTTCTTTGAAACTCCTTCTGCTCATCATTCAGTTCGAAGAACATAATCCACTCACTTTTCCTGCTGATCAATCGACCAGGGCTTTTCTTGATCGATTCGATCTTAAATTTCTATCATTGACTTCTTTCAAAGATCGCTGCTATACCCAGTCCGCCTCCGCCACAGATACATTCTAAGCCAAATCTAATGTCTCTTCTCTTCATCTCATTCAGCAAGGTGACCAATACCCTGGTCCCTGTACAGGCAATGGGATGGCCTAAGGAGATGCCTGAACCATTTACATTTATCTTAGGATAATCCTTTTTTGTCATACCCATTTCCTTTAAATCAGCCAGCACCTGTGCGGCAAATGTCTCCTGAATCTCAATGAGGTCCATCTGATCAGGGGTAAGATTAGCCTTTTGAAGCGCTTTGATGACTGCCTTCGGTATGGTTTTATATGTCCGCCTGGGATCGTCCCCGACCACAGCAAAGGATCTCAACTTGCCGAGTGGCTCAAGGCCGAGTTCTTTTGCCTTCTCCTTCGATGTCACAACCACTGCAGCCGCTCCATCGTTTTCGGATGATGAATTCCCCGCCGTGCAGACCCCTCCTAACACAGGTTTAAGCTGAGATAGTTTTTCCAATGAAGTATCTGGCCTGGGGCCTTCATCTTGATCCACGATCACAACATCCCCTTTGCCCCGGGAAACTGGAACGGGAACAATCTCTTCTTTGAATTTGCCAGCCTTAATGGCTGCGCAGGCTTTTTGGTGGCTCGCCAGAGACCATTGGTCACACTCTTCTCGTGAGATCCCCTCCTCCTTTGCAGCCGTCTCTGCCCAGGACATCATGGAAGGGAGAACCCCATACCGCTCTTCAGGCTGGGACATGACCCGGGCTCTCTGAATTCGATCGTAAAAGGGTATGCCCCAGAGAGAGAGGTCTCCGTGTCCTCTCGGCATCCCCCTTTTACCTCCGATCCCCCATTTGATATCTCCGGGGACATAAAATTCAGCCGTGCTCATGCTCTCAACACCCCCGGCCACAACAATATCCGCATTTCCGGATTGGATCTTCATCGCAGCAAAACAGACAACATCCAGTCCGGTGCAACAGCGTCGATCCATGACCACACCAGGAATGGAATCGGGCCACCCAGCCTTCAATAGTGCCATGCGGGCAATATTGACATACTCACCATTCTGATAGGACTGGCCTAAAATGACCTCATCCACATCAGCTGAATTCACTCTTGCTTTCTTCACAGCTTCATTCAAAACGAGAGCTGCCAGATCATAGGCCGGGACTTCTTTAAAAGCTCCCATGTAACTCCCTACAGGGGTACGGATTGCACTAATAATGACTGCCTCTTTCAATGCCTTTCTCCTTATCGATTTCTATATTCTGGTTTTCTCTTCTCGATAAAGGCCCGGGCGCCCTCTTTCATATCTTCTGTGGCTGTTAGATTGGCCCAGAGTTCAGACTCAAGTTCCAGTCCATGTTGAAGTGAGAGGTCTCTGCCCCGATTGATCACTTTCTTAGCCGCTGCCACGGCCAAAGGACCTTTCTCCATAATCTTGGCGGCACGCTCCATGGCAGCGACCATCACCTGCCCCGGTGGAACAACCTTTTCCACCAAACCGAGCCTGAATGCCTCCATCGCATCGATCATCTCGCCGCTGTAAACCAATTCCTTCAATTTCCCCAGAGGGATATGATACATAGAGCGCCATATCCCTCCGTTTCCCGGAAAAACGGATAGATTGACTTCAGGAAAACCTAATTTGGCAGTCTCTTCCACGTAACGGATATCGCAACAGAGTGCCAGTTCCAGACCCCCACCTAAACAAAAACCATGGATCGCAGCGATCACAGGCCACTCAAAATTTTCTACCATGGAACACTCTTGTCCAAATTAGGTTTTTAAAAACGGCCTATTTTGGACAGCATAATGGATACATAAAAAAAGAAAAAGGAAACCTGATTTTCAAAACAGCCAAAACTTGTCCAAAAAGGTAATAATTTCAAGGGGTAGTCATAAGAATTCGAGCTAATTTGGACGGCTCTGACCATGGAATAAATTTGATGAGTACGGGAAATACGTCTCTTGGCCGTGCCGGGTTTTAATTCCAAAAATGTCTTGATATCAGCCCCCGCGGCAAACGCTTTCTCTCCTGCCCCGTGTAATATGACTGCTCTGATTTCTTGTCTCCGGTCATCAAGCTCCTTGAATACATCGACAATGGCCTCTTTCGTGGCCGCATCCAAGGCATTCATGGGAGGATGATCGATGGTGACAATAGCGATTTGATCCCTAATCTCATAATATGCAAGTTTCTGCTCCATCTACTTCTCCTTCTTGCTTCCATTCCGGTTATACTCATACCAGCCTCGACCGGTCTTACGACCAAGCTCTCCAGCCTTGGCCTTGCGCCTTAAAAGTTGTGGGGGGTAATATCGCGCATCCTTACTTTCTTCATAGATGGCTGTCAACGCCCCATAAGACACATCCAATCCCACCAAGTCTCCTGTCTCAAAAGGCCCCATTCTCCTACCAAAAGCGAGCCGAACCCCTTTGTCAATATCCTCCACAGTCCCTATTCCCTGTTCTAACAGACGAATGGCCTCAATATAGCCTACGAGATTGATCCGATTGAGCAAAAAACCTGGCACATCGCTTTCGACCCGGATGGGCTCCTTACCGATACTCCTGACAAACTCTACTCCTGCCCGCATCGTCTCTTCGGAAGTCTTCATCCCCTTGACGACTTCGACCACTTCCATCATGGGGACAGGGTTGAAGAAATGGAGACCGAGGACCCTCTCTGGCCGCTGGGTTACCGCTGCAATTTCTGTAGTGGGAATGGCAGAGGTGTTGCTGGCAAAGAGGGTTTCTGGCCGACCGAATTGATCCAGCTTTTTGAAGATCTCCTGTTTCAGTTCGAGCTTTTCAAAGACCGCTTCAATGGCCAGGTCCACTTGAGAGGTCTGGTTAAAATCGGTTACCGGGGAAATCCGTGCCATGATCTTCTCCAGATCTTCTTTCAATTTCCCTTTCTCAATCAATTTCCCCACTGACCAGCGGATACCCTTCAAGGCATGGTTGAGAATCTCCTGACTGACATCGTTCATGAAGACCTGGATTCCGGCCTGAGCACAGACCTGAGCAATGCCGCTCCCCATTAGACCTGCTCCAATAATCAATATATTGCCAATCTTCATCTCATTCTCCAAGAACAGGGTCTAGAATTCACTAACCACCCTTATTCATATTTTTAAGATTTGCAGTTAAATAACTATCGACTTAACGATTCATATCTTCAATTTCAATATCCTCTGGGCATTTTTATATAAAACTTTCTCCATCACCTCATCTCTGTAGCCCCCTGCCTTAAACTCCTCAAGCCAGCGTCTGGGAGGGATTTCCGGATAATCAGAGGCATACATAAATTTATCCTGAAGCCTGCCATTGATCTCCCTTTTGAGATTTTCTGGAAAATATTTGGGTGCCCAACCAGAAAGGTCGCAATAGACATTGGCCTTGTGAAGCAAAATGGCGATTTGTTCATCAATCCACGGCCAGGCAGGATGGATCATGATGATGGTCAAGTCAGGAAAGTCAGCCGCCACATCGTCGATATAAAGGGGTCTGACATATTTTAATCGGTAACCATATCCTCCCGGCATCCCGGCTCCGAGGCCAGTTGTCCCTGTATGAAAGCTAACTGGAACATTTAATTCGAGACACTTTTCATAGAGGGGGTAGAATTTTCGATCATTTGGGAAAAATCCTTGAGCGGAAGGCTGGAATTTTAAACCCGTGAGTCCCAGTTTTTTAATGCACCTTTCCAATTCCTTAACCGCCCATTTCCCTTTCCATGGATCGATCATGGCCCATCCCCCGATGAAAACATCCGGGAATTTTTTGATGAGCCGGGCCACTTCATCATTTAAAGCCGAAGTTTCATGACCACTCTCTGCCTGGGCATCCCATCCAACTAAAAGGGCCTTTAGATCCAGATCCCTGAATTCTTCGGCCATCTCTTCATCGGTCCTGATCCTCTCTTCCATTCGGTAATACCTGGGCATAAACTCAGCCACTTCTTTCCCCCACCTTCGCTCATAGGAGAAAAGAGCTGTACTCGGATGGACATGAACATCAATTGCTTTCATTTTTCCTCCCTGCTAATTAATTGATTTCCATTTTTCATGACAATAAACTCCTGGCTACAATAACCCGCTGTATCTGATTGGTGCCATCAAAGATCTGGATCATCTTGGCGTCCCGCATCATCCTTTCAACAGGATAGTCCTTCATGACCCCGTATCCACCAAGGATCTGCACTGCATCGGTGGTCACTCTCATGGCAGTATCTGAGGCAAAGCACTTTGTCGCTGAAACGAAGCGGTCCCGCATCCTTTTGTCTTCAGAACTTGAGTCCAGGAGTACTGTAGTCCTATAAAGGAGGGCTCGAGCCGCTTCAACCTGTATGGACATATCGGCCAGCATGAACCGGATAGCCTGGAGATTGGCGATAGGCCCCCCGAACTGGACCCTCTGTCTGGCGTAAGAGACGGCATAGTCCAGAGCACCTTGAGCCAGACCTACCGCCATGGCCCCCGGTCCGTAAGCCCTCATGTCCGCCCCACCACTCGTGAGGATATCAAACCCCTGATCCAGTTTCCCCAATAGATTCTCTCTTGGTACCTCCGCATTTTCAAAAATCAATTCTGATAAATCTGACCCTCTCAGCCCCAGCTTATCCTCATGCTTTCCTAATGAAAGGCCAGGGGTATCTTTCTCCACGACCAGCGCCGAAAGTCCCTTTTGCCTTTCTCCCCCTCCTGTTCGTACAAAAACCAGTATAAAATCGGCTATGTCGGCATTGGTGACAAAGATCTTAGTGCCATTGATTATGAAATGATCTCCATCCAGGATGGCCCTTGTTTGAATGGAGGCGGATTCAGACCCATAATTAGGTTCAGTGAGAGAAAAGGCGTTTATCTTGTCACCAACAGACATCTCCCCAAAGAAACGCCCCTTCTGCTCTTCACTCCCCCACTGTTTCAGGATCTGAGTGAGTGATTGGGTCACAAAAAAGATCATGGCTGTTGAGGCATCTACCCGTGCCATCTCTTCTACCACTAAGGCAATGGTGGTGTAGTTAGCGCCGATCCCTCCGTACTGCTCAGGCAGGGCCATCTTCAACAGCCCATTTTTGCTTAGAAGTCTTACAATCTCAGGTGATGAATGGCCGGAGAGGTCAGCCTCTTTGGCTAAAGGAACTATTTTATCTCGCATCAATCTGCTGACCATCTCCTGAATCATCCTCTGTTCTTCATTGAAATGAGACATTTTAAATCTTCCTCCACTACCCTATTTACCCCGTTAGAAAGCCCCATTACTTGCAGCGGGGATAAAGGTATAATTCCTTTTAGACCGAACAAGGGGTTTAATACCCCGCTTGCCCCGTTAGAGACTTTCTCTAAAGGGGTGAATGAGCCTCCCCGTTGGAAAGTCGAAGACTTTCTAATGGGGTTTACTGTAGTTATAAACGCCTCGTCCTGTCTTCCTTCCCAGACGACCGGCCTTGACCAGTTTTACAAGCAGGGGAGCAGGCCGATATTTCTCCCCCAGTTCCCTATGGAAAGTCTCCATGGAGGCAAGCAGTATATCTAAGCCAAAGGCATCTGCAGCCGCCAAGGGACCTAGCGGAAACGCGAGACCTCTCGTGCAGCTCCTGTCAATCTCTTCGGCACTGGCAAGACCTGTTTCAAGCGCAAAAAATGCCTCGTTCACCATTGGCAGGTAGAGTCTATTGATGACAAAACCAGGGGAGTCTGCAACTGTTACAGTCTCCTTTCCACACTTTCGAAGAAACTCTAACACTGTCTCGTGGGTTTCGTCTGAGGTTTCAATGCTCCGGACAACTTCTACAAGGGGCGTGAGTGCTGCAGGGATCAAAAAGTGAGTACCGATGCACTTTTCTGGACGATCTGTCACCGCACCCAGTTCGGCAATCCAAAGGGTCGAGGTATTACTGGCAAAAATTGTTCGGCTCGGGCTCACCTCATCCATTTTTTTAAAAACCTCCTTTTTCACTTTTATGTCCTCGTATACTGCCTCAATTACAAGGTCAGCATCAGAGAGGGCCTCTCCCATATCTATGCCGGTCTTAATAAAAGATGAGATCCTATCAATTGCCTCCCTATCCACTTTCCCCTTTTTCTCTTGGGTTTTTAAAAAGGACTCTATACTTTGTAGTCCTTTTCCTACCTGCTCCTCTAAGATATCTACCATGAAGGTCTGAAATCCAGCCCTGGCGCAGACAATACCGATTTGACTCCCCATGGTTCCCATACCCACGACACACACTCTTTTCATCTCCATTTTTCCCTCCTAACCCGGACAAGAATAAATCAGAAGCACAAAATACAAGATACGAAATAAATTACGATACCAAATTTCCAAATGGTCCAAACTGGTGGAGACAGTTAAGACGGCAAAATAACATTTACGAATTCTTTATCCTTTTCAGATTTTGGCTGCGAAAATGGGCTCCCACATAGCCCGTCAGAGCAGCCGCCTAACTTCAACCACTATTATATAATAGGGGTCACCCATTCAAAAACAGGAAGCACCTATTTTTTAGGGGTAAATTTGCCTCCTGGGCTATTGCCTTGATCCGCTTATAATGGCCCACCAAAACAGGCTCAATCAGTCCCTCCCTCATTCCGTCTACTGCCACCCGCATAATATCCGGGTCATCAGGGAAGAGGATGGAAACCCTACAAGGGCCTCGTTCTTTTGCCTTTGTCAAGATTTCTTCAAAGTTGCGGTACACGTTTCTCTTTTAGATACAGTTATGATAATCTTTAAAAATCGGGTAGTTCTGCATAGTTTGTAGCTTTCACTCTACAGTAAAAAAAACTTAAACCATTTTTAACCCAAATTATTTTGACCAATAATAATGGAATTCAAATAATTTGTCAACAAACCGCATTAAATCATCTAAAATGTAATCCAAATCCTTTCGATGGAAGTTGGTTTACATGGACAGGTGGAGGGTGGATATGCATTCAATCTGTGGAAAGTCTTTGGCCATTCCTGCGAGCAGAGACTGAGGCCAATCATTGAGGCGGAGTTAGAGAGGGTTTAAGAGGTATGGGTGAGCTGAGGATATCGGATGCTCTTGCAAAGAAGTTGTTTGATATAGGTTCGGCAACGATTGACAGGCTCCTGAGGCCTTAGAAGAGCGGTAGGTGGGAGGAGGTATACGAAAAGAAGAGTAAACCCCGTTAGAAATTCCAGCGGGACATTAAACCCCACCGGAATTAATCTGAAATGTAACCCCACTACAGCCGCCGGCCCAGAGGGCCTCTGGCCCGGAGGGAGCAGCGGGGCATTATTTCTAACGGGGTAAAAGAACGGAAAGGGTTAACCCCTATAGTTAACCCCTATAAAAGACTGTTACCCTCTGCGGTTACATTTTTGACGATTCAACAGAGACAATTTGGGTTACCTGGTTAAATGATTTGATACGCTTTTTTCCCTTTCTAATTCTACGATCCCACTCAATTGCTTGATCAGCCCTTCCCTGATTTTCTTGTTTTCAATCTTTCGAAAAAGTTGGAGCAGCGTGATTTCCTCTTGATTTAATGGTAAAGAAATCTCATCTATTAAATTCTTCTTTTTAGAGTAATATTTCATGGGAGGTTCTGATATGACGGGCGCCTTTTCTTTCTCAAAAAATGTGTTTACTGAAATACCCAAAGCCCTCGCTATATGCTGGATCATCTCCATGGAAATTTTATTTACACCCTTTTCATATTTCTGGATCTGCTGAAAGGAAACCCCTACCCCTTCAGCCAACTTCATCTGAGACATCCCCAAGGCTTTTCGTATTCTCTTGATCTCGCTGCCTATTTCCTTATGAGTTTTTATCATAATATATCACCCTAAACGATTTCATTCACCATTTATAGTGGACATGAGGAGAATGTCCATAAACCTATGGTTGTATTTTGTTCTTGACAATTACAATTATTGGTTGTAATTTTAAGATATCTGTTAAATGGAGTTAACGTGATGAAAAGAATTTTGGTCGTCGGGGATCATAAAGAGATAAGAAATCTTTTATCGAAATATTTTCTTTTAAATGGATATGAGGTGGATACCGTTGAAGATGGTGAGACGGCGATGAAAAAGGTGAAGGAAAAGGGATACGATCTGGTGGTAACAGATTATATGATGCCCAAAATGGATGGAATTGAATTAATAAGACGCCTAAAGGGGTACGACCCTTCCTTATCGATTTTGATAATTTCTGGGTCCGGGGTGGGAGAACCTTTTTTCAGAGAAGCAGGAGCCGATGCCTTTCTGGCAAAACCCTTAGATCTCTCGAGTATGAAGATTTTGGTGGAGGAAATTTTAAATTCTAAAAAATGATTCGGATGTCCGTGGCTAAAAATATCTAAACCTAACCGTGAAAAACCATAATTCAAATAGGGGCTCGTTGATCGAGGTTGATCTGATGATAAAAAAGCTTAGGTTGAAACCCTCAAGAATTATTTATCCAACACCTCTCTGACTTTTCTCACCAGTCCATCCACGGACAAAGGCTTCTGAATAAAATCCAACCCCTCATCAAGAATCCCGTGGTGGGCAATGGTATTATCCGTATAGCCCGACATATAAAGGACCTTAAACCCCTGACAAACTTCCCTCAGTTTCTCCGCAAACTGGCGACCATCCATGCCGGGCATTACCACATCGGCGAGGACAACATGAATAGGCTTTTCCAAACCCCTACAAATCTCAAGAGCCTCATTTCCGCCTCCCGCCTCCAATACCTCATATCCTTGCTTCTCCAATATCTTTAGAGCCAGTTTCCGGACCTTTTCATCATCCTCAACGATGAGAATGGTCTCACTACCTCTGGGAAGTTCTGGTCCCTCAACCTTCACTCTTAATTCCTCAGCAAGCTCATCCACTCTCGGCAGATAAATCTTAAATGTTGTTCCTCTTCCAGGCTCACTGTAAACCCAGATATTTCCCCCACTCTGTTTCACAATCCCATAGACGGTCGAAAGACCCAACCCTGTCCCCCTTCCCTTCTCTTTGGTCGTAAAGAATGGTTCAAAGATCTTTGCCTTGATTTCTGGAGTCATTCCCACCCCTGTATCACTTACCGCAAGCATCACATGTGGACCCGGAGTCACTGCGACATGAGTACGGGCATACTCCTTATCCAATTCCACATTGGCCGTCTCAATGGTGAGTTTTCCTCCCCGGGGCATCGCATCCCTTGCATTGACTATAAGGTTCATGATCACCTGCTCAATCTGTCCGGGATCGGCTTTGACTCTTCCCAAATCCTCAAATAATAAAGTCGTCAGTTCGATGTCTTCACCGATCATCCGACGGAGCATCTTATCCAGGTTCTTTAAGACGGTGTTCAGATCAAGAACTTGCACCTCCATCACCTGGCGGCGACTGAAGGCAAGCAGTTGCCGGGTCAGGTCTGCGGCCCGATCCGCCGCTTTTCTGATCTCTTCGATGTTTTCTCTCAGGGGATCGCCCTCTTTGAGTTCACCGAAGGAGAGCTGGCTATAACCCTTTATAATGGTCAGGAGATTATTGAAGTCATGGGCAATGCCGCCCGCCAAACGACCAATGGCCTCCATCTTCTGAGACTGCCGAAGTTGTTCTTCCAGGACTCTTACCTCTTGTTCCGCTCGCTTTCTCTGAATGAGGGACCCCAATTGACTGGCAACCGATGAAATGATTTCAAGGAGTCGTTCATCCTCTTTCCGGGCTTCGAAAACAAAAAAATCCATCACTGCAACAATCTCGTCGCCGATGAGAACAGGAATGGCCATCGCTGTTTTGAGACCAACTCCTTTCGCAATCTCCGCTCTCGGAAAATTCGAATCCAGAGTAACATTTCCCACCCATACGGGTTTCTTAGAAGACCAGGCCCTGCCAGGAAGTCCGATCCCGAGAGGGAATGTAAACTTCTCTGATTCCTTTCTAAATTTCTCCAGACCTTCCACCCTGCTATACCACGCTGGACTGCATTCGAGGTTTGTCCCATCAGAATTGGGAACCCATGCCTCCCCCATGATCCACCCTGTAGCTTCACACACCTTCTGGAGCACAATCTTCAATGCGGAATGAACATCTCCGGTTTCGCTGATCGCAAATGTGATGGTTTGGAGGAGTCGAACTTCTTCCTCTGCACGCTTGCGCTTTCCGATCATCTCATCAAATGCCCTGGAAAGCTGGCCGATCTCATCCTTTGCGGTTGTGCCCACCCTGTAATCCAGATTGCCAGCGCCGATGATTTCGGTTCCCTCGTGGAGCTTCCTGATCGGCTTTACAACACTTCTGCCAAACATAAATGAAACCGCTGCAATAATTGCTGCCATGATTGCAACAAACACCATAACAAGCAGACTGGACCTTTGTTGAGCAATTGCTACCTCTGCCCGACTTGCCTCGGCCAACTGCGAGGCATCAGAAACCATAGCTTGAGACTTCACCAATAACTGGCCCGCCAATCTCTCTTCTAATTCCCGTGACAGAGCAGATTCTTTTCTCCCACGCCTTTTGTAATTTTCGACCAGTTGGGAAAAAAGAGCTTTAAGGCTCTCAAGATTCTGATGCATCCTGTCTAAAATAAGTCGCCTTTCGGGACTTTTGAATTCTTCCCCTGTTAGCAACTTCGTTAGAGAGTCATGCCTTAACTGCCACTGTGTCTGCATCCGCTCTTCATGGTGTAATAAATATTCATAAGTTATGATATTCAGCTCAAATACCCCTTTTGCTATCTCATCTGCTATTTTTAGCCCACTAATTTCTTTATTCACCCTCTGAGCTGTCAGAAAGAGAACTAAGCCGATTACAAGGGCTATTGCTAAAGAAAAGATTGCGATAATTTGTAGTCTGGTCCTAATCTTCATAATTCATCACCTGATAATTGTCACCGCTTCAGGTTTCACCGCCTTCAACCCGTCAAGATAGATAAAATTAAGGTAGTTTGGAACCTTTGTTTTATCGGTTAACTTGTTCTTTATTGCCCATCGCGTTTGATTCTCTAAGTTTATTAAAAGAGATTGTTCCAGCGTTATGCCGAAGTTATAGATGCCCCATAGTTCACGAAGCAGGGATTCATCCATCCTGATATAGTCTGCTATGATCTTGCGCGATTCATCTGGATTTTCTCTAATAAATTCTACCGCCTTAATCAGAGTCCGGAGAACCCTTTGAATAACTTCTGGATTTTTATGAGCAAACTCTTGCATGACAGCGACGTTAAATGTCCAGGTATATATCCCATCGCCGTAGAATGTTATTGCCCTTTCACCAAATTTCTTTTGTAAGCGGATCAGGTGGGGGTGCCAGGTTGATACGGCATCAACTTCACCTTTTACTAAAGAGTCAAACATTTCCTCCGGTGTCAAACTAACTGCTTTAACTTCTTTCACAGGTATTCCATGCATCACTAAGAGCGCATCCATGAAGAACTCTCCATTTGTCCCGATACTCACTCCAATTCTTTTGCCTTTAAGGTCGGCGGGTAGAGAAATTTTCCTATCCTTTCTCGCAATAATCGCCATATTTTTCTCCGAGGTAAATAGTGTAGCTATCGCGTATATTTTCTCTCCCCTCATCACAGCAAACATGATCGGGGTTTCTGCAACAACTGCTAAATCTGCTTTTCCCTCCAATACTGCATTGAGGGCGGCCTTTCCTGATGTGTGAGGTTGAAGCGTTACATCAAGCCCTTCATCTTTGAAGTAGCCTTTTATGTAAGCGATATATACAGGTCCCGCACTTGGTTGGGTTGGTTCAGCAAGGGTTACTTTTTCAAGCGGCTCACCTGGTCTTTGTTGTTTCTGACTGAGCCAAAAATAACCAACCAGTAGCGCTATGACTCCCCCTATCAAAAGAAGATATGTATATTGGAATAACTTTTTTGTTTTAACTTCGCCGCTCATTTTGTCTTCTCCATGGGAAAAGATTATCTGATTACACAGATTAAGTGTCTCATCCCAAAAATCTTTTGATCAACTCAGGCAGGCAGCCGCCTTACTTGAATGTCCTGTTTTGGAATTCTTTCCTTATAGATAGTTTCTCACTGAAATAACAATCCTTAAACCAGCCACAATCACAATTCAGATTATAAGCAAAGCAATACTGATCTTGCCCCATCTGTTCAAAAATGCCCGGTGAAAAAGCGATCCATGAATTCCTCCACAAAAACTGTCTTATTTTTTTCTGTTATATTAAGGTTTAAGGTATGAAGCAATTTTTTAGATATAATGAAAACAGATAGTTCCAACTCCTCGCTCACCCCCTTAATTCCAATTAAGGTGAGAGAGATCGTGCGTTTTAGGCAGGCAACAAGAGAAGAGAGAGGAGGGAGAGAGAAGCAAGTTTTGTGCCGCTAATCTTAAGAGCATTTAGTCCCCCTAAATACCTTTTATAGTCGATTGCATTCTTGTACTCCCAAGCTAATCTCGAAAGTCACTTCTATGATATGATTTTCCTTCCTCTTCCTTTAAAAATCGGTATATTTCTGATTGGAGAACTCTCCAACTCCTTCCTACTTTCTTAGCCTTTATCTTCCTCTGATGGATATGGTTTAATAAAGTTGCTTTTGAGATTTTCAGGTATTGGGCTGCCTCATCTGTGGTTAAAACGTTATCATCTTTCATTGCCGACATTGCCGCCATTAACTCACCCCATTTTGTTATAATTTGTTTTATCTTACTTTAATTGAAAGCAAAATATATGCCAAATTAATAGGTTTAATGGTTTCGATTGCGTAAGTATTTAATTTCTAAGTAAAAATCCAATTTTTGGATAAGAATTAAAAATCGAAATTATTCTGGGAAAAGACATTTTTGTTTTAAAGTTTACAATTTTGGTAGGAAAAAGACGGCCAGGATACCCTTAACTGATAAGAATGATTTGGTAAGAGTTCGCTTAATTTCTGTTGTTTCCAACAATTTTAATAATAACCTCCTTAAGTGCACTCATGTCAAAAGGCTTTTCTATGCAGGGATTGTCGATCGATTCCATGAATTCACGTGTCGTATCACTCAGGACATCGCCTGTAGAAAAGATGATTCGGTCCTTTAAAGAGGGTTTCTTTTCTTTTATAATGCCGTAAAATTCGATTCCACTCATCTTCGGCATTCTTATATCGCAGATCACAAAGTCAAAGTCCTCACTCTCAATGCTTGCTAAAGCTGTCTTGGCATCCAAGGCCGTAGTGATCTTACATCCCATAAGTTCCGAATATTTAGAAACGACATCGAGAAATGTGCGTTCATCATCGATCACTAACCCTTTCAGTCCCCTTAGATTCATTTCAGTACGTTTCCCCTCCCCCTTTTTCTTTTCACCTTCAGCGATCGGAAGGGTAATAATGAAGGTTGTTCCCTTTCCCCATTCACTTTCCACAATCATTGTGCCACCATGTTCGATGACCGTGTCATGAGAAATCGTAAGCTCAAGTCCAGTCCCTCTACCCTTAATCGTCATACAAAAGGGGTCGAAGATTTTAGAAATGTTTTCTGCTGGTATTCCAGGTCCGTCATCCGAGATAACTATCTCTATCTGACCCTCCATCTCACAGGTTTTTACTCTGATTTCACCAAATCCGTGGAATTCCGTTATCGTCTCTTCAGCATTGTTAATAAGATTGGCTAAAGCCACCTGGATTTGTTTCGGATCAACCAGAGTAAGGGGAATAGATGGGGACAATTCCTTTACCACTTCAATCCTCCTGGCATCTAATTCCCGGATTTTCATTTTAAGTACAGACTCAATTAACTCGTTAAGATCAATAACTTCTTTTTGTGGTTTTCTTTTTCTTATAAAGTCCACGAGGTCTTTAATGACGTGAGATGAGCGATGAGCTTCCTCAATGATCCTCTCCAGATATTTCTTCGACTCTGAATCAGTCATTTTAGGCAGTAAAAGCTGGCCATATCCGAGTATAGACCCCAGATGGTTATTTAATCTGTGGACAAGCTCAGGTAGAAAATTTTCTAAAACGGATATTTTTTTTTCTACGTTATTCTCTGCCATCTTATCCCCCTTTTGTGAAGTTCATTCTGCTTCATTTGCTTCTTGTTTGAAGAGTTTCTTAAAGAGAAAAGCCCGTGTCAATATAGACCACGGGCCGCAAAATTCCTTTCGCTTCGGCAACCCGGCTTCCCTGAGGGACCCGTGCCTGCATGCCGTAGTGCTGCCAATGTTAGGTTGGCGTATCGGCTTACAAGCACTCCCGCATGCTGATTTGCCTGCCTGCGGTAGCCAGGCGTTTCGGCACGCAGGCGTGGCTTTCCCCGCCTCCACATTTCTGGAGCGGCGGGCCCCCCCACCGTTACGGCGGCAGGCGCCCCACGATTGCTCGTGGTTTGGCTTTATCGACAAATCTATAATGTAAAAAAATTTATCCTGGTTAATATATTAGCAACTTTAATACCAAAAGAGATAAAATAAGGAAACCCTTTGATTTCTATTGGCTAAATTAAAAATTAAAATTTTACGGGATGCAAAATAGTGACATTTTTTGTCTTGAAAAATACTATTAAATGACCATACCCATAGGAGGATCTTTTCTTTTTACTCTGTAGCTTCTATCCTAAGCGAAAAAAATATCTCAATC
Organism: Thermodesulfobacteriota bacterium; assembly: GCA_030017685.1. GTDB lineage: Bacteria > Desulfobacterota > BSN033 > BSN033 > UBA1163 > RBG-16-49-23. The sequence continues at coordinate 34,322 of JASEHH010000007.1, read as the reverse complement.
CCACCACAAGAAACCAGACTCCAAATAGGAGTAGAAAAAGTCCGCAGCCCTCCACTATCCTCTGATATAATTTCTCACTGAATACTTTCCGTCCGGTGCTAACTCCATAGGAGACCAAACTGAACCAGAGGAAATCAGCCGATATGTGACCCACAAAAAAGACAATCAAACCCATTAATCCATATTCCATGGCGGTCATCATATAGCTCAGCCCCACAGTGGCCCACCAAAGGGACCAGTAAGGGTTAGAGAGACTGACAAGAATGCCACTCCAAACCGGATGTAAGGTTTTCGATCTTTCAACTGGCCGTTCTTTAAAGGAAAGGTAAACTCCTTTAGTCTCTTTAACCATTTTCCAACCCATCCAAAGAAGGACCAGCCCACCGATGATGGCCACAGTGCCCATGACAGGACCTTTCTTTAAAAAAGTCCCTAACCCATTCACAATGGCTACGATCAAGGTCAATTCCAAAATCCCATGGCCTAAAATGAGTAAGGGACCCGTGATAAATCCTCTTCTCATTGACTCACTAATAGTGATCGTCAAAAGGGGCCCAGGTGTAAGAGCCCCGGATAGGGCCAATACAAATGAGATGCCTCCAATCGTTGCTAAAGATAGGATCATGATTTAATTTCCCTTCCACTTCCTTTTAATGCCCTGGCAAAAGAGGCAAGGAAATCTCCTACTCTTTTAACCATATTCGGATTTTTGAGGTTCTCCTCGATGATCTTCACAATCGCGCTTCCCACAACAACTCCATCAGCAAAACGGCTGATCGTCTTCGCCTGTTCCGGAGTGGAAATGCCGAAGCCGACGGCCACCGGCTTCTGACTCTGTTCTTTTATTCGCTTGACAGACCGTTCGAGATCTTCTGGCAAAGTCTCTCTTATACCGGTGGCACCGGCCACCGTGGCATAGTAAATAAATCCACGACTGGATCGGCTCGCCCATCTCACAAGTTCTAGTGGACTGTCCGGGTTAATAAGAAAAATAGTGTCTAAATCGGTTCTTCGGGCTTCCCGGACCCATTTCATTGCTTCTTCAGGAGTTAGATCAGGGATAATGACTCCATCGACGCCATTCTCTTTGCAGTCCTTTGCAAAATCTCTTAGGCCATACTCTAAGACAGGGTTTAAGTAGGTCATCAGGATCAGAGGTGGGATTCTGTCTCTTAATCTCTCTGTCATACGGAGTATCTCTTTTAGACCGATTCCATTTTGGAGGGCTCGCTTGTGTGTCGCCTGAATGGTGGGGCCATCTGCAATCGGCTCTGGAAAAGGGACGCCCAGTTCGATCATATCCGCTCCGTTTTCGACCATTTTGAATATGAGCGCCTCTGTTGTACCGAGATCCGGATCACCGGCAACGATAAAAGGGATCAAAGCCGCCCGAAATTTATTTTTCAATTTTTTAAATGTTTGATCGATCCTGCTCATCCGCTTTTCTGACCTCCTTTATAAAATCCCTCATTTTTAATGGATCTTTCTTTCCCGGAGTTACCTCCACACCTGAGCAAACATCCACTCCCATGGGCCTCACTTTCTTGATGGCTTCTCCCACATTCGATGGGCTCAGTCCTCCGGAGAGGATAAAGTCTCTTTCCTCTTTCGCTTTTAGTGCGATCTCCCCTGGAAAGGGATTCCCCGTTCCACCCGCTTGTACAGGACTGTAGGTATCAAGAAGGATGGTCACATCGTGATAATTCTCAATATCTTTTAAGCTTTCCAAATTCTTTATGCGAATGGCCTTGAAGACCGGAATAAAAAATTTCTGACAATACTCCTGTGACTCCTGTCCATGAAATTGAAGGACATTGAGGCCACAATATTCAGCAACTCGCAGGACTTCTTCCGGATCTTCATTCACAAAGACTCCCACTTTTAAAAGCGTTTCAGGAAGAACCGAAATGATCTCCTTCGCTACAGAAGGCTCAACCCTTCTCGGGCTGGGAGCGAAGATAAAGCCCAGTGCATTAACTCCCAGCGAAACAGCCTCTAAGCCGTCTTCAATATTAGTGATCCCGCAGATCTTAATCCAGGTCATCTTCTCCTCCCCCACCCCTGCCTGCGGCAGGCAGGCTCACCCTCCCCTTCCGAGAGACTGTGTCGTAATAATTATTTTGTCACCCTGAATTTATTTCAGGGTCTCGTAAGTAGTTGATTCTATGAGATGCTGAAACAATACTGAAACAAGTTCAGCACCTGGTTCAAAGCATGACATTTTTGACCATTTCCCCAATTGCGACACAGTCTCCCGAGGGGGGAGGGATGGGTGGGGGTGGTCATCCCTTGAGAAGCTCCTTAATTTTTGAGGTGGGATCGGAACTTCTCATCAAAATCTCTCCCACCAGAATGCCATCCACTCCTGCTTCTCTAAGTACTCTCACCTCATGGGAACTCTTAATTCCGCTCTCACTGATCACTTTTGATCTCGAGGAAATCTCCTTCTTTAGCCGAAGGGTCGTCCTTAGGTCAACTTCAAACGTTTTCAAGTTCCTGTTATTAATCCCTATCAGAGGAAGAGAGAGAGTTGATATCTTTTCAAGATCGTCCTCATCGTGAATTTCAACCAGAGGGACCATCCGGAGGCTTGTTGCCAGGTCCACAAAATCGTTGAGTTGTTCTCGATCGAGAATGGCAGCGATGAGAAGGACTGCATCCGCCCCCGCGGCCCTTCCTTCAAAAATCTGGAAAGGATCGATGATGAAATCCTTTTGAAGGACGGGGAGGGAGGTTTTCTCTTTCACCAAGCCCAGATAGGAAAGATCCCCTTTGAAAAAATTGGGTTCTGTGAGAACCGAAATGGCTGAGGCTCCTGCCGACTCATATTCGCTTGCGATTTGGCGAGGATCTCCATCCGTCTTGATCACTCCGGCAGAGGGGGAGGCAAACTTAATTTCAGCAATGAGTGCCATGGGGGCATGTTGAGAGATCGCCTCCATCAAATCCCGGGGAAGGGAAAGGTTTGAAATCCCTTCCTCCCTCTCCCTAATGGAGAAGATCTTTTTTCTCACTTCGACCTCTTCCTTTTTTTTCTCGACGATTTTTCTTAGAAACATCTTCATCACCCCTCACGATTCGTAAATTGGATGAGCTCTTTAAGTTTTCTCATTGCCCGGCCCGAGTCAATGGACTCTTCAGCCATTTCCATTCCGTCCCTTAAGTTTGAAACCCTTTCTGCGGCCATAAAGACAGCCGATGCATTTAAAAGGACAACCTCCCGCCTGGGGCCATGGACTCCCTCCAAAATCTCCAGGAGAATATTTTTATTCTCCTGCGCTCCTCCCCCCCGGATCTGCTCTAAGGTCCTCCTCTTCAGGCCGATATCTTCGGGCTCAACCTCATAACTTTCAATCCTCCCCCTCTGAAGCTGGACAATGAATGTTTTCCCCGTAATGCTGATCTCATCGCAATGATCCTCTCCATGGACGACCAGGGCTCCTTTGCATCCGAGATTTCTCAATACCTCCGCGATTGGCCCAACGAGATCCTTACGGTAAACCCCTATAACCTGAACGTTGGCTCCGGCTGGATTGGTCAGGGGGCCGAGGAGGTTGAAGACCGTGCGGAATCCCATCTCCCTTCGTGGGCCGATGGCGTACATCATGGCGGGATGAAAAAGAGGGGCAAAGAGAAAAGCCATGCCGACCTCCAGCAAACAACGCTCCACCCTCTCAGGGACGAGATTGATGTTAACCCCTAAAGCCTCCAAAACATCAGCGCTTCCGCACTGGCTCGACACCGAACGGTTCCCATGTTTGGCCACGGTTAACCCACTGCCAGCGGCAACGAAAGCCACAGCAGTGGAAATGTTAAAGGTGTTGTTTCCATCCCCACCGGTACCACAAGTGTCCACAACATATTCCCCGTTCGCTGATCGGATCGGGAGAGCTCGGGCTCTCATCGCCCGTGCGAATCCGGTAATCTCCGGGACCGTCTCCCCCTTCATCCTCAGGGCAGTGAGAAACGAAGCGATCTGGGTGGGCAGGGCTTTCCCGTCCATGATGGATGACATGGCCTCATAAGCCTCATCTTCCCTTAAGTCCTTCCCTTCCACCAATCGTTTAATGAGCTCTTTAAACATGGCCATCCTCCTCTAATTCTAATCCCCCCCTTTGGAGACTGTGTCATAATCCACCAAAAGCCACCTATATAAGAGGCGGAGCGGGTGGTTGGGTGACGAACCTTTAGAGCGGAAACCTTTCGTTGTTAAGCTCTGTCGCTCCAAACTTATGAAAACATTGAATTATCTAAAAGTCCTCTTCCCTCTAACTTAAAAGACCCGCATTCTAAAGGTGAGGAACCCGACCACCTGCTCTGCCAAGAGTTGCCCATTAACTCCATTACGACACCCTCTCCGAAAGGGGGGGATGGGGGGATTATATTTCTAAGAAATTCTTAAGAAGGATTTTTCCTCCTTCCGTCATGATTGATTCGGGGTGGAATTGGACCCCTTCGATGGAAAATCGTTTGTGCCTCACGCCCATAATCTCCCCTTCTTGAGTCTCCGCAGAAATCTCCAGGCAATCTGGCAGGCTCTTTCGCTCAATGAGAAGCGAGTGATACCGGATGGCCTGAAAAGGGTTAGGAAGGTCTTTATAGATCGTCTTTCCATCATGATAGATTAGAGAACCTTTCCCATGCATCAGGCGTTTGGCCTGAACGATCTCTCCTCCGAAAGCAGCCCCCAAACACTGATGTCCCAGGCAGACTCCGAGAATGGGAATCTTCCCGGCCATCCGGAGGATTGCCTGTACGGAGATGCCCGCTTCTCTTGGGGTGCAAGGGCCCGGGGAGATGACCAGATGGTTCGGATTCTTCTCTTCGATGGTCTGAAGATCGATCTCATCGTTCCGATAGACTACGCATGTTGATCCCAGTTCACCGAGGTATTGAACCAGGTTATATGTAAAGGAGTCATAATTATCGATAACCAGAATCATCTCAATCCCTCCTCGGCAAGTTGAATGGCCTTGAAGACGGCCTGCGCCTTATTCAGGGTCTCGTCGTATTCTTTCTCCGGATCCGAGTCAGCGACAATCCCTGCGCCTGCCTGGACGTAAGCCTTGCCGTCTTTGATGAGAATGGAACGAATCGTGATACAGGTGTCCATGTTTCCGGAAAAACTGAAGTAACCCACCGCTCCGGCGTAAGGCCCGCGCCGGACAGGTTCCAGCTCCTCGATGATCTCCATGGCCCGAATCTTAGGGGAACCGGATACCGTCCCGGCAGGAAAAGCTGCCCTGAAGACGTCGAAAGCGTTTTTATCTTGTGCCAGAGATCCACGGATATGAGAGACGATATGCATGACGTGGGAGTAGCGTTCCACACCCATCAATTCCGTAACTTCAACCGAGCCGATCTCGGCTACTCGGCCCACGTCATTTCGGCCAAGGTCAACCAGCATGATGTGCTCCGCCCTTTCCTTCTCATCCGCCAGTAGGTCCCTTTCCATCGATCTATCTTCCTCCTCAGTCCTTCCTCTTCTGCGAGTTCCAGCGAGTGGCCGGAGCTCAATCTGCCTGTCTTCCAGACGGACCATCACCTCGGGTGAAGCCCCCAGAAGGACAATATCATCCATCTTCAAATAAAAAAGATAAGGGGAAGGGTTGATTGACCTCAGGGCACGATAGATATCAAAGGGCTGACAATGGATCTCTGTAGAGAACCGTTGTGAGAGGACCACCTGAATAACATCACCCGCTTTAATATATTCCTTAGCCCTTTCCACCCCTTTCATAAAATCTTCCCGGCTGAAGTTTGAGTGAAGAGAAGAGAGAGAGAAAAATTTTTGCACGGGAGAAGTGGGCGCTGGGCTTTGGATCTTGACAATGATGTTTTTAATCTTCTCCTGAGCTTCTCGGTAGACCTCTTCCAAGGGTTTTTGGCCATCTAAGAATGTATTGGAAATCACCTTGACCTTCTGCTTCACATTGTCGAAGACGAGCAGGGTATCGGTGACCATGAAATAGGAGTCATAAAGACCTATGTCCTGAGGGAGCTGTTCCGGAAGTTTCTCAAAAGACCTGACCACATCATAATTGACATACCCAACTGCTCCTCCGAAAAAACGTGGAAGGGAATCATGAAGAACAGGACGGTAATGCTTCAGGAGACCCTCCAGCGCACGGAGCGGATCCTTATCCTTCCCCTCTCGAAGAACCTCTCCATTCTTAAGGATTTCGAACTCCTCTCCTTTTGTTCGGAAGAGAAGAGAGGGTCCTGAGCCAAGAAAACTGTATCGGCCCCATTTCTCCCCTCCTTCTGCGCTTTCGAGGAGGAAAGAAAACTTTCCATCGTCGATCTTCCGGAATGCTGAGAGGGGTGTCTCCCAGTCAAAGTGAACCTCCTTAAAGATGGGAATGAGGTTGCCCTGAGCAGCCAGTCTCTTAAAATCTTCTAAAGATGGAGTCGCCACGGTTAATCCTCCAGGATGAATAAAAAGGTTGAGGTTGAGGTTGAGGTTAAGGTTGATATTCCCTAAAAAACAAAAAAGGCCATGGGAGCAAGAGAGAAGCTGTCCATGGCCTTTACTTTCGATTCAAATGGTTATTGTGGCACCGGACAGACCTCCTCCTCTTTTTTCGCCCAGCACCACCAGCTATTATTCATCAATCCAAAGGTAGTCTTCACGTTACATGCTCCATTAAAGTAGTACTTCTTTAACTCATCCCAAATTTCTTGTCAAGAAGTTTCGTGGGCTAATTTTCCATCCAACCCTTCCTTTATTCTTATCAATTCTTCTTCGGCCTCTCTGACAAGGTTTTCGACGATATCTCTCATGGGCAAGATTTCGCGAATCAACCCCACACTCTGTCCCACCATTAATGATCCATGGTCAACATCTCCTTCGACCACTGCCCGCCGAAGCGCACCCATCCAGAAATTTTCAACCTCATACTGGGCTTTTTCCCGGCTGATCTTTCCTTCTTCAAGTTCTCTGAGGAGTCTCAACTGGAGCCTCCCGAAATCCTCTGTCCCTTTGTTCTTGATGGCCCGGACGGCGACAACAGGAAGTTTGGAATCATATTGCGGTGTGGCGATGGCTTGTCGGGCGCGGGCCCTCATGAGAGTCTTTTTGAAATCCGGGTGTGCGGTGCACTCCTCACTCATCGCAAATCTCGTTCCGAGCTGGCAACCCGCCGCACCCATCAGCAAAAGATGGGCGACCATCCTGCCTATCGCAATTCCGCCGGCAACGAAAACCGGAACCTGATCGAATCGGAAAAGCACCTGCTGTAAAAGGATGACCAGTGAGACATGGCCAATGTGGCCTCCTGCCTCGCTTCCTTCGAGAAGGAGCGCATCGATACCGAAACGGATTTGTTGTGAGGCAATGGATTCATCCGAGGCAAAGGACATGGTTTTTTTGCCAACCTTTTTCATTCGCTCGATATCCACCTTCCGCGGAATACCTCCAGCGAAAACAACAAAAGGAACTTTTTTTGAAAGGAGAATTTCAAACTGCGTCTTATAATTTGGGGCAATGGTGATCAGATTCACAGCGAACGGTCCGGTCAGTTCCTGAAGACATTGATCCACCTCCTTTTCAAAAGCATCAGGTGGCAAATTCCCTCCTGCAAGAACGGGGAAAACCCCATGCTGGCTAACAGCCTTCACGAGAGCCACATTGCTCACCCAGGTCATCCCTCCTGAAATGATCGGGTATTTTACATTCAGGAACCTTGTCCCCCGCTCGGAAAGCCTATCAAAAATCATAAAGGGCACCTCCTTAAACATAAACACCCAATGAGGATAATAACCTCAGGACCTCGGAAGCCACAGGAGGGCATCCCTTGACAAAGGTGCCCCTCTTTTTCATCTTATGGGTACAGTTACCTATCAAGATCGTCCCTCTGGAAATATTCTCCAGATGTTTTCCAATGCCAATGTGAATTTTATTATCCCCTAAGCGGTGGGGAGTAAGCAAATCCTTGTAACGATGAAGAAGAACAAATAATGTTGAAAGACAGGCACTGCATGATCCTTCATCGTGAATCACGACATCGGGAAAGGAGAAAGAGAGTTTGGAAGGTGGAAGCTCAAAATGTGTCTCCCACTTTAAAAAATCCCCCGGTTTGATTGAAATGTTTGAAAATTGGATTTCACCCAGTCCCCTTTCTGCTAACAATCTTAGATGAGGTACTTCTTCCGGGGGAAACCCCATCAGTCGTGTGGCTACAGCATCTGCGGAAACGGGGTCATTCCCTAAAACGATAAGCCCCGCCTCTTTCTTTCTTCCATAAGCAGGTCCCATTCCCTCCAGTCCTGTTGTCCCATCGATGATGGCCAAATGGGGAAATAAGACCGAGGCCATATCGGATATGGCAATATCCAGGGCCTTATCCCCTTGAGCAACTTTCCCATTGCATCGGAGTTGATGTAGCCTTGCCTTCTCCCTTCGCCATAATAACCCCTTCATATTTTTAATGCTTAATGTAACCCGGGTATGCATGTGGGTTTTCATCACAGGGATTGAGATGATGAAATCGAATTTTTTTAAGATGGCAGGCACTCTAATGCTCTTTAGAACCTTTCCTCCAGGGATTTTGATTTCCATCGGGGCAACCCGGTCTAAATGTATGAGTTCAACCCTCTTTTTTTCCGAAACCTCCTTCATGCCGGTTGCCCGGAAGGCCTGCTCTGGATCCACTCCAAAGATACAACTCTCACCGATCGCAATCTCACCTGCTCCTTTTTCTTTCAGATGATCGATCGTGGCTTCAACCACCCCGGGATGTGTTGTCACTCCTTCACCGGGGACGGCCAACCGAGCCGCATTCGGTTTTATCAAGGCCCTTCTTCCCTTCAAATTCGGCAAGGGGAATTGTTGAAGTGCCTTTTTTGTCGTGAGATACGGATCCTTTCCTTTTAAAACGATGACGACTGAATCCATTCGATTTAACCTTATTATTGCTTCAATTTTCGGTCAACTGGCAGGTTAACCTTCAAGCAATCCATAGGGTATCCAGAAAGATACTTGCGGTATCCACGGTGACCCTCGGCATATTACTTTCAAGATTCCAGGGGATGAAGAAGGTTAAATCCTCAATTTCCTCATAGAAGTTCGATCCAAACCTTTTCCTCAGTTCTTTTTTAATCTCCTGGACGGTCAGGATCATCGCCTGGTCGATCCTTCCTGTACGATTCATCTCTTTCAAATGGGTGGAAGTTCTCAACTGATCCAGTGCTTCCTCGAAGTGTATTCCCTCCAATTTCCTGCGGAGGATGTAAACGTTCCCTTTGTCCTGTAGAATGACAAGGGGTGGATTGACCTGAACCGTGGCATGGCGAAAACGCATCCCTGAGGTATGCCCGGCGATTTTAGGCAGAAAGCCCCTTCTTTTTTCAATAGAGGATAGAAAAAGAGGAGTTGATCTTTCGAAGATATACTCCACCCCTTCATGCTGGAACTCCCTTAACCTTGTGGGATCGAATCCTAGATCAAGGATATCGGCAATCTTCAAGTTAAGAGATTCTCCTTTTTCTTTTTCCCTAAACCAGGAAGAGAGATAAGGCCTCCGATAGAAGAAGAGACTCTCGATATAAAGGGTAGGTTCCCTTTTTAGCTCCTCGGGCAGGTTCCGAATGACTCTTTCCTCTCCCCATAGGTCAGCCTGCCCTTCCTTCGAACTCCACAGAGAATAGGATTGAAGGGGAAGAGATTTGATTTGCTCCGAGAGGGAGATCTGATCAAGGGACTCTCCGCCAGTATAGCCGAGGAGTGTGGTAATCCGCCTTCTGAACCCAAGCACTTTCGTGATGAACTTGGTAAACATGAAACGCATAAATGGTGTTGGGGTCCCGGTTGAGAGCTCTAAATCGAAGAGGTGCTTTAGGGTTTCGTACACCGATCGAAATTCGGAGATCGTTCGTCTGACCATGGACTCGTTATCATGCATGTCGATGATCGGTCTCTTCTTCTTCACTTTGAACAGGAGTTTGATCAACCTGCCTCTCAGGTCAAGGGATTCCAGGGAGGCTGGGATGAAGACCATGTAGTGTCTCTCGCCATTGACCACGCTTTCGCCGATCCATTCTTCGATATCCTTCCAGCCGAGTTTTGAATAAATATCGTAGGTCGGTTCATCGTTCGGAATGATGTTATCCAGAAGCCCCATGGCCTCTTTATTCTCCACAAACTCCTTGAAGGCCTTGAGGATCTTATTGCCCAGTCCCCGGCCACGAAAGGAAGCCAGGACCTCCACATAAACCAAATAATAACAGGGGATGGGTTTTCTGAGAAAAATCATATTGAGATAGCCAAGGGTATCCCCTTCTTCCGTATGGATCTCGAAGGTGTGAAAGGGTTGACTACCGCTTTTTGGCCTGGAACGCTCTATCTTCGTTCCATGGATCGTCCTCGCCATTAACTCATGGAGCCCTTCGAAGACATCATAAGGGAAGAGGTGCTCAGAACCCCATAACTGATCTTCAAGGGTCACATCCACAAGTGTCAGCATATCCTTGAGGCCGATTCGCGCCCTCTTAACCCTTTCCCCCATCCCCGTAACTTCTGATTTCACCGTTTTCGACCTCCGTAGACATCTTTTTTCCTGTGATAGAAATCCATGGGAATCCCAAATCCACAGGGGCAGGCGGGCCAGCGGAGGAAGATTTAGGGTGGAGTCCATTCTGTCATCACGAAATTGGCTCTCACCCTTTTCGCTCTTATGCGTTCCTGGGGTAAGAGCCCAGAAACTTCATAAAAAGGACTTTATCTTCCATCTCCTTCAAGGTCTCGTGAATGTGAGCGTCTGAGACATGGCCCTCAAAATCTAAAAAGAAGATATATTCCCATGGCTTATTTTTGACAGGTCGCGATTCGATCTTGGTCAGATTAATCTTCCTCTCATCAAAGGGTTTAAGCACCCGGAAGAGGGAGCCCGGAGAATGTGGAATCGAAAAAAGAATCGATGTCCTATCCCTTCCTGTCTTCTCCCTGAACTGGTGGCTGAGAATCAGGAAGCGCGTATAATTCTGGAGGTGATCTTCAATTTTTGATTCAATCACCTTTAGGCCATAGAGTCGGGCGGCAAGGGAACCGGCAACCGCTGCAACAGCCTTGTCCTGCACGGCGAGTTGGGCAGCCTTTGCCGTGCTGGCCGTTTCCACCTTCTCAACCTCGGGAAAGTTTTTTCTCAACCATTCCCTGCACTGTGCGAGGGCTGAAGGATGGGAAACTATTTTTCGAATGTCTTGGCACCTCCCGCTTTTTGAGAGAAGGTCGTGGGAAATCTGAACCATGATCTCACCCCAGATTTTAACCTCAGATCCAATAAACATGTCTAAGGTCTGGTTCACGACCCCTTCGGTGGAATTTTCAATGGGCACTATACCAAAATCCACTTTCTCCTTTTCCACGCTTTCAAAGATGTCCCAAATGTTCTCACTGGAGATCGCCTCTATAGAGATCCCGAAATGTTTGACACAGGCCTGATGGGTATGGCTGGCAGGAGGCCCCAGATAGATAACTGCTAATTTCCTTTCAAGGAGGCGACAGGCTGAGACGATCTCTCGAAAGACTGGAACAATGGCCTGCTTCGGAAAGGGTCCGGAATGTTCTTGAATGAGGTGTCGCAGAATCTCCGCCTCCCGATCAGGGTCATAGGAGCCTATTTTTTCTTCTAATTTCACCTTCCCCACCTCCAATACTATCTCTGCCCGCTCATTCAAAAGGTGGAGGATTTGTCTGTCTAAAGCATCAATCCTCTGTCGAAGGTCTTGAATCCTATCTTGCCTTCCCATCTTCATGTCCTCCCGATTGCTTTCTGCCGGAGTAAATGATCGACCAGAACAATGGCCACCATGGCCTCACAGACAGAATTAATTCGTGGGATGGCTGAAACATCATGCCGCCCCTTGATTTGCAGTGACACAGGCTTCATGGAATGATCCACAGTTTTTTGCTTCATCGAGATAGAGGGAATGGGCTTCACGGCTACTCGGAGCAGGATATCCTCTCCATTCGATATTCCTCCTAAAATTCCACCCGAATCGTTTTTTTCGAACCCGTCCGGCCCCAGGGGATCATTACACTCTGATCCAAGCATCCGGGCAGCCTTAAATCCGGCTCCTATTTCCACGCCTCGTATGGCTCCGATGCTCAGCAACCCTTTGGCCAGATCGGCTTCCAATTTATCGAAGACAGGCTCCCCCAACCCGGGAGGACATCCAAGGACAAGAATCTCTACAATGCCTCCGAGCGTATCGCCCTCGAGTTTCGCTTCTTCAATCTTCCGTTCCATTGCGAGAGCGGCCTGTGGGTCAGGACAACGGAGCAAATTCTTCTCCACCTCACCAAGATTGACCTTGTCAGCACGGATTCCCCCGAGTTCTAACGTGTAAGCAAGGATGTTGATCTTCTCTTGGGCTAAGATTTTCTTGGCGATCGCTCCAGCCGCCACCCTTCCTACGGTCTCCCTCGCCGAAGCCCTGCCTCCCCCCCGATAGTCCCTGATTCCGTATTTGGCCTGATAGGTAAAATCAGCATGACCGGGCCTGAAGACCTCTTTCCATTCCTCATAAGGACTGGAATCCACATCCTCATTTCTCACCAGAAGAAAAATGGGCGTTCCCGTCGTCTTTCCTTTGAAGACACCGGAGAGGATCTCAATCCGATCTCTCTCCTTTCTGGAACTTGATCCCAGGCCCTGGCCCGGGCGTCTTCTATCCATCTCTTTCTGAATCTCTTCTTCAGAAAGTTCCATTCCAGACGGGCACCCGTCAATGACCACACCCAATGCCTTTCCATGGGACTCCCCCCAGGTCGTGATCCTAAAAAGATTTCCGAATGAATTTCCTCCCAAATTAAACCCTCACCAGCCTTTCCTCAAAGATAGAGAGAACCTGATGGACCACCCCATCCACATCCAACAGCGATGTATCCACCTGGACTTCTGAAGCCCTTTCGTAGAGTGGTTCCCGTTGGATGAGCACCTCCCTGAACTCTTTTAAGCAATCCTTTCCTGTAAGACTGGGTCTTCCTGTCATTGTCCGATGATCTTGAGCCATTCGTCTCAGGAGGACTTCAACATCTGCCTTTAACCAGATGATGAAGCCCTTCTTTCTTAGGGCATTTACATTCTTGGGATCGATGACCACGCCTCCACCTGCAGAAATAATCAGATTGTCATCGTTTGAAACTTCCGAAATGACTTCTCTCTCAATAGCTCTGAAATAGTCCCATCCATGACCTTCCACAATATCTTTGATAGTCGTCCCCTGGTGTTTCTCAATCATATCATCTGAATCCACAAACACCCTTCGCAGGTAAGCCGACAGTCTTCTGCCCACCGTGGTTTTCCCTGCGGCCCTGAATCCGATTAAGACAAGGTTCATAGGTAAAGCCTCCCAAAAACTTCCCAAAAATCTGGAAAAGATTTCTTCACACATTGGGGTTCTTTAATCCTTATTCCAGGGATGACCAGTCCTGCGATGGCAAAGCTCATGGCGATGCGGTGGTCGTTATGGGGGTCGATCTCCGCTCCATGACCTCTTCCGCCTTCGATCTTCAGCCAGTCCTCTCCCTCTTCTACTTGAATTCCAATCCGGCTCAGCTCCCTGGCCAACACCCCGATACGATCCGATTCCTTGAGACGGAGATGGCCGATATTCTTGATCAACGTCTTTCCACAAGCAAATGCCGAGGTGACTGCAAGGGTTGGAACCAGATCAGGCATCTCATTCATATCAACCTCTATTCCTTTCAGTTCCTTGCCGTGAACTTCGGCCCACTCATCTCCCCGGAGGACTTCGCACCCCATCCTTTCAAGGATATTGAGAAAGCCTGAATCTCCCTGGATCGAATCTGGACGAAAGTTTTTAACCCTGACCTTGCCTCTCGTCACCGCCGCTGCTGAAAAAAAATAGGAGGCGTGGGAGGCATCTCCCTCGACGAAGTATCGCCGGGGATGATATCTCTGTCCTGCCTTTACAGAAAAAAATCGATTCCCATCGCGATGAACTCTCACGCCAAAGTCTCTCATCACCTCACAGGTGATGTCCACATATGGCCTGGAAGCCAAGTGACCCGTTACTTCCAGGGTAACATCCTCCTGGGCATAGGGAGCCACCATGAGGAGGCCGGATAGAAACTGACTGCTCTCTTCTCCCCGGATGGTCGCCTTTCCTCCAAGGAGTCCCTGTGATTCGATCATCACTGGAGGGCAGTCATTCCCCTCTCTGAAATAGGCCTTGACCCCTAATGCCCTCAAACCCTCTAAGAGGTCTGCCATGGGTCGTTTTCTCATCCGTTCGTTCCCATCCAGCAGAGTGGTCCCCTTCTTAAGGGCAACCAACGCCGTTAAAAACCTCATGGAGGTCCCGGAGTTACCGATAAAAATTTCCCCTTCCTCTTGCTTCAGCCTCCCCCCTTCTCCAAGAACATGTAACCGGTCTCCTTCCAGGAAGATTTGAATTCCGAGTCTTTTCAATGCTTGGACTGTATATTCCGTATCCTCACTTCTTAGGGCATGGATCAAAACAGACTCCCCCTCTCCCAAAGCAGAGACGATGAGAGCCCGGTGGGTAAAGCTTTTTGACCCCGGAATAGTCACGGTTGCATCAAGATCAGCAAGCGGTCTGATTTGAATCATTCCTTTTATCACTCCCTCATCCGCGCCGTTGCCAAAGCAGCTATGACGCGTCGGCGACTTCCCCTCTCCCCGCTGGGGAGAGGGATGGGGTGAGGGGAACTCTCCCCAGTGCTCGCCACAGATCTTCCCTGATCTCCTTGAGATCAGGTCTTCTACCTATCCAGATTTCAAGCTGGGCCGCTCCCTGGCGGGCAAGCATTTCGAGCCCATCGATCGTCACACACCCCTGTTCTTCAGCTTCCTGAAGGAGCCTCGTCCGTAGCGGTTGATAGACAATGTCCATCACAACCATCCCTTTCTTCAAGACCTCTTTCGGGATAGGGCTCTCCGCATCATGGGGATACATACCGACAGAGGTGGCATTGACGATAATATCCCACTCCATCTCCTCAACCGATGAAAGCGGGCAATGGTTGCATCCCAGTTCCTTCGCCAATGCCTCAGCCCTATTCTGTGATCGGTTGTATACGATTATCTGGGACATTTTCTCTTTCAGGCCAAAGCCTATGGCACGAGCTGAACCTCCGGCTCCGAGGAGAAGGACCTTCTTTTCCTTTAAATTCACCTTTTCCTCCAGGGCTTCCATTGCCCCCTGCCAATCGGTGTTGTAGCCGATCAAATTTCCCTCTTTATTGACAATCGTATTTACCGATTTGATTTTTCCCGATACCTCATCCACTTCATCGAGCAGGGAGAAAACCTCGGTCTTAAACGGGATCGTCACGCTCACCCCCCGTAGGCCCAACGCTTTGATCCCACTCAGGGCTTCTTTAAGATGTTTGACTTCCAAGGCCAGATAGACGGCGTTGATTTCCATCCTTCGAAAAACCCCATTATGGAGGATCGGACTCAGACTGTGCCGGACCGGATTTCCGATGATTCCGTAAAGCTCGGTTTGAGCATCGATCATCTCAACCTCTCCCAGATTTCCCTCAATTCTGTTACGGTCAATTGGCCGGGGGCTGAAATCCGATTCCTGTTCAAAGAGGCATAGGTCCAGCCGGCTCCCATCATGGGAGCAAAAATGCGGCTCATCCTTCCCTTCTCCCCCATACAAAAGGCTACGATCTTCTGCTTCTCTTTTCTCGCATAGGGGATAAGCGACAGGACCTTGAAATTATCCTCCCATGACGTGGCAAGGGTTGCCACCTTTACGACATCCGGTCTCCATCGAACCATACGATCGTAAAGCCTTCTCAACTCTCCTGGGGAGGGGGTTCCCTGAAAATTGTGGAAGGAGAGAATCATTCGTGTCCTCTTTTTATTTGAAATCATGTCCTGGAGAAAAAAGGGGCTGCTTTTCACTTCGATATCCACATATTGAGCGCCTAATTCCACGGCCTCCCTCAAGATCCTGAATCTCCTCCTCTCGTCCCCTTCGTATCTTCCCCCCTCCTCCTTTCGTCGGTTCGTAACGATGAAAGACTTTCCTCCATGGTCCATGAGTGGCTTGAGTTCAGGTTTTTTCAAATAATCGACCCGAAGCTCAATGAGGTCAGCCCATTGGTGAGCCTCTCCAATGGAGCGACGAGCCTTCTCCACAGTGGTCTCGATAATGGGGATGCAGATTTTGAGCATGGCTCACCTTTCCACGATGGTCTCGTCGATCTTGACCCCGAAATGTCTGGCGAATGTCTCCCGATAGACCAGGACCTCGCTCCCCTCTTTGAGATCGACCAGGGATATCGCTTTTCCACAAGGCTGAGTGAGCCTGATCGTTTCTGCATTCTGCAGAATAATTGAAATGACCTGGTCGTTTTCCTCGGCCTCCACCAGGACCAAAGGACGCCTCTCTATCTTGGCCCTCCCCACCACTGCAGGGAAACTCTTCCCTTCGAAATTGACGATCAGAACCCGATCGCCTGAACAGATCTCTGAGAGATACTTCGTCTGGCCATCGGCCAAGCGAATATAGGAATGCAGAGGACCGGCATTGACCCGGAAAGGTCTCGTATTGACAAAAGGGTTCTCAATGCTCTCGGAATGAACGAGAAAGAGGGCCTGGCTGCTATTGCCCACCAACATCCCTTCGCCCAGGAGCATTGAAGAACAGGTATCGATACAGACCCGGTCTCCCAGGCCGAGGGGTTTAATCTGCTTGATCCTGGCCGTAAGGAGTTCAAATCTTTCGGCCTCTCTCTTGAGGGAGTGGATGATCTCCCGCACCACATTTGGATCGGGACTGTTGATCACCACCCCATCTACCCCCTTTTCAAGGATACCCAGTGCCGTTTCCCCCTCCAAAAAGTTGTCGATCTCAACGAAGAGGTTATTGGTCCTGCTTAATAAATTCTCCAGAGGGATGATCCTCCAGTCTCCATTTTTCACCACCACTTTCTTCGAGAGGGTTAAGGTCACAATCTCTTCTTCGTCTCTCTTCTCCCGAATCTCTTTCTCCACCACATCATGGCCTAATTTCAAATCCCCATCCTCGGCGATGATAGAAATGATGCCTATCTTTCGCACCTCTTCCCTCATCCCTGCCGGGATCCAGAGTCCATCTGCCCCACTCTCCATTGCCGTGAGAGCGATCTCCTGGTTCCAGGGAATCGACTTTACCCAGATCTTTTTCATATTCCCTCCTCCAAACCCTTCAGTCCCTCCTCGACCGTGCAGCCATGGTGAACGATCTTGAAAATGGCCTGAACGACCCTCCTCGGGTCCTTATGCTGGAAAACATTTCTGCCGATGGAAACTCCAGCCCCTCCTGCATCCATCGCTCCCTTAACCATGTTTAAAATATCCCGATCATTTCCCATCTTCTCCCCGCCGGCAATAACCACTGGAATAGGACAACCTTCCACCACTTCGCTAAAGCTCTCCACAGAACCCGTATAGGGGACCTTGACGATATCTGCTCCGAGCTCAGCTCCTACTCGAGCCGCATGTTTTACCAACTCAACATCATATTCATTCTTTATCTTGGGACCTCGCGTGTACATCATGGCTAAAAGCGGCATTCCCCATTCCATAGCCACCCTCCCTACATTACCCAGATCATTCAGCATGGATCTTTCATCCTCAGCTCCAAGATTCACATGTATGGAAACTCCATCCGCCCCTAACTTGATCGCCTCCTCCACCGTGCATACCATAGTTTTGGAGTTTGGATTAGGGGCGATCCGGGTGCTCGCCGAAAGATGAACGACCAACCCCACATCCTTTCCGCCTCGCCGGTGGCCGGTCTCTACCAGTCCCTTATGGATAACGATGGCGCTCGCTCCGCCCATTGCGACGGCATTGATCGTCTCTTGGATTCTGATCAACCCGGCCATTGGCCCTACCGTCACTCCGTGATCCATGGGTATGATCACTGTCTTGCCGGAGTTCCGGTCTATGATGCGTTCCAGACGAATCCTTTTCCCAATCATGAGACTCTGACCTCCTTTTCCAGGATAAAAAAAGCCGTGAGAAGGATTTTCCCACGGCTGAAAATAAAAAAGGCCGTGGGTAGAATTTAATCTACCCACGGCCTTAACTGTTTTTTTATTTATTAATGATCAGCGCGAGGCAGTGGGCAGATCCCGGCATAGAAGAACCAATAAAAATAAAACCCACTGCTAAAATTAAGATGATGAAGCTGATCCATTTTTCACCTTCTGGAGGTGTTATGTAACACAACCCAAATTTGTTGTCAAGAGGATTTTTTAAGATATTTTTTTAAGACACCCTTTCTTTTTCGTTGACATTTGACATCTTTATAAAAGAAAATACCCCCGAGGTCAATTCATCAAGAAAATCCCATATGAGGAGCATTTCTAACCTTCTCTTTACGCCTCCCCCTTTATCTGTTCGCTTCACTAAATCAGACTTATGGGTTATTATTTCGCTTTGAAAGAATCGTCAGGAGGGAAGAATGCCTGAGTTTCGACACTCGAACATAGAGCGCGAGATGGAAGTCTATGGATACGATTCATTCGTCAAAAGCCACTGCCGAATGTGCCATGGGGGTTGCGGAGTCATCGTCTATGTGAAAGACGGCAAAGTTGCAAAAATTGCCGGCGATCCGGATTGCCCCATTGCCCATGGGACGCTGTGCACCAAAGGGCTTGCCTCGGCACAGCTTGCCTACCATAAAGACAGACTTACCTACCCTGTCAAAAGGATCGGCCCCAAAGCAAGCGGCAAATGGGAACGGATCTCATGGGATGAGGCCCTGGACACGATTGCGGAGCGAATCCTCACCTATAAAGAAAAGTACGGGCCTGAATCTGTCGTATTCGGCTATGGGACCGGCAGGGAAAATGAGGCAGTGATCTATCGCATCGCCAACGTCCTTGGTTCACCCAATGTGATCACGGCAGGCCACTTCTGTTACGGCCCCCGTATCTGTACAAGCATCATCACCTGCGGCACGAATCCGATCGTCGACTACGAGAATTTCCCCAAGTGCATCATCATGTGGGGAAACAACGTGACGATCAGTAATCCAGACGAATACAAAGGGGAACCTTTTTCAGTGGCTCTCGACAAGGGCGCCAAGCTCATTGTCGTTGATCCAAGGCTCACCCGTCCCGCAGCACGGGCGAATGTCTGGCTCCAGCTCAGACCTGGCACAGACGCTGCCCTCGCCCTCGGCATGCTCAATGTGATCGTCAATGAGGAGCTTTACGACAGAGAATTCGTCGAAAAATATACCCATGGCTGGGATCCATTTGTCCAGAGGGTGAATGAATACCCCCTCGAGAGAGTTCAGGAGATCACCTGGGTTCCCAAAGAAAAGATCAGAGAGGCAGCACGGCTCTTTGCGACAACCAAACCTGCGGCCATTCAGTGGGGTGTGGCCATCGAGCAGCAGACGAACTGCGCTGACAATGACCGGTTGCTCATGTTCCTCATGGGGATAACCGGCAACATTGACGCCCCCGGTGGTCAGGTTCTCAACCGGACACCAAATGTCGTCAACGTAGGTCAATTCGGCGCCCATGGCATGCTCCCGAAAGACCAATTTGCAAAGCGATTGGGAGGGGAGCGTTTTCGTCTTGCTTCTCGATTCGCCATCCTTCAACCGAAATGCGTCTGGGATGCAATCCTCGAGGAAAAACCCTACCCGGTCAAAATGCTATTTCTGATTAGCTCCAACCCCGTGATCACCCGTGCCAATGCGAAAGAAGTTTACCGTGCTCTTGAAAAGGTCGACTTCATGGCCGTAGCTGACTTCTTCCTCACTCCCACCGCAGAACTTGCAGACATCGTTCTTCCTGCTGCCACCTGGCTTGAGATGGACTACGTCGGCGACTTCTGGAAGCGTCACGGCTATATCCTGCCACGCCGGAAGGTCATCCAGGTCGGCGAATGCCGCTCAGACCATGAGATGCTGAACGATCTCGCCCACCGGATCGGCCAAGGCCAATACTGGTGGAACAACTTTGAAGAGGCCCTCGATTATATCCTCCATCCGATGAACACCACCTGGAAGGATTTTAAGAAGATGAATTACATCAGAGGAGAGGTGAAATACTACAAGTATAAGGAAGGGGGATTCTCCACTCCCACAAGGAAATTTGAGCTCTATTCCACCACGCTCGAAAAGATGGGATACGATCCCCTCCCTCAGCACAGGGAGCCCTCCGAAAGCCCGGTCAGTACGCCGGAACTCTATAAGGAATATCCCTATATCCTGATTACGGGTGCGCGACAGCCCGGATTCTTTCATACAGAAAACAGGCAGATCGGACGGCTCAGAGAGCTTCATCGGGATCCAATCGTTGAAATCCATCCCGACGCAGCAGCAAAGGAAGGCATCCATGAGGGCGATTGGGTCATCATTGAATCCCGTCGAGGAATCGTGAGACAGCGGGTAAGGCTCAGCCTCGGCCGCGATCCCCGGATCGTTGCAGCCCAGCATGGATGGTGGTTTCCCGAGAAGAAAGATCCAGGTCACGGCTGGCATGAATCCAACATCAATATCCTCACTGACAATGCCTTAGAAAGCTGTGACCCCGCAATGGGTGCGTCGAATATCAGGACGCTTCTGTGCAGGATCTATCCCGAAAAGAAAGCATCTTATGAAAAAAAAGAATAGGATGTCTGATAATCTTAGTAATCAGGTATAATTCGTAATTTTATTTAAGATTATACCAGGGGGCCAACCATGAGTAAGCACGCAATTATTATCGAAGAGTTTGCCTGCTGGGGATGCAGGGCTTGTGAAGTGGCTTGCAAACAGGAGTACAATTCCGTCGATGCAGACAATGGGATCAAGTATCTGTCTGTCTGGCCGGACGGCCCCAAACTGATGAACGGGAAGCTCGATTTCGTGTGGCGTGTGAACGTCTGCAAGCACTGCGATGACCCTCCCTGTGCACAAGCATGCCCAGTGGAAGCCATAACAAAAAGAGAAGACGGGATCGTCATCCTTGACTACGATAAATGCAACGGGTGTCAGCTTTGCATCGATGAATGCCCTTACCATGCCATTAGGTTTGACGAAGAAAAAAAGACGGTGACTAAGTGCAATCTCTGCCATCACCGGGTGGATAAGGGACTCTATCCGGCCTGTGCGGATAATATCTGCCTCGCCCACTGCATCTACTTCGGTGACCCCGCCGAGATTGAGCAAAAGATTCTCGAAAAGAGAAAGGCAAGAGGCGGTTGGGGGGATATCCTCCCCAAGGTGATCACTATTTCAAGAGGGTAAGAGATGGGTGAGGTAAAAATGTTCACCATGTCCGTAAACGATGTGGCGGTCAAGTTTCGGCTCCGAGGCCCAGACGATGAACCCCTCTTAGAGGTTGAAGAGTTTACTACACTTTCACCACTTTCAAACCCATCTTTTTCGCAGTTGAAATCTGTCTAAGGTCGGAAGATACAAAAACTTCCGCTTTCCACTCCAAGGCGCAGCCTATATGTAATGCGTCCAAGGTCCGGAGCGTATTTGTTTCAAGGATGTGAATTGTTTTCCCAATCACTGCTGGGGTGATGTTACAAACCGTTATATCCTCAAAATCTTTCAACAAGGCTCCCTTTGTAACCTCATATTGATTTTTCGTTAGGATAGAATCCCGGCTCAATCTGCATAAGCCAGAAATAACTTCAGGCAAACAAACAGAGCTAATCCCTAACAGAGTAGCCTGAACACAAAGATCTTCTATTTTATCACTGCCAGGTTCTTCAATGTACCTTTTAGCAAAGGCTGAAGAGTCGAAAAAAATCCTCATCTTTTAGATTGTTTCCTTTCCCTAAGAATCTCCTTGCTTAAGGAGGCTCCTTTTACAGATAACCTTAAGCCGGATTGTTTCCAGGAAAGGGCTCTTTCTTCAGCTGAGGCAGGAACGACCTCTGCAATGGGTTTACCATGGCGGAGAACCTTTATTGTTTCTCCTTCCTCAACAGCATCGAAATAACTTGCTGCGTTCTGACGGAACTCCGTGAATGTAACCATTTTCATAACTGGGTAACCTCCAACCAAATATCATTCTGTACGTCATTGTACAAAATTATGTTTGTCATGTCAATTATTTTATGAGAGAAGGGCTACATCCTCCCCAAGGCGATCATGTTTTCAAGAGAGTAAATGGAGGGATGCCTACGTCATCGTAGGATGTATGCCAGAAGCTTTTAAGATCTCAGAACGCTCGGTACAAGTGATCAAAAAACCCATTTCACTTATCCGTTCCGAACGATACTCAAGTCCGCAGATACTATCAACCAAAGTCCTGGCTAACGAGTTCACCTCACAAGTCATTACTGGGAACCGTATCCAAGGATTGAAGATTACGAGTTGAAAGAGTGAGTAACGTTTGAATTGCAGCGGACTGCTTTGACTAAGGACAAATGTTGTTGACTTATTGCAGCCACGGCAAATACAAAATGTTTCAAACCAATACTGCCAATTGTATTTCACATATATCGGGACCTGGTGCAAAAGGTCAAAGGTCATTTCCTTCGCTCCACAGCGCGGGCAATTAGCTATTAATTCTGACATTTGTTATTCTCTTTAACTTTGGGGCTATCCGTTGTCCACTTATGGTTGTAATATACACCCAATTCACAATTTAGGGAAGAGAAAGTTACAGGAAGTAACGTTTGCCTGACTTGCCCAGGTCACCACACCAAGCGAATTCCCCTACCCTCAAACACAGCGGACGTAGTGCAAATTGCTCTATAGAGGGGAGGATCATCCCTAAGGCTATAAACAAACTCGGGGGTAAGAGATGGGGATGGATACCGACCGGTGAACGAAAATGGGTTGGTTGAAAACCTACTCAGCTTCTCGCCTGAAGGGCTTGGCAAGGATCTCAAGGACCCGGAAGTCAAAAAAATTGTTGCAGTGTGATGGCCAGACGACAATCGCACAATCTGCCCCTCCTCCTTTTGATGACGAAGTGCCTGCCACCGCAATCGTCTTGTCAAGGGGGATGGCGCCGCTGTCCGCAGCCATGATGGCACATTCGATCGCCACTTTGATCCCCACACCGAAGAGACACCGAAGGGACTCGGCAAGCACCTCTGTATGAGAGGCCCCGGAGAATTTATTACTGAAGGACCGCTCAAGACCGGAGAGGATATGACTTTGCTTCACCACCTTGCATCCCATAGATTCCACTTCTTTCAAAATTTTCAGATCAAACTTCCAGACACCAGGAGCAGAAAATCCCGGGTGGGAACTTACCAACACTAAGTTCGTCTCCCGGGCCATCTTTTTTGCAAACTTGAGACCTGTGACTCCCCGGGAGCTTGCCACAACCACGCTCTTGATATCTTTCTCTTTCAAGCGGTTGTAAACGATGTCTACAACCGCATCGGTGTTGCCAATCCCGGATTTATTAAAATAGACGATCGATCGATTCACCCCATTCATATTTTCCTCCTGTCTGGGTAACCAGGGCAATCAAGGGTAATAAGGAACACTTTCCACTTCCCCATATTTTTTATTCCCTAAATTAAAACCTATGTTTTTGTATTCAGCAATAATTTTTTCTTATTATTTCAGCAATTGGCCATTTGATAAATAAAATATGGGAAGTGTCCCTAATGGGCTCCCTTACCTACAGTAATTGGTCCCTCTGAACCGTTCGTCATCGACACTCCTTTTTAGGTTCACAGACCAAAACATTTCTCTCATCCGTTTCAAACGTGCATTTCTCTTCCAGAATAGTCCCCAGCTTCCTGCGGGCCCTGTGAAGCCGCACCTTCACATTTTCAACGGTGATTCCCAGGATCTCTGCCATCTCCTGTTGGCTGAACTCCATAATATCGGAAAAGATAATCACTTCCCGTAAGGATTTAGGGGGCAGGAGGATCTGGTTCTGAACGCACTCCCCCATTTGTCGTTGTTCCAACTTTTTCTGAATACCCAATTCCTTTTGAATAAGAGCCTCATTAAAATCCTCTTTCTCGTCTTGATCAATGCTTTCTTCCTTTGCTGATTTTTTTGACTGACGGAAATGGTCCTGGCAAAGATTATATGCGATTCGAAAGATCCAGGAAGACAATTTGGAGGGGTCCCTCAGACTTTTGCTTTTTTGCTGTACTCTTAAAAAGGTCTCCTGGATTAAGTCATCGGCCACACATTCATCCTTCACCAGGGCCAGGATAAACTTTCTTACCTTTGTATAAAACTGGTCATAAATATCCCAAAATTTCATCTTAAGTCCTGCTTTCCGCTCGGATCATAAAATAGATTACATCTTGTAGGGCAAGGCTTTAGCCTTGCTTTGAGCAGGCCTAAAGACCTGCCCTACAGGAAGATTGATTTTATCTAAGCAATATTACGCTCCCCTTAATAAATTATCCGCAGCATGATTTGCTGGCCTGCTTATCGCATGGCAAGGCATACTCCTTTTCTTCACCCATGAGACCATTGATACAATTCTTTATGGCCAAATGGGCTCCTTTTTTGACCTGACTGGCAAGATCGACGGCCTCTTGAATTTCCTCATTTTTTAGACCTCCAGCTTTGGCCTTTCCAAAGTAGTGCTCAAAACAAGGGGTACAGTTCGCTGCTGTGGCTGCTCCTAAACAGATCAAGAGTTTTGATTTTTCGTCCATGGTCCTTTCCTCCTTTTATTTTTGTATATAAGACGGAAATGACCCCCGAAAGGTTACACCATTCCACTTCTCATCTAATGAAAACGAAGTGTGATCGTATAACTGCATTCCTTCCTTAAGACTTTCATGCATTTGCCCAAGGATGGAGTAAGTTCGTGCTCTAACCCCTGGGCGTCAATCCACCCCTGGACCCTTGCGAGGATGCCACATTGATATTGATCCTTAATTCCTGCCTGCACCACATTTTCATGAGCAAAGCATCTCTTGATACGCATCTCATAGGATTGATGATCCAGAACCTTGATGTCGTATTCGATGAGATCTGGCCCATAGAGGGAGATCGCTGCATCATTCATCCTCACATGTTCATGAACGGTCTGAGGGGGTAATAATCCAAAAGCCTTCATGAATCGTTTCATCTCTACTTTTCCCAATTCCCTGCACACTTTCTGATTCAATCGATTCGCCTCTTCGGTGCCGAAACGCTCTGCCACGGCCATAAACCACCTGGCATCATGAGACATCCAACCTTTGATCAGAAGGTCTTTCTGTTCGCTGAAGGACAATTCTTTCAATTTATCTCATCTCCTTCATCTTTTCTAATCATCTGGCGAAGTAATCTGTGATTCAGACAGTAAGACTATAGACCTCACGCCGCGCAAGCGCTGCGGGCAGATGTCAGACCGGAGAGTAGAAATAGCCAGCGGTGACACAAAGATAAAAGACCACAAGAAGTTGTCTTCCGGCTATCAAACGGCTTCTACCACGGCGGCAATACCCACTCCTCCACCACCGCAGAGCATCTGGATGCCGGCTTTCCCGCCCGTGCGCTTAAGGTGGTGGACCATCTCTCCGAAGAATATGGCCCCGGTCGCACCAATGGGATGGCCCAGAGCAATGGCGCCACCCGTCGGATTCACTCTTGGATCTAATCGGTCGTAGCCCAGCTCGTCTGCAAACTGGAGCAACGGGGAGGCGAATGCCTCGTTGGGCTCGATAATGTCCATGTCATCAATGGTCTTGCCAGCCCGCTCGAGGGCTTTCCTCACGGCCGGAATAGGCGCCAGAAGCATTGGCACGGGCGCACCTCCTGCTACGGCACAAGCTACGATTCTGCATAGGGGGTCGAGTCCCAATGCCTCGGCCTTGGCACCGCTCATGAGTAGAACCGCAGAAGCCCCATCCACGATTTGCGAAGAACTGCCCGGGCTGACGAGCCCGTTATCCTTGAACGGCGTAGGAAGCGTCATGAGGTTTTGGAGATAGGCTTCCGGGTCCGTAACCGCCTTTGGCCGAAGGACTTCGTCCTTTTCCACTTTACGGGTCATACCCTCCCAGGTGAACTCGAATGGAACTATATGATCTGAGTACCACCCCTTTTGCTCGGCCTCGACAGCCTTCTGCATACTCCACATGCCAAAGCGCTCCAGGTCCTCCCGGGTGTGCCCTTGGTCCGCAGAGATCATTTCGGCGCAGACTCCCTGGGGCACGGTCATGCCGCTCTCCATGAGGCGAGAAGACATTCGCACTGGATAATTTGCCTGCATCGCTGCCTGAATGTCGGACATCATGCCGTAGTGGGACATGATCTCCACGCCCCCGCAGATCATGATGTCCCCTTCCCCCACCATGATCTCGTGCGCAGCGATGGTGATAGCCTTGAGGCCGCCATTGCAGTACTGGTTTACTGTGCAGCCCGCCGCCTCCTTGGGGATCCCGGCAAGGAGTGATGCGATGCGCCCAATATTGGAGCCTTGCTCCCCGATTTGGCTCAGGCATCCAATGATCACGTTTTCAATCTCCGCTTCATTGAATTTGGGGCACCGAGAATGGACCCTTCCCAGTAATCCCCGGAGGGTGTTGGCCATGAGATCCTGAGCGGATGCCTGGCAGAGCTGGCCGCCTTTCTCCATTCCCTTCCACCCCGATTTGCCAATAGCAGACCGCACCGCATCCACAACCACCACTTCCTTCAATCTCGCCATATTAGCGCCTCCTTCTCTTCAATCGTCTTCACTCCCAACCCTGTAGGCCGAGGCACAGTGCACCAATTTTTTCACACCTTCTGATGACTTACCATCATGATCTCTTGCAACCGTGTCCGTAATGCTTCGTCCGAACTTTTCACGAATGCTGAAAAGACCTCACTTTGTGGTGAGTTGAGTTTATGAAAAAGAGGGTTGTGTGTCAAGAAAAAGAGGTACCCATCATGATTGATTTAAATCAAACATGCTTTGCAAAATCGCCGATTGTGAATTTCAGGAAGAATCAAGAAAAGCTGTTGCTTCTGGTTCATCCGTGTATTGAGTGGGTAACCTCCCTTTATGTTAAGGGGAGGTGTGGAGGGGTTACTTTCAGCCCCAGTTCAGACAGGACGCTTTCCATATCAAGCAATACCTCATGGTTCCAAAACCGCATTACCTCAATTCCTTGCGCCCTCAGATATTCTGAACGAACTGCCTCATACTCCTTACTCTCGGACTGGTTGTGTTGTCCACCGTCCAATTCTACTGCGAGTTTCATGGTCGGACAGTAGAAGTCTAAAATATAATACCCGATGCTGTATTGGCGAAAAAATTTTATTCCATAGAACTGCTTGTTTCGCAGGTGTGCCCAAAGGGCCTTCTCTGCTTCAGTCTGATTACGCCTCAACTCCTGTCTCCGTTGCTTTAATGTTGGATCATTCCGAAGGAATTTCATAACTCCCCATTAACCCCCCTCTATTCCCCCCTTAATTTAAGGGGGGAATAGAGGGGGGTTACACTTAAGAGGGGGAAAGCACCCACACAAAAGCCGGAAGAACCTTTTTTCTTATTGCAAGCGACTTTACTTGAGCAAGCTCTGCAGCTGCATCGCCAACATCGTATCGCCCTTCACCTTAAGCTTCCCCCCCATAAAGGCGGCGACGCTGTCGAGCCTGCCCTCAACCATGTCAGCAAAGTCGTTGGAAGCCATGGTAACTGTGACGTTTGGCGAAACCGAAGCGCCCTCATTGACCTTAGCACTGCCATCACCAATAGCCACAAAGTAGTTCCCGGGGTCAGCTCCACTGATCTCGAACTGAAACACAGCCTTGATTCCTCCAAGCTTCCCAGGGTTGGCATCCATCCTCTTCTGCATTTCGGCAAAGATCTCCTTTATTGTCATGTTGGCCCTCCTCATTTCTTATTGAACAAATTTTCTGACTGGAATCTACCTAATCCCAAAGAAGGTGTCAATCATAAAAAAGGGGGCACAACTTGTTCATTCTGCCATGATGACTGGTGTAGTGCGTCTAACACTTCTTTACATATCCCGTTCGCCCTGAGTTCGTCGAAGGGTGAACTATATCGAGGGGTTCCGTTCATGGTTCGACATGCTCACCACGAACGGATTGTAAAGTGATTATTGAGACCCTACGCTAACCTGTAAAGCCCTTCACTTATTTGGTCACTCGACAGGGAATATAACGATGGAGCGGTGTGGCTGCCAGACGGTCCCGGTGTTTCGCTGGAGCTAACTGGTTCACATTGACTCCGTGTACCTCTCCGCCGTGCACAAGCCCGAAGCCATGGGGTATGACAACCTGGCCTTGGAATGAACTCTCTGTCACCTCCGCTTCAATCCTGATGGATCCTGCTTCGGTCTCAACAAGGGCGAAATCCCCATCGTCAATTCCTAACTCCTTTGCATCTTTTGGGTGTATCCGCAGGGTGCAGGGACGCCTTCCTTCATTCCAGGCCGGGTCACGCATGATGGTATTAGCCACCATCTCCATGTGGTTTCCGGCTATCAGAACCATGGGATAATCTTTGTTCAACAATTGGGCCTCCTCGGCTGAAGGTGTTACCTCTTTTAACCATGATTCCATCTCAGGGAAATGGACGTGGATTTTCTTATCAGGGGTCTTCAGCACGGAAAGGTTGTTTTCCGAATCTACTGCTCCGATCTTAACGCCTCCCGGGGTGTTCAGGATCTTTCTAAATATTTCTTCTCCTGTGAGAGGACTCACCTTGTAACCGGCGCGGGCAACATCCTCTTGATGCATCATCGGAAATCGTGCCAGTAGTCCCCAGAGTGCAGACAGATTTTTAGATCCCAATTCCTCCCCAAGGGTCTTCGCCAAAATGTAAGGTAACCACGGCTCCGCATTTGGATTAGCATGAATATATTCCATCAACGCAAGGCCGAAACTTAGTCGGTCCTTGGCCAGGTCTCGAAGTTTGGATGGATAATCCGGGATCATTCCCAACTTTTGAGCGAGCTCTACGAAGATGGTCGCTTCCTCCACCTGCTCTCCATCGGGTTGCACAACAGGACGGCGCATATCAAAATAGTAGTCCGGATACCCCCATTGGAAAAATGTGCCGTCCCATTTCTCATAGCCTGACCTGGCCGGCAAAACATAATGGGATAGCAGAGCCGTTTCACTCATGGCGACCTCGATGGTGACCAGGAGATCCAGTTTTGCAAAAGCCTTCTCATAGGCCTTTGTGTCAGCGTAAGACCGTAAGGGATTTGAGCCGCTGACGATCAGTCCGCGGATGCGCTGAGGGTGATCGTTATCGATCTCTTCAGGCATGACGTTGGGCGGGAAGACCCCCATGATTAATGGAATATTTGTCATGAGGGTTTTCCATGTTTTGGGATCTTCTTCCGGCGTATGGGATCCCATTGGCATCAGATGACCCAAAAAGACGTTGCCACCTTTGGCTCCTATGCGGCCTGTTAATGTAAGCAAAATCAATTCCAAATAAGAATTAAGAGTGCTGTGCCGTCCCATCAGGATGCCAAGGTCACTGCGCATGGCAGTCTTCCGAGTGGCAAAGAGCCGAGCGAATTCCCGGACAGCATTTGAATCCAATCCACAAACACGGCAGTTTTCTTCAACCTCTACATCATCAAACCAGCTTCGAATCGCTTCAAAACCATTGACTTGAGTTGATAGATATTCTTTGGCCACAAGCCCCTCGGTCAGCAAAATCTTGATCATTGCTTTGAACAACAGGGCGTCTGTCCCTGGCCTGAGCCGTAGATGGATGTCGGCAAGTTTGGCTGTCTCCGACACTCTCGGGTCGATGACAGCCATTAAGAAACTAGGATCCTTTTTCTTGTTGCGAAGCACCGACGGCGCATTGGGTATATCGTGGCTTACCATGGGATTGGCTCCCCAGAAGACAAGGAAGTCTGAACCGTTGATATCGGGGAAGGAATGCATATTCTGGCGGCCAAATGCTTTGCCACTCACCCAGAAAAACCCGGTAAGCTCCTGGGCCAGGGGGCTATAATGATTTTTTGAACCTAACCCATTCAAAAAACGAACCCCGAAGGCTGCTTCAAAATGGCAACCCTGGCCGCCTCCACCCATGTAAGCTATGGAGCGGGGTCCATGGGTTTGGACCATTTCTCTGAGTCTATCCGCTATTTCATCCAGAGCCTGATCCCAAGAAATACGTTCAAAGTGGTCTCCAACACGTTTCAGAGGAAATCTCAGTCTCTCCGGGTTATTTTGAAAATAGGCGATGTTCACTCCTTTTCTACAAAGATAACCCTGTGACCGTGGATTTTCTTTTTCGCCCCTGACCTTTACAATCTTGCTGCCCTCGGTGATGACTTCAAGGCCGCAATTATTACAACACAGCACACAAGATGTTTTTTGCCATTCGCTCATAGCACGTTCTCCTTAATAAAAAAGATTCACAGATAAGGGCAGACCGAGACGCATCGAATACAACGATACATGGAGTGGTCATCCACTGCTGTCAGGTGGTTGATCATCTGAATGTCTTCTGAACCGGCGCTGGCGGTCTCCATGAAATTTGTAAAGATAGGGCTTTTCATTGAATACTTAATGCACGCCACTCTATCCACCTTTCCACTTTTATCAATAGCCTGAATCGGACACTGTTCTTGGCAAATGTAGCAATCTTCAGGACATCCTTTCTCATCCTTCTCCGGCCAGGCTATTGCGGGTAAGGATGCTGTTGTGACAATTCCTCCCAGCATTAACCTGGGGCCATATCTGGAATTGAAGAGCAATCCATTTTTTCCTATCTTCCCAATACCCGTCACCTCAGCCATTCTGACCAAACTCATATACTCCCAAAAATCGCCCTTACCAAGGACGTCGTAAGGAAATCACCCGAAGACAGGGACGGCCGTTTCACCTCTTTCTTCGATGATACGTGCAACCTGCATCAAAACCATATCTATGTTTCGATAGTAAATATTGGCAGCCCTCCAATACATCCATTCTGATTTTTCCTGACATTTGAATATTCCTTTAGGAACGGGTATCCCCAGGCAGAGGACGCTTTTTCCTGAAGCAAGCATATCTGACGGTCTGTAACCTGAAGGCTCGTTTTCGAGTGACTTAGCGCTGGTAATGCCGAAAATAGGAATATTATTTCGAGCGAACAAATTCGTCATCTCTTCGAATATCTTCTCCATATAGATCCTCCCGATCAGAATTTATTAAATGCTCCGATCAATACCTTTTTGAAGCTTTCAATCTCTTCCTCTGAGTATCCTTCTTTTATTTGCTCGTTTAACCTCTTAATGATGGGCAATGCCCTCTTGGCTACCCTGCTTCCTTTCTCAGTGAGATAAACCAGGTAGACACGTCGATCACTGGGGTGATCCGATCGTTTCACATAACCTGATTTTTCCAATCGGTCGATCAAGCCTGTGACAGTCGGATTCTCTAACATTAAACCAGAGCTAATCTCCGTAAGACTTGAACCGTCTTTCTTTTGAAGGTAGAAGAGTACCATGGCCTGAACCGGCGTCACCTCAAGATTAGCCTCTGAGAAAGCCTTTTGAAGATTTATGATAACCTTTTGATATACCTTGGAAATTAAAAATATGAGCCGGTCTTCAACAGCCATCATTAACTCCTCGGATGATATTTTATGTGCTAAACTTTAGCATACTAAATTTATTTGTCAAGAAAAATCTCACCTTTAACTCCAGAGGGGCTGAGATAATAATTGGGGTTACCAGAAAAATCGAGGAAGATCCAAGTTTACCCCGTTAGAAATTCCAGTCGTTGCGACTCGAAACCGAGCGGGCCATTATTTCTATCGGGGTAAACTGTCGCAGATGATAGGAGTGAGCATAAGTGCTTTAAATTTCCGCTTCCTTAATAATCAGAATTGGTGTATATCACATTTAACAACCTTACTGGAAAAGGTTGCTGACGTCGATGAGACCATCTCTGGAGAAAAAGTCGTTTCCCCACCGGGGCAGGCGGGAGACAGCTCAACCCTTAATGTTAACCGATCTCTTCACCTTGTGGATGCGTTTATTTCTTAATACTTTTCAGGGGGTACTATGGAATCAAGTAAAACGATTCGTATTTTTGATGGTGCCACTGGGATTGTCACCGGTGGAGCATCAGGAATTGGTCGCGCCCTTGCTGAGGAATTAGCGAAGCGTGGCTGCGAGGTGGTATTGGCTGATCTTCAGATTGAATTGGCAGAAGAAGTCGCCTCAGAAATCCGCCTTTCCGGAGGCAAAGCAACGGCGGTGAAAATAGAGGTAACGGATTTCTCTGCGATGGAACAGCTCGTCCAAGAAACCATCAATCGTACTGGTCGATTAGACTACATTTTCAACAATGCGGGAATTGCAATCGGTGGCAACGTTTGCCATTACGGCATCGAAGATTGGAATCAAATTGTAGATGTCAATCTCCGTGGGGTGATAAATGGTGTCCAAGCAGCCTATAAGATTATGATGGCCCAGGGATTCGGACATATTGTAAATACTGCTTCAATGGCTGGACTTATGGTCTCACCAGGAGCGGTTGCCTATGCGACAACCAAGTATGGAGTCGTAGGCCTTTCACTATCACTACGGGCCGAAGCCGCCCAGATGGGAGCCCGTGTTAGTGTCTTATGCCCTGGTGTTGTTCGTACCCCTATTTTAGAAGGAATGGGGAAGTATGGCAAAATGCTTATTGACATTCCTCCTGAACAAATGCGGCGTATGTGGGAAAAACTCAAGCCCATGCCCCCAAACATGTTTGCAGAAAAGGTGTTAAATTCCGTTGCAAGCAATAAAGCAATCATTATCGTGCCGTCCTGGTGGAAGCTGTTCTGGTGGATGAACCGTTTATCTCCCTCACTTGGAATCTCCCTTGCTCAAAGGCGCTTTCAAAAAGTGCAAAAGGAGCTTGGTATAGTTCAAAAGAGCTAAGTATGGCAAAAAAGACGGTAAGCATACGAATGGATGATGAGGCTTATCGCTTCCTATCGGTTTTGGCCAAGGAAGAGCGAGAGGATGTCTCTAAAAAGGTGAGAGAGCTCGTCGATCTTGGCAGGGTAATGCTGGCCATAGAAAAATACAAAAAATCAGAAGCCTCCATCGAAAGAGCTGCTCGAATAGCTGGAGTCTCCGTCTTAAAGATGATGGGTATACTTCATGAGCACAGCGTTGAAATGAATCTCGAGCACGAGGATTATCTGAGGGGACTGGACTCTCTCCGAAAGGCTTGGTGAACCCCGTTAGAAAGGACGGGGCTCTGACCCCGCCCTTTCTATGCCGAAAAGAGTAGGAACGACTGTCGTACCGGCACCCTACCACGGAAGTAGAAGTAGAAACTTATAAATAAGCATTCTTCTCTCTATGGAAACTCCCTATCTTCATCCTGCGATTGGTAGAACGGGGTACATGTTATAAGGTTTCCCTCCTTTGATTTTATAGCATCGGCAGCAGAACTTCCCTCGATTACCCGTATCATCCCCTAAAATCTTTTGGGATCGGGGCAAATTCGTAATGATCAGGCCAGAACCTGTTTTTCGGACCGCATGAAATAATTCCTTTCCCGCACAGTTCTGACCGCCATTCATATTTCAAGACAATTTTTTCGGCTATGGTAGGCTCCGGATCAAAGTGGACCATATAAGCAGGGGAGTGGGTCGTCTCCCCAAATCCGGTGCCTGCCTGCTCATTCTTCTTCAGCTCAGACCTGTCAGCAGAGCGACTCTCACCGGGAACACCTGGTGAAGCGGCAGCAGGTGCGTCCTTCATTCGAGATGGACCTCCGGAGTACGGAACTATTTCAGGAAGCTTTTCCCTGTACACAGCGAGAGCGATGGTCCCCATTGCCGAGGCATCGGCAAAAACCTTCTCCGCATAGGAATCGGACGATTCGGTGAAGTAGAACCTGTTCGTCCTGTCCATGCCTGTTCGCCAGCCTTCGAAGGTATTTGACCCATGAGGCCCAATGATGTACATCCGTTCATTCCGCTTCAGGTCTGATTTCTTGCCATCGATGATGTTTCTCCCATCCACTGCAATCACGATGCCAATGCGCCTATCCGATCCGTTTGTAACCTGAACAGAGTATCTCTGTCCCTTCACTGCCTCCATATAGAAAAATTTTCCCTCCTGGGGGCAGCGTGGATAGGTCCTGTACTTTGGAAACACTTCTCCAGAATCTGAAAGAACCCGTACATCCACTACATCTACATTTCCTGCATGGGCCCATGCCAATGCGGGAATAACCAAACTGATAAACAACACCATTAAGAAAACGTTCCGTTTCATAACATTACCTCCTTTTTAATTTTCTTATGGTTTAATAGACAACCCGAATACAGAAAAGTTCCCGGTTTTAAGAAAAAGTTCTGTCATTAATACAAACGCAATTATTTTTTTGACAATAGGCCCCCTCACCCTCCCCTCTCCCCACTGGGGCATAAGCGCTAACTTAATGCAGAGGTGAGAGAGGATGTTTTTTCCAATGAT